>JAFAWX010000105.1 GCA_019241535.1 Acidobacteriota bacterium | reverse complement strand
CCCTGCGAACTTGTCTGCCCCGTGGGTGCGACCGTGCACAGCACCGAGGGACTCAATGACATGGTCTACAACCGCTGCGTGGGGACGCGCTACTGCTCGAACAACTGTCCCTATAAGGTGCGGCGCTTCAACTTCATGCTGTTCCAGGACTGGTCGACGCCGCAATTGAAAATGGTGCGCAACCCCGATGTCAGCGTGCGCAGCCGCGGGGTGATGGAGAAATGTACGTATTGCGTGCAGCGAATCACCCACGCGCGTATTGATGCCGAGACGGCTTCCATCCGCCAGGGGAAGGATGTGCGCGTCGATGAACGCTTGCAGACGGCATGCCAGCAGTCCTGCCCGGCGAACGCCATCGTCTTTGGCAACATTAATGACCCGAACAGCCAGGTCTCCAGATGGAAGGGCAAATCACGCAATTACGGCCTGCTGGACGACCTCAATACGCGTCCGCGCACCACCTATCTGGCGGAGATTCGCAACCCGAACCCTGAGCTCGAAAGTTAGCGGGAGTACGCATGCGGAGAGCCACAGAAGTCGAAGTCGGCGAGCAGAAGGCGCCGGTCATTCAGCCGGGACACACTTATGCGAGCATAACCGAGAAGATCGGCGCCATTGTGCTGCGCCGCCCGCTCACCAACGGTTGGCTGCTCGGCATGGTGATCTGCTTCATCATTCTGCAGTGGTTCCTGCTAGCCGTTTGCTACCTCTTCTACAAGGGCGTCGGCATCTGGGGCGTAAACATTCCCATAGGCTGGGGATTTGCCATCGTAAACTTCGTCTGGTGGATCGGAATCGGCCACGCCGGCACCCTGATTTCGGCTATTTTGCTGCTGCTCAGACAGAGCTGGCGCAATTCGATCAACCGTTTTGCCGAAGCCATGACCTTGTTTGCCGTGGCCTGCGCCGGCATGTTCCCCGTCTTTCACCTGGGCCGCCCGTGGTTGTTCTATTGGCTTTTTCCCTATCCCAACACCATGAGCTACTGGCCGCAGTTCCGCAGCCCGCTGGTCTGGGATGTGTTCGCGGTGACCACGTACTTAACCATTTCCTTGGTTTTCTGGTTCATCGGTTTGATTCCCGACATGGCAAGCCTGCGCGACCAGACGAGCAATCGTTTCGTCAAGATTGTTTACGGCCTGCTATGTATGGGCTGGCGCAATTCCGTCCGCCACTGGAACCGATACGAGACCGCATATCTTCTCCTCGGCGGCCTCGCCACCCCGCTTGTGCTCTCGGTTCACACGGTGGTGAGCTTTGACTTCTCGATCGGCATCGTCCCCGGATGGCACACCACTATTTTCCCTCCATACTTCGTTGCCGGCGCCATCTATTCCGGATTTGCCATGGTGCTGGTGCTAGCCATTCCGATTCGCAAGTTTTATGGCATAGAGGATTTCATTACCATGCGCCACCTTGAAAATTCCGCCATGGTGATGCTAGCCACCGGCTGGATCGTCTGCTATGGCTACGCCTTTGAAGCCTTCATGAACTGGTACGGAGGCGATCCCTATGAGACGTTTTTGCGCTGGAACCGCCTGCACGGGCCTTATGCTGGTTTTTACTATGCCCTGCTGTTCACCAACCTGGTAGTACCCCAGGTCCTGTGGTTCAAGCGGATCCGCACCAACCCGCTCTTGCTGTTTTTCATTTCGCTTGACGTGCTGGTCGGAATGTGGCTGGAACGCTTCATCATCGTCGTGGTTAGTCTCACCCGTGATTTCCTGAATTCCTCCTTCGGCATGTACTACCCCACGCAGTGGGATTGGGCGATTTTCATCGGCACGCTGGGATTCTTCTCGGCCTGCATGTTCCTGTTCCTTCGCCTGCTGCCGGCAGTCTCCATCTCCGAGCTGAAAACGCTGCTGCCCGAGGCCGAAGTTACTGTGAAGCACGAGGTGGAGGTCCATACCTGATGCGCGACCCGCGGATTTACGGCCTGCTGGCAGAATTCGACAACGTCAACGACGCCATACGCGCCGCCCGCAGCACTTACGCCGCCGGTTACCGCAAGATCGACGCCTACACACCGTTTCCGGTCGAGGAGTTGTCGGAAGCCATCGGCTTTGAGAAAAACGGAGTGGCTCTGGTTTGTCTGATCGGCGGGCTTCTCGGTGGAACCGCCGCCTTCGTCCTGCAGTGGTGGATCAACAATATCAGCTATCCCTTGAATGTCGGCGGCCGCCCGTTCAATTCCTGGCCGTCGTTCATCATCGTGACCTTTGAAATGACAATCCTTTTCTCTGGCCTGTCGGCGGTCTTCGGCATGCTTGCACTGAACGGCCTGCCCATGCCCTACCATCCCGTGTTCAACGTGCCGCGATTTGACCTGGCATCGAAAGACCGCTTCTTCCTGATCATTTTTTCTTCGGACAAGAATTACGACCCGACACGCACGCGTCAGTTTCTGGAGGGCCTGAACCCGATTTCGGTGGCGGAGGTTCCGAGCTAAATGGCGAAGTGGCAGAGATTTCTGTGGCTGGTATTCGCTCTGGCGCTATCCTCCTGCCGCCAGGACATGCATGACCAGCCGCGCTTCAAAGCTCTGGCGCAAAGCGATTTCTATTCCGATCTGCGCTCGGCACGGCCCCCGGTGGAGGGAACCGTTGCCCGCGGCCAGCTTCGCTCCGACAGCTACTTCTATACCGGGAAGGTAGGCAGCGATCCCGGCGATTACATGCCATTTCCGGTCACCGAAGAGGTACTCAAGCGCGGTCAGGAGCGCTTCAATATATATTGTGCCCCCTGCCATTCTCGACTGGGAGATGGCAATGGGATGATCGCGCAGCGCGGATTCCGCCACCCGCCCAGCTATCACGAGGAGCGCCTGCGCAAGGCGCCGCTCGGCTATTTATTCAGCGTCATGACCGATGGGTTCGGGGCTATGCCATCGTACGCAGACCAGATTCCGGCCGATGACCGTTGGCGGATTGTTGCCTATATTCGCGCATTGCAGCTGAGCCAGAACGCGACCGAGGCCGATACTTCCGGGCAGCAGGTTCCCTCGCCGCCGGCGCAGTTTGAGGAGCCTGGCTCGGGCGCGACTCTTGCGGTTCCCGTTCCGCGGTCCGCGGAAGCAGGAGAAGAACAGAAATGAGTTCGGTGACCGTCAATAGTGTCCCGCTCGTGGCCCCGGAGGTCGCGCAGACAATCCATCAGCGGTCGATCGGAGTGGGCATCCTGTTCGGCGTGGTGTCGCTGGTTACAGCCCTTGTCCCCCAGACGCGTGAACAGTTCTTTCATTCTTATCTTCTTGGCTTCATGTTGTGGCTGGGAGTGGCGTTGGGCAGCATGGCAATTCTGATGATTCAACATCTCACCGGCGGATGGTGGGGCATGGTGATCCGGCGGCAGCTCGAGGCGGCCATGAAGACCCTGCCGCTGATGGCACTGCTGTTTATCCCTATCGTTCTGGGCAGACACCACCTGTATGTCTGGACACACCCGGACGTCGTAGCCCGGGAGCCACATCTGCGGGACATTACCAGCTCTTATCTCAGAATCGGCGGCTCGCCAGGTTATCTGTTTCTCAACGGCTACATCGGCCGCGCCGTGGTTTATTTCGCCGTGTGGCTGGGCTTGGCTTTTCTCCTCGAGCGCTGGTCGCGGGAGCAAGACTCACCTCCCGTGCAGAATCTGAGTCCCCGTTTTCGCACCGTTGCAGCCCCCGGGCTCATTCTCTACGCTTTTTCCATAAGCTTCGCCGTCATCGACTGGGTGATGTCGCTTGATCCCTACTGGATCTCGACCATCTACGGCTTCATCTTCATCGTCGGCGAGTGCCTTTCGGCACTTTGTTTCATGGTAATTGTCGAAAGAATCCTGGTGCGTTATCAGCCTATGGCTTCTCTGCTCAAGCCCAAGGAGGTGCATGATCATGGCAAGCTGATCCTCACGTTCGTCCTGCTCTGGGCCTATTTCAGCTTTTCCCAGCTGCTCATTATCTGGGCCGGCAATCTTCCCATGGAGATTCGCTTTTTCACCCGCCGCCTCAATTCCGGCTGGCAGGCCATCGGGTTAGCCCTGGTAATTTTCCATTTCGGTGTCCCGTTTCTGCTGCTTCTGTCCCGAGCCCTCAAACGCGACGTCCGAACTCTCGTATGGCTGGCGAGCTGGCTTATCTTCATGCGTTTCGTGGATCTCTACTGGTACATCGAACCCAGTTTCCATAAGACGGTATACCTGCACCCGCTCGATTTCCTGGTTCCCATCGCCATTGGGGGCTTCTGGCTGGCGCTCTTCTTTCATAACCTGCGATTGCGGCCTTTGCTGCCGGTCTACGATATGCACGGCCAGGAATTCCTGGAGTACGTAGGAGCTAGTCATGCCTGAGCTTGGTCACGAGAACCACGGAATTGGCTTTGAGCGGGAAGACCTGGGCTCACGGCCAATTTACGGATTTATGCTTTCGCTGGTCGTCGTCGGGGTCCTGATCTACTACATCCTCTGGGGAATGTTTCATTTTCTGGATGCCTACAATCGCACTCGCCAGACGCCTGCCAGTCCGCTGGTCGTCTCCGAAGCGGAGACACGAACCGTTACTCCCTCGCAGATCAGGGAATTTCCCGAGCCTCGCCTGGAGGATAACGAGCGCACCGAGCTCAATGATTTTCGTTACCGCGAAGAGGAAACGTTGAACAGCTATGGCTGGGTGGACCAGAATGCCCGGGTGGCACACATTCCGATTGCCCGCGCCATGCAACTAGTGGCCGAGCGGGGTCTGCCAACCACACCGCGGGCAGGAAAGGTCCCGCTTTCCCCAGTCAATCTGGCGCAGGCCGCCGCCGCGGCGTCGGATACGAGCACTGCCCCGGCGCCCTCGAAGCAGCCGGCAAAGGGGAAAAATAAGTGAGCCGACTCTGGCGCCGGTTGAATAACGGCAGCGCGCGGGGCCCCTCAAGAGCGTGGGCAAGAACCGCCGTCCAGGGATTGCCAGTCCTGTTGCTGGCCGCCGCCGGCGCTTGGGCGCAAGACATGGGGCCAGGAGTGATGGCTCCGCCGGCAAATCTCCGCCCGCCCGGTCTGAGGAACGTCGCTATCGAGCAGCGACTGAACGAGCAACTGCCGCTCTCGTTGGGGTTTCGCGATGAAACCGGCAAGGCCGTCCGGCTTGGCGATTATTTCGGCAAGAAACCGGTGATCTTAAGCCTGGTCTACTATCGTTGTCCCATGCTCTGCAGCGAGGTTCTGGCCGGACTCGAGGGGTCGCTGCGCGCCCTGAGCTTTGATGCCGGCAAACAGTTCAATGTTGTGACCGTCAGCTTCGATCCCAAAGACAGCCCGGAAGCCGCAACTCAGAAAAAAGCCGTCATCCTCAAAGGCTATAAGCGCAGCGGTGCCGCCGAGGGCTGGCATTTTCTGACCGGTTCACAAGCGTCGATTGATACCCTGACCCGGGCCGTGGGGTTCGATTATCAATACGACCCTAAGACTGATCAGTTCGCACACACGACGGCGATCATGGTGGTGACCCCCCAAGGCAGGCTTTCCCAGTATTACTACGGCGTCGAATATCCACCGAAGGATCTGCGGCTGGGCCTGATTCAGGCTTCCGAGAACACAATCGGGACACTGGCCGACCAGGTCATCCTGTATTGCTACCATTACGACCCGCAGGCAGGAAAATATAGCGCCATCATAAGCCACATCCTGCAGCTTGGCGGAGGGTTGACGATTGTTGTGATCGGAATCCTGTTGACGGTCTTAATCCGCCGCGACCCGCATGGAGAGAGCAAGGAGCTGAACAGGTCTCACCAGTATGTTCGATAATTTTCCACTTTGGCCGACGGCCGCTTCCAGCCACGCGGTAACGGAAGACTGGGTCTATATCTTCCTGGTGGTGCTGTCGGCCGTGATGAGCCTGCTTATATTTCTAACCATCGTGGTTTTCGGAATGAAGTATCGCCGCCGTCACGGACGCGAAGCCCAGCAGATCGAAGGTTCGACCATTCTCGAAGTCGCCTGGACGGTTGCGCCGCTTGGAGTTTTCCTGGGTATCTTTGCCTGGGGTGCGGTGCTCTATTTTGACGAACGAACTCCCCCGGCGGGCGCCGCCGAAATCTACGTTGTGGGGAAACAGTGGATGTGGAAGCTGCAGCACATGGAGGGAGTGCGCGAGATCAACCAGCTGCACATTCCGGTCGACCGCGACATCAAGCTGATCATGACCTCGCAGGACGTGATCCACAGCTTTTTCATTCCCGAGTTCCGGGTTAAGCAGGACGTGCTTCCCGGCCGCTACACCACCCTTTGGTTCCATGCCACAAAACCTGGAATTTACCATCTGTTTTGCGCCCAGTTCTGCGGGACGCAGCACTCGGGAATGATCGGTGAAGTTGTTGTCATGAATGCGTCTGAATACCAGGCATGGCTTACCGGCGGCGCCCCCGTAGGCTCGCTGGCTCAGGACGGCCAGACCATGTTTCTGCAGCTCGGATGTCAGACCTGCCACCGGTTCGACGTTCAGGGGCGGGGCCCGAATCTGGTGGGCATCTTCGGCAAGCCGGTGCAACTCGAGGATGGACGCGTAGTGACGGCGGATGAGAACTATATACGCCAGCACATACTAACCCCGGGAAGGACGATTGTCTCCGGTTTCAGAAACATCATGCCGTCCTGGCAAGGACAAATTACGGAAGAGCAACTGAACTCGCTGGTGGCTTATATCAAGTCACTGAATCCGCCGCCAGCCGGAGCAGCCGGCGTCCCGAACCCGTAGTCCGGGAAGCGCCGCAACAGCAAAAAGCAAGGGATCAGCAACAATGGCCACCACTGCAGTAAGCGCCGAAAGCAAAAATTACTTGAATGCCGAGTACGGCATTCGTTCATGGCTTCTGACCACCGATCACAAGCGGATTGCGATTCTCTACCTGATTTCGATCACGCTGATGTTTTTCATCGGTGGCTACTTTGCACTGCTCATCCGACTGGAACTGCTGACCCCGGCCGGTGACCTGCTGACCGCCGACATGTACAACAAGGCGTTCAGTATGCACGGGCAGATTATGGTCTTTTTCTTTCTCGTCCCCTCGATTCCCGCGGTTCTGGGAAACTTCCTGATTCCCATGATGGTGGGGGCCAAAGATCTCGCCTTTCCCCGTATAAACCTGCTGAGCTGGTACGTCTACATCGGCGGCGCGGCTATGTACATCTGGTGCGTGATCACCGGCGGCGTGGATACGGGGTGGACCTTTTACACCCCTTACTCCAGTCTTTTCAGCAACACTCACGTGGTTGAGGCCTGTCTAGCCATCTTCTTCGCCGGGTTCTCCTCCATTCTCACCGGCCTGAATTTTGTTGTGACCGTACACCGCATGCGCGCTCCCGGGATGACATGGACCCGGCTGCCGCTTTTTGTCTGGTCCCATTACGCCACCAGCATCGTCATGCTGCTGGGCACGCCCGTGATCGCCATCACCCTGGTGCTCGTCATCCTTGAGCGGACGCTGAATTTGGGCATCTTCGATCCCAGCCGCGGCGGCGATCCGGTCTTATTTCAGCATCTGTTCTGGTTCTACTCCCATCCCGCCGTTTACATCATGATTCTGCCTTCGATGGGAGTGATCAGCGAGATCGTTCCCTGCTTTTCCCGGAAGCGCGTATTTGGTTACACCTTCGTGGCCATGGCAAGCATCGCCATTGCCGTAATCGGATTCCTGGTCTGGGCGCACCACATGTTTGTGGCCGGAATATCGCTCTATTCCGCGCTGGTGTTCTCGTTCTTGAGTTATCTGGTCGCCGTTCCCTCGGCTATCAAGGTGTTCAATTGGACGGCCACCATGTACAAGGGTTCGGTCTCGTTTTCGACCCCCATGCTTTACGCTATGGGCTTTATCGGACTATTCACCATGGGAGGCCTGACAGGGCTTTTCCTCGCTTGCCTGGGCGTCGACGTCCACGTGCACGACACCTATTTCGTTATTGCTCACTTCCACTACATCATGGTCGGAGGAGCAGTCCTTGGATACCTGGGCGGCATTCATCTGTGGTGGCCCAAGATCTCCGGGCGGCTGTATCCGGAGGCCTGGGGCCGGCTGGCGGCTATCATCGTTTTCATCGGCTTCAACCTGACGTTTTTCCCCCAGTTCATTCTCGGTTATCTCGGAATGCCGCGTCGTTACTGGGACTACTCCCATATGCCTGAATGGCAGGCCCTCAATGTGCTCTCCACGGCGGGAGCAAGCATCCTGGCGGTCGGTTATCTGTTGCCGCTTGCCTACCTGCTTTGGTCGCTGCGCTACGGGAAGATCGCCGGCGATAATCCCTGGATGGCTACCGGCCTGGAGTGGAAGACCTCTTCTCCGCCGCCCACATTCAACTTCGAACAAACTCCGGAAGTAACCTGGGAGGCATACGAATATGAAAAAATGCCTCTGCCGGAAGAGGTGACTCTTGAGCGATAGCCCTGCAATCGGCGAAACGCCTCTGGCCATCGAGCACGAGGCGCGCCCGGAACTGCGACACCACTTTTCAGACGAGCAGCAGCAGCGCAATGCGGCCTCTCTGGGCATGTGGCTGTTTCTCGGCACGGAAGTCATGTTTTTTGGCGGGATGTTCTGCGGATATCTGGTGTACCGCCGCATCTATTTCCCCGAATTCGCCGTGTCCAGTCGCAGTCTCGACCTCGTCGTGGGAACGCTCAACACGGCGGTTCTCATCTGCAGCAGCCTGACGGTGGCAATGTCGGTACGTGCCGCGCAGACGGGCAATCGCAAGCTGCAAGTGCCACTGCTTCTGGCCACCATCTTTTTCGGTCTGGTGTTTCTCGGGGTTAAGGGATACGAGTGGAATAACAAATACAAAGAACATCACATTCCGACGTTTGACTTCAGTGCCCGCGACCTAATGGAAAAGGCGGGAGACCGTCACGTGCTGGGGCTGGACAGGATTTCCGATTCTGGCCAGTTGCAGGCACGAGAGGCAGAGGTGCAACGGCATTCTCAGGTTTTCTTCTCCCTTTACTTCGCGCTTACGGGCATGCACGCGCTGCACATGGTCGTGGGTGTCGGCATCTTCAGCGTAATTACCTGGATGGCGTGGAAGGGTGCGTTTACCCCGGAATACCATACTCCGCTCGAGATTGCCGGCCTGTACTGGCACTTTGTCGATATCGTTTGGATTTATCTCTTTCCCTTGTTGTACTTAATCGATCGGCGCCCGGGAGCTTAGGCGAAGGATGGCAAATCACACCCAGCACATTGTTTCGAGCAAATTATATTGGCTGATCTGGTTGATCTTGATCATCGCCACTTTTCTGACTGCCTGGATCGCCACCATCGATCTGGGCCCGTTCAATACCGTCGTGGCCCTGGTGATTGCTACCTGCAAGGCCTCCTTGGTCGCCCTGATCTTTATGCACGTGAAGTACACCAGTGAGAAGATGACCAGGGCGATCGTGATTTCTGTCGTCTTCTGGTTGCTGCTGCTGCTCGTTCTTAGCCTGACCGACTACTCCTCGCGCTTTGCCGGCTGAACGGCGGCTGCTGGCTTCACGCCTTCTTATCTTTTATGCCGGAACGCGCCGAACCAGCGCCCGGATATGTCGGTGAGCTCGAATCCACTTTGCGCCGGCATCTGCGGGGAGAAGTTCGATTCGACAACGGCAGCCGGGCACTCTACTCGACCGATGCCTCTAATTACCGACAGGTCCCAATCGGCGTTGTGCTCCCTAGAGACGCTGACGATGTCATCGCAACCGTCGCGCTTTGCCGGGAACTGGCTGTACCGGTCCTCTGCCGGGGAGGGGGCACCTCCCTCGCCGGCCAGTGCTGCAACCGGGCAGTCATACTTGATTTCTCCAAGTACATGGCAAAGATTCTCGAGATCGATCCCGAGCGCCGCCGGGCGCGGGTTCAGCCCGGCGTCATTCTGGACGACCTGCGCAGCGCCGCCGAGAAGCATGGCTTGACGTTCGGACCGGACCCGTCCACACACAGCCGCTGCACCATCGGAGGAATGGTCGGAAATAACTCCTGTGGCGTCCACTCGGTTATGGCCGGTAAAACCGACGAGAACATCGAGGAACTGGACATCCTGACCTATGACGGTATTCGCCTGCGGGTGGGCGAGACGAGCGAGCCGGAATTAGAGAAGATCATCGCACAGCGGGACCGCAGGGGCGAGATTTATGCCGGCTTGAGAGCCATTCGCGACCATTATGCCGGCTTGATACGGCAGCGCTTTCCTAGGATTCCGCGTCGCGTCTCCGGCTACAACCTCAACTTTCTGCTTCCGGAGAATGGCTTCCAGGTCGCCCGCGCCCTGGTGGGCTCGGAAGGAACCTGTGTCACCACTCTTGAGATCACCTGTCGACTGGTGGTGAGCCCTCCGGCGCGCGTACTCGCGGTCCTCGGTTGTCGAGACGTTTACGAGTGCGCCGATCTGGTTCCCGAGGTTTTATTGCATCATCCGATCGGCCTTGAAGGAATGGACAATTTGATGGTCGAGTACACCCGCCGCCGGCGCATGAATGCCGAAGGTCTTGCTCTGCTTCCGGAAGGTGGCGGCTGGCTTCTGGCCGAGTTTGGGGGCGAAACACTCGGCGAGGCGGAGTCCGCAGCTCGTCGCCTGCTCGGTGCCCTGGCCCATTCGGCCCTAAGCCCCGCAAACGCTGTTCTGTTCTCCGACCGGAGGCTCGCGCGAAAGTTGTGGGACATTCGAGAATCGGCTCTGGGGGCGGTCTCTCACATTCCCGGAGAGCCGGCTACCTGGGAAGGCTGGGAGGATGCCGCGGTGTCGCCGGAGAAACTCGGCCTCTACCTGCGGGAGCTCAGAAAACTGGCCGACGCTTACAAGTACTCGTGTGTGATGTACGGGCATTTTGGCGACGGCTGCGTTCACAATCGGTTGACCTTCGATCTCCAATCATCGGAGGGGATAAAGAAATTCCGCCGCTTCCTCGAAGAGGCGGCAGACTTGGTGGTTGCCTGCGGGGGCTCGCTTTCCGGCGAACATGGCGATGGGCAGGCTCGCGCCGAGCTTCTGCCGAAAATGTTCGGGCCGGAGCTGATCGAGGCCTTCGGCCGCTTCAAAGGCATCTGGGACCGGAGCTGGAAAATGAACCCCGGAAAGCTGGTTCGTCCCAACCCCTTAGATCGAGACTTGCGCCTGGGAGCGGACTATAAGCCCTGGCTACCGGCCACTCACTTTCGCTTTCCCGCCGACAGCGGCAGCCTGGCAGAGGCGACCCTGCGCTGCGTCGGCGTCGGAAAGTGTCGCGAGTACCAGGGCGGAGTCATGTGTCCTAGCTTTCGTGCAACCCGCGAGGAAAAACACTCAACCCGCGGCCGCGCCCACCTGCTTTGGGAAATGCTTCAAGGGGATGTGATCACAGGAGGCTGGCGCGACCCCCATGTGCACTCTTCGCTCAATCTCTGTCTCTCCTGCAAAGGCTGCAAAAGCGACTGTCCGGTGGCAGTCGATATGGCAACCTATAAAGCCGAGTTCCTCTCACATTATTACCGGGGCGAGCTTCGCCCAATGAAACACTATGCTTTCGGGCACATCGATCGCTGGGCAGCGCTCGCGTCGCGAGCTGCCACTATGGCTAATTTTCTCACCGAAACACCAGGTCTGAGCAAACTGGCAAAACTGGCGGCGGGAATCTCTCCTGCGCGAACCATTCCGCCGGTGGCCGGCGAGAGCTTTCGTCGCTGGTTCGAACGAAGACGCAAAACCCGGAAGCCCCGGCCGGATGCGGCGCCGCTGCTGCTTTGGCCCGACACCTTCAATAACTACTTCCACCCGGAGACTGCGATTCGAGCCCTCGAGGTGCTCGAGGCCGCCGGGTACGAGGTGAGACTGCCCCGCAGGCAGGTCTGCTGCGGGCGACCACTCTACGACTTTGGCATGCTGGAGCGAGCAAAGCGATTGCTTCTCGGGATATTCGGCCTTCTCGTCGAGGAGATTGCCAATGAGGTTCCCATCGTGGTGCTTGAGCCCAGTTGCGCGTCGGTGTTTCGCGATGAGCTGCTGAATCTGTTTCCCGACAATCCTCTCGCACCAAAGCTCTCCTCACAGGTCTACCTCTTCAGCGAATTGCTCGAAACGAAAGCTCGCAATTTCCTACTTCCGGTTAGCCGAGGGCGCGCCCTGTTGCATGGCCATTGTCACCACAAATCGATAATGAAAATGACCGCTGAGGAGGCGGTCTTGCGCCGGCTGGGCCTGGATTTTCACTCGCCTGCTCCCGGGTGCTGTGGCATGGCCGGCGCCTTCGGCTTTGAAAAGCACAACTATGACATTTCGCTCCGAATCGCCGAACTTGAACTTCTCCCTGCCATCCGGAGCACCCCTTCGGACTGCCTGATTATCGCCGACGGGTTCAGTTGCCGGGAACAAATCGCACAGTGTACCGGCAGGAAGGCACTGCATCTGGCCGATGTCATTCACCTCGCGATGGAGAAAGAACGCGCCAGTTGACGCCGACTGCGCTCCCCCTAACATGACAGTATTGGCTTGGATGGACCGGAGATGAGCGAATGAGAAGACCAAGGATGAGGATTCTGCGGTTACTTTGGTTTGTTTCTAACGGCAGCACTGAGGGGCGGATTTGCAAATATGCAGAATAGAATATTTCGAGCGGCAGATGATAGCGACCCTCATTCAGCGCCGGCGCGGCACGCGAATTCGCGCACAAATCCCTTTACGCCTCACCAGTCTTGATCCAGCCAGTACGTTTTCCGAGAACTGCCACACGCTGCTGGTCAATCAGAACGGGTGCGGCGTACGCTTCAATCGCCCGCTGAAACCAGGCTTGCGCCTGAGGATCGATGGCTTGCCGGGAGGCGGTAGCGCGACGGCTCGCGTTACCACCAATATCCACCCCCGTCCCGGCAGCCGGTATTGGACGATCGGCATTGGCTTCGACTCACCGGGGAATATCTGGTGTCTTGCTCCAGCTCCGCCTGATTGGACGAGTGGCGCCTCGCTTCCTCGGACTTCTCGCACTGGTTCAACGCTGGCCGGTCTCGAAGACAATCATGAGCACAGCCGTGACAAGCAACAGCGAAAGCGGCGCAAATTTCTTTCAAGTTTTTGACCCGCCGCAGATAAGAATACATTCGCGACGGAAAAGGATCGCAAGCCCCGGCCTGTGAGCTTTGGCATGCGTTCTAACAGCTGACTCCGGCCAGAGTCAGTGAGATGTGATCCGCATTGAACTCCGGCTCTCGCTCATCGCCAGCTTTGCCGGCGCGATCGCAGCGCGGCCCGCTTCTAGCCGTATGAGAAGGTGCAGCTACGGCCCGGGGGCCGATCAGGCGCAGAATGATCGAGCACTCGCCGTAGGTGCATCCTCTTCGCACATTAATGCAAACGCAAAATGCTGTTGCCCGGTGCGGGTAAGCTAGACTTTGACATTTGCCGGCTCGCTTGGTTGATTACTTTTTATCTTTCCTGCCGGTCGGGGGAGTCTGCCCATTGAGTCGCAAGTAGGTGGCTGCCATGCCGTAATGGTCAGCCCAGCTGCTGGCCAGTCCCATGAACGCCCAAGCGCGCGGCCGCTGCTTTCCGTCGAACCACACTATGTTATCAGTCATCTTCGAGTCGTCGGCTTTTGCCAGTGCTTCGTGACAGAAATCGAACGAACTCTTGACGGCGTCGACCAGCTTTTGTTTGCCTTCGGTGCCGTGCAGCTCTTCGATCTTGGGCTGGGGGATACCCCCGACATTGGCGCAAAAATAGTAATTGCTCTCAACAATGTGAGCTGCCAGATGAGCGAATGTCATCTGGTCTGGCGTGGGCTTGTAATCAAACTTGTCGGCCGGCATTTGCTCAAAGGCTGCTACCGTGTTTCGCTCTCGGCCAGCGAGCATCTCCCTCAATACGTCAGAAATGGGGTTTTTCGATTGCGCGGTGCCGGTAATGGATAACATAAGTGCAACCAGCATTGCTCCTGAGATTCGCATTCTATTCCTCCTATAAAGACTGCACCTTTGTTTTTTATGCGCGGCGGTCACTACCCAACAGCGATAGGCCGAAGCATCGACCTGCCCACGGCCAGCGGCAAACAGACGCTCTCCTATCGTACAAAAGCCGTGAGTTTGGCATTGCCAGGCAGAGTACCAAATTTAGGTCCGCTCAGCCACCGGCTAGCCAGCGCGACTTCTCTCCTTGGGACCCAGATACGGCAGTTGGACAAATGGGTACCACCATGTACACTCGTGTGGCCGTACCGAACAACAATCTACAGCTTTTTTCGCGTTCAAAAGGGAGGAACCGATGAATAAGAAGATGCCGCGACTTGTTGCAGCACTAGGGGCCGTAGCCACGATCGCTTTTTTGATCACGCCAGCAGCTGCGCAAACATCAGAGGCAAAAGAGAAACCCCCCATGTACTCATACGTTGGAAACTGGAGTATTCCCCGCGCGCAGTGGGCAGAGATGGATAAGAACACTGCGAGCAGCCAGAAGATCCTTGATAAGGCTCTCTCCAGCGGGACACTGGTGGGCTATGGAAATGACACCAATCTAGTTCATGTCATCGATGGCCCCACTCACGACGAGTGGTGGTCGGCTTTGTCCATGGCGGGCATAATCAACGTCCTCGAGCAGTTTTATCAATCAGGGACGACAACTGCTCCAGTTCTCGCCGGGGCCGGCAAACACTGGGATGAAATTTACGTGAGCCGCAATTACAACTGGCATGCAGGGTCGTACAAGAACGTATATACGCACGTGTCCTCTTACAAGCTAAAGCCCGATTCGCCGGACGACGCCGTCGAGCGCCTCAGCAGCAATGTCATGGTCCCGTTTTTTGAAAAGCTGCTCGGGGATGGTGCGATTCACGAATATGAAATCGACACCGAAGCGATCCACACGGATACTCCGGGCACTTTTTGGGTGCTTTATATCGCGGCAAATGCCGAGGGATTGGACAAGGTCAACAGTGCCCTCGAACAGACCCTCAAAACCAATCCACTCATGGGGCAGGCGTTTGGTTCCATGGTGGACTTTACCGCACACCGAGATTATTTGATGCGCACGAATGTCACGTTTAAGTAATCAGTCCGCCTGCGCGCGAACCACCCTTTGAGGGCATTCAAAGGGTGGTTCCCCTTCTACTAATTTTCTCAATCGGTCAATTCTCGAGCTTTTTGGTATTCGCCTGCCCACCCTGCCAGTGAAGCTAACGACCTGCTGAAGAGCAATCCGTCGTAAATCGATGAAGTGATGGGAAGCGATAAGGCACTGAAATGTTATAGAACTTACAAGGGCTCTATCGCGAGTGCTCAGGTTGCCAAGGGCCGAGGGCAAGGCTTGAGACGGTCTTGGCCTGAGCACTTGCAGTAAACTCGGGAACGAGGGCTGCCTATGGCGATAAGGTTAGAAAAGTTGTCGTGAGGGGACGGTAAAAGCCTAAACGAACAAATTAGGTGCACACTTTTCAATCCGTATCTGGACGAAGTAGAGATAACGAGATATTGTCCAGATACTTGGATCAATTTTACCCACCCGACGGGATGATCACCATGTATACGGCCGAATTCCTTCGGCTGCGGGTTAATCAGAAGAGAAGGGAACTGTTTGAACGAAGTGGCGACATGCTGGATATGCAATCCAATTCTTCCAGACGAGTTGTTACGGCGCTGGAGTTCCTCCAGCACGCGGGGTCAAAGTTGAATCATCTTAATCGCCTCCTAACCTGATGACACTCTACGCCTCTGTGTTGAGGGGTTTCTCTGTCGCAAAGCAGCTTCCTTCAAACGCATATAACCTTTGTCTGGACTTAAACGAAAACAAATCCTTTTGCAACTAGGGTGCACCCGCACAGCACCTACAACTTCGGATCATAAAACGAACACTGGTGGACGTAGCCTATTGCAAAGTAACATTGCCTTAAATACCCAAACGATTTTGCACTCTAACCAGAGGCTACTCTGACTTAAACGCCTAAACGATTTTTCATGTGACCGCAGGTAACGCTAACTTAGATGCCTTAACGATTTTGCATTTTAAGCGCGCGAGCCAAGCAAGCTTCGATGCAACTATTGCCGCTTTCCATTACATCCTCAAGGCGTGATCATGGCTAGTGCAAAAGATCGAGGCATATATGCGGGAGATAAGGATTCATGTCGCTCTGCCGGTGCGGGTCTCTTCGGTTGAAAAGCAGCACTCGATTACGGAGTTTGCATACACGATTGACGTGAGTCCGCGAGGCGCTCGTCTGGCCGGAATCCGCGAACTAAACGAGACCGGACGGCTCATTGTTATTAGACGTAAAACTAGCGAAGCTCGCTTTCGAGTCGTATGGGTGGGAAAAGCACCGAGTCCCCAGCAAGGTCAAGTTGGAGTTGAATGCGTCGAGATCGAGAAGATAATCTGGGATGTTGATTTTAAGAAGGTGCGCGAAGATTTTGAGGCGATTGGAACCCAAGGCGCGGTAACATCGCGCCCGTCTCCGGCAGCGCTGGGGAGACCCGCTTCTTACAAATGTGACGGTGTGGTAAAGGTGTGGGCCGACGAGGAAATGTCTAGCTGTTTCGAAGCGAAATTGCTCGCCATCGGTTTAGGCGAATGTCAGCTTGAACCCGCTCAGGATGTACCACGCAACCGTTCCCTTCTGCTTGAACTGCATCTGGACGAAATAGAGGTTACGGTCAAAGGCCGAGCCTATGAGCGAGAATCTAGTCCAGGTACTTGGATCGAGTTCACGCACATCCGACGGGGTGATCACCATGTTCTACAGGCACTGACGAAGCGCCTTGCCGATAACAAGTGACGATCACTCCGCAGCACAATCGTGTTGTAGTAACACAGGCCTGCAAACAGCGTACTGTCGACGGCGCATTAGTTCGAAAACAGCCAGGCACTTGACCTGAAACAACTCTAAAGCTTCCGCCGGACGATTCGCTTCTTCGAAGCCGGTTCCGATCAATTCCAGAGTTGGTACGAGCCACCTTCAAAGAGTTGAGTAGTCGTTGCGGTCGGACGGAAGGGACTCTCAGAAATGGGACCTCAACATCGGTGTCCCTAGCCGCCAAAAACCAGAGTTGCAGGCGTCATCTCGAGCGACTTACTTGCACAGTCAGTTGCTCAGTAAGTACAAAGGTGAATGAATAATTCGTCTCTGCTCCCGAGGTTAGTTAGTTAGCAGGTTTTTACTCCTTGCATGGAGGTCGTCTCGCAGGGTGCCTTTAGGCCCTCCAAAGGTGGCCGCATCATTTCTTCTTCGGAATCTCCCTGCTCAAGACATATCATCCAAGGCGTCGTAGTTTCAGGCGCGTTACTTTGAAACGTGAGGGCAGCGAGGTTGTTTTCAAGTTGCAACGCGCCAAAGGAGCTGGATCGTCCAGCAGATGAGTAGCAAAACTGTGCCCTGAGCGAATGGGACAAACTATTCCACTTTGTAGGTTCGCAGTATGCCTACGGCTGCGTGATATTGCAGGGTGAAGCACGGCAGTAGCTCGAACGTCAATGATTTCGAAAACTGTGGTGACTGGCTATCGCACTGGGGAAAGTTGCAAACGCAGTTTGTGGGTGGCGCGAAAGAGCGTGCTCTTGACCGTCCCTTCGGTGGTGCTGAGAATCCCCGCTACGGTTTTTAGCCGCAGGCCATGGTAGTGCTTGAGCTCGAAAACCATGCGCTCGCGAGGCGAGAGTGTGCCCAGCGCACGAACGATGTGTTCCCGCAGTATGCGCCCTGCGAAATTGTGTTCCGGACTAGCGCTTGGGCGGCGATCGGGCATGCGCTCGACAAGTTCCTGCTCCTCGCCGTCAGGTGAAATCGCCATAACAGAATCGCGGCCGCGCAGACGTTTCTTGCGAAGATAATCCAAGCAAAGATTGGTAACAATACGGTAGATCCATGTATAAAACGAACACTCAAACCGAAAACGCTGCAAGTTTACATAAGCCCGGAGAAAAGCTTCCTGATAGATGTCCTGACCGTCTTCCTGAGAACCGCTGAGATGGACCGCGATACGCAGGACCGCCCGGTCGTATTTGCGGACGAGTTGCTCGAAAGCCAGCGCATCCCCCTGCTGTGCCGCCCGGATCAGCTGGTTATCATCCAAGTTGCTGGAATACGTTCCTCCGGCGCTGACGATAGCGGACAGACAGCCGGCGCTATCCATGTAGTCGGATGATTGCCGAGCTTGGTTTGGTTCCCGCAAGGCTCTGTCCCATCAGTCAATTTGCGCAGAGAAACGGCGCAGCACAAAAAGCGCCATATCATCGTCGCGATACTGCTTCCCCATGAAGTTCTCAACCGCCGCCAGGACGGTAAAGAGCATGGCACCAGCATCGGAGCCCGAGAACTTGCGGGCTGCATTCAGCAAACCCGGGGTTCCGAATTCCGTTCCAGATTCATTCCGGCATTCGGCAACTCCGTCCGAGTAAGCCAAGAGCATATCTCCCGGACACAAGCTGGCGCGGCCATTCTCAAATGAGGCATTTGAAATCAGCCCCAGAAGAGGTCCGCCTGCGCTGAGTTCCTGGACTTCCTGGTTTTCACGGATAACCAGAGCCGGGGGATGCCCGGCGTTCGAGTAAGTAAGCTCGCCGCTGCGAAGATTCAGGCGGGCCAGAAAGAGCGTCGTCAACGGGATTTCAAGACCACTCAGCAAAAGATCATGTTCGACCGCGGACAGGGCAGCCGCGGGATCGCCCAGTGCCGCGATATGCCGGCGAATCATGCCGACCACGTAGGTGAACCACATGCCCGCCATAAGGCCCTTGCCCGCTATGTCGCCGATTGCAAATACCAGATCGCCTTCGAGCTCGAGGACGGTAA
The DNA here is from genome assembly GCA_019241535.1 of Acidobacteriota bacterium. Taxonomy (GTDB): domain Bacteria; phylum Acidobacteriota; class Terriglobia; order Terriglobales; family Acidobacteriaceae; genus Gp1-AA145. Next base: position 4,429 of record JAFAWX010000105.1, on the reverse strand, counting down.
TGAAGTCGCCCGAGAGATGGCGTACCGGGAATATTTCGCCGGCGAACTCGTAAGAACCGGCGCGCCACTGACGCGGGCCACAAAGTCTCCTCTGCACCTGGGCGGCTTCGTACAGGGCCCGGCTCAGACCGTCGTGCTCATATCGCAAGCTGGCGAGCTGATCCCTGAGCGCACGATTGTGGGCCTGTCCGGCTGCTTGCCCAAGCCCCGCGACCGAGCTGCGCGCCGATTTCTCTTCCCGGTATCGTCGGGCAATTCTCACGGCAGTCTCCACGCACTTCCTCCAAAAAAGCGTTTCCGTCAACTTACAAATTTGTACCCAGTACCGTGCACGGTCAGTATGAACCGAGGCTCCTCGGGTTTCGGCTCGATCTTTTGCCGCAGACGCAGAATGTGAGTATCGACCGTGCGGGTGGTGGGAAAACGTTCATAACCCCAAACTTCCTCGAGCAGACGATCGCGGCTCAGAGTTTCGCCCTGATGACAGAGAAAATACTTCAGCAGGTCGAATTCTTTAGAGGAGAAATCGATCATTTGACCTGCGCGCGAGACTTGGCAGCTGCGTAGATTCACCTCGACATCGCCAAAAGACAACCGCTCCTGCTCCTTTGGTATGGTCCGGGCGCGGCGCAGAACGGCCTTCACCCGGGCGAGCAGCTCACGAATGGAAAAGGGCTTGGTCACATAATCATCGGCGCCCAGCTCGAGGCCCACCACCTTATCGACTTCTTGTCCGCGCGCAGTCAGCATGATGATGGGGATGGATGGCCGCTTGCTCTTCAACTGCTTGCAAACATCCAGCCCGCTCATACGGGGCATCATCACGTCCAAAATGACCAGGTCGGGAGCCTCGCTGAGGGCGCGCTCCAGGCCGGCAACACCGTCCGGAGCGGTGATCACCTGATAGCCTTCGAATTCGAAGTTGTCACGCAGCCCCGCCACCATGTTGGGCTCATCCTCGACAATCAGGATTCTGGACATATTCGCCTCTCCCGAAGTTGTTTTTCCTACCTGAAACGGAACTGCTCGACTGCTGAGTGCGCTGAGTGCCAATGCCAATTCCTCCACTGAATTTCATACCGAAGCTGCCAGCTTGCCACCTTCGAGCGGATAGAGCGGCAGAATGATGGTAAATTTGCTGCCCGCACCGGGAGTACTGTCCACGGCGACCTGGCCGCCATGTGCCCGAGCGATATGCTGCACCAGAGAAAGCCCCAACCCGCTTCCCTTGGTGTTGTGCACTAATGGATCGCCGACGCGATAGAACTTTTCGAAAATCTTGTGCTGCTCGCCCGCGGCTATGCCGATGCCGCGATCGATCACTTCCAGCTTGATGCATCCGTTGTCACGGAAAAGGTTCACCCCAATGTATTTGCGGTCTTGCGAGTATTTGAGCGCGTTATTCACCAAATTCACGAGAGATCGTGCTATGGCCTCCCGATCCACTCGCAAAGGCGGCACGTCGGCAATCTGCTCCTCGAAGGTAAACCCGTTCTGTTCTATCTGATAACGGTAGGACTCGAGCGTGTTGCGCACCAGTTCGCGCATGTCCGTTTCACGGAAGTCATACTCCTTGCGCCCAGCCTCGATGCGCGAAAAATCAAGAATATTATTGATGAGTGCACTCAATCGTTCGCTCTCTTTGCGGATGATGCAATAGTATTCCTGCTGTTTTTCATGGCTGGTAAGGCGCCCCAATTCCAAAGTTTCCGCATACAAACGGATCAGCGCCAGGGGTGTGCGCAATTCGTGCGAGACGTTGGAAACGAAATCGGATTTCAGCCGCGCGAGTGCCATTTCCTTGCTCACGTTGCGGTAGGTAACCACGATCCCGCCTGCGAGGAGGAGCGAGAGCGCGCCCAGGGTCAGGAAACTGGTGTGCATGAAGTGCTGGCCCAGAGCCGCCAGGGTCGTGCCCCGCAGCTTCATACCGAGAACGAGGCCTGGAAATGCGCCTTCCATGTTGCGCTCGACCTCAGCCTCCCCACCGTCCCATCCCTTACAGTAGGCAAGGGGAGTGGAGTCGCTCTTGGGACGCACCATGATGACAGCATTCTTATCGGTTTGCGCTTCGGCTACGTTGCGGCTCATGATCTCGTCGAGCGTCTGCGGGAAAAACTGCTCGCGCAGGTAATCGGCGTCAAAGGTGATACCAGCGATGGCGGGATGACCGCTTTCTTCATCGGTTTTAAGAAATATTGCAGTCGTCGAATAGACGTGCTTTTCGCCTCTCGGCGACCAGTCGTTTTCAAATAGAAAAGGCGTACCCTTCTCTTGCATCTTCGCCAGTTTCTTTGAAAACTCGTCAAATTCCAGATTCCACCAGCCCTCCATCATTTTCGAGATGTATTCGTGCTCCTGACGGAATCCTGGATCATTCAGCTTGTATGGCTGCGAACGGAAAACGAATCCGTTTTGGGGATCGTAGATCATTAGATGGGCAACGTAAGGATGAGCGGCTAGGATCCGGTCGAGAGTTACCGTGCAGGCCGCTCCCGGGCCTGGAAATTCGCTTCGAACCTCATCCGCAAGCTCGTATGCCTTGTGGTTGATCTGCTTTTCGGAGATGGCCAGGACCTGGCTGAAATCACGCTCGATGGCAGCCTCGACCGCACGATCACGCTGGATACTCTTCAAATGCCTGGCGCTCAGGATGACGAGGACGGCGGCGGGCAAAATTACCGCCAGCTCTAAGGTCAGCATCAGGCGCGTTCGCGCGTTTTTGGGCGGTTTTGGTTTCATCCGGCACTCCCTGATCCGGGCTTTCACCTGAATCAGCCCGGTACAAACATAGTTCGGCATGCCCCGAGAGGTGTCAAATGGCCGTAACAAGAGGTAAAAAGTTGTGAACTGAATCGGGCGGGGGCTGGCACGGGCAGGGAAGGGCGGCTAAGTCCACTACTTCCACTCGGTTGCTCGTAACCGTCTTTCAAGCATGTTGCAACTCCCCGGCGTACCTTCAAGTTAATTCCGGTGCAGACGGAGGAGTTGGGTGTAAAATCCCCGTTGGGGAACTCAACAGGATTGACTGGAGCAATACCTTCCAAATCCTGATCAGAGGCTCGGGCCAAAGTGCATCGCATGCGATGCCGGAGGAACTGCAATGAAAAGGGCCTTTGTGCGAATTCCTTGTCTTTTCGCGATATCTATTGCGCTCGCGGTCATCCCCGAACCAATCTTTGCTCAACATGGTGGTCACGGCGGTGGAGGTTTCCACGGCGGTGGCTTCGGCCACGGTGGATTTCGAGGTCACAGCGGTTTTCACGGAGGAGGATTTAGCGGGCACGGTGTCAGTTGGGGAGCCTTTCGCGGTAACGGAGGTTTTAGCGGATTTCGCAGTGGCGGTTTCCGCGGCTTCAGTAATGGACGCGGCTTTGGAGGTTTCCCGGGCCGGAACGGGTTCAAAGGCTTCGGGCCCGGCTTTGCCGGGGCTTTTCGCGGTTTTCGTCCTTATGGGTACGGCTATGGATTGTCCTTCGACCTTGGCTTCTTCCCCTTCTGGGGATATCCCTTTTTCGCTGGGTACAGCAGCCCTTGGTGGGTAGCTCCGTATCCTTATTATTATCCTCCATACGATTACCCTGATGCCGATGCCGAACGGGGCTACAGCTACCCTCGCCATGATCACTGTCGGCGAGACTATCGGTACGACAACCGCTGCGGCGATGCCTCACCCGGCGATTCCCGCTCGGGCGGCGACATTCCTCCGGCGCAACCCTCGAACAATGCACTCCCGGAAAGCTCGCACGATCGAAGTTACGTGGCCAGCAACTCCGAAGACTACATAACGTCGCCTGCGCAAACGAGCGTTGTGGCGGGGCGGCTCGCGCTTGCATCTGCGCGCGCCTCAAAAATTCATCCCGGGGTGCGGCCGGCCGTACGCAATGCGATCGAGGCGTTGCGTGCCATGCCGCCGGATGCTCGCGAGCGACAAATCAGTTCTGCTCGTTATGCTGACTTTTCGGCCGCAGAAAGGCAGCTTCTCGAAAATACCAGGACCCACGTCGCGCTGATTAAGCAATAAGCTGCGATTGCCAACAAGGCCACAGGTCGACTTTTCAAAAACTCGGTATTTCTGGGAACCTGATAGGTCTCTCTCACATGGGGCCCTTCGGGTCAGCAAACCTCTACATTACTCGCAACAGGCTTTCCCGTAGCGGCGCCATAAAATGTAGTCTCGAAAGGGTCGTGATTCGCTGCGCCTCAGTGGGGCGCTTGAACACGTCAAGGACCTAGCCCCATCGTGGGACTTTCGACGATTATGCTTGCTCGAGTTGTTCCGTATTTCGGAGTTGCGAAAGTGTGCTCCGCGAGCAGTCAGCGGCAACACCCTTGCAGAAAGCAAAGGTGTTGCCACACTAGGGTTGGACTAGAAGTTAAAGAGCCCGAAAAGGTCGCTAAGGGCAGGACTGTTAATTGGTGCGTATTG
>JAFAWX010000305.1 GCA_019241535.1 Acidobacteriota bacterium | reverse complement strand
CCAGGGCATGCTGGTAGGCGTGACTCGAGATTGTGGCTTCCGTGCCGATGACCACAACCTTGCGGCTGCGGGAGGCGAGCGAAGCGCGTTCCGCCCCGGGCCCTATGACGCCGAGTACTTGAACAGAAACTGCCTGCTGAATCTGCTCGAGCGCCAGCGCCGTGGCGCTGTTGCAGGCGACAACCAGGAGTTGCACGCCCAGCTGCTCGAGAAAGCGTGCGGCCTCACAGGCGTATTTGGCGACCGTCTCCGTGGATTTTGAGCCATAGGGAAGGCGGGCGGTATCACCAAAATAGAGGTAGCCGGACTCGGGGACGACATCGAGCAGAGCTTTCAGTACGGTGAGCCCGCCGAAGCCGGAATCGAAGACGCCGACGTTGGCCATCGCCTAACGCACCCGCTCGGGCTCAGCCAGAGAAGTGCGTAATTCGGGGCTCTGCGGGCAGCAGACTCCGGTAGGAATGGGTGCGCCGTGTGGACATGTCCGGGGATGTCCGAGGAAAGTGCAGATCTTGTCCGTCGCCTCGGGCGAGAGGATGTGCTCGAATTTGCAGGCCTGCTGCTCGATTTCAAGCTCGCTCTCAAGTGCCAGGCTGTCGGTGAACAGGCGCTCGGCCAGGCGGTGCCGGCGAATGATGTCGGCCGCTCGCTGGCGGCCGCGCGAGGTCAGTGCCACGACCAGGGTGCCATCACCCACCGAGACCCCGCCCGGTTTAAGCGCATCATGGCAGGGATTCACAAAGCGTTTGTGCTCGTGCTGCTGGGGCGGGTGGGGGGCCGTGATAACCAGGCCCATCTCGCGCATCTTGTCGACCGCAAGACTGACGGGCAGGGCGCCGTGGACTTCCATATGCTCGATCTCGGCAATCTCGCCGTGCTCTTCGAGCACCCAGAGCTCTTCGAGAACCTCTTCAAACTGTTCCTCGTCGGCCATTGAAAAGACCTCCTGGGCCGCGATCCTGCCGTGGTGCAGCTCGACACGGCGGTCGCCCAGGCGGGCCACAACCGGGTCGTGGGTCACCATGACGATGGTGCGTCCCTGATTGTGAAGCTCGCGCAGGAGGCGGAGCACGATTTCTTCATTGGCCTCATCCAGGTTGCCGGTGGGCTCATCGGCGAGGATGATTTTCGGGTCGTTGATGAGCGCGCGTGCGATCGACACTCTTTGTTGTTCGCCACCAGAGAGCTCGGCAGGCAGATGGTCGGCACGTTCGCGCAGGCCGACCCGGGCCAGGGCCTCCCGTGCCTCTCCTTCGTCCGTCATGCTGTGGAAATATTGCGCGAGCATGACGTTTTCTACCGCCGAAAGATAAGGAATGAGGTGAAATTGCTGAAACACGAACCCGGTCTTTTCCGCCCGGACACGATTCAGCTCACCAGACGCAACCTGGGTGATATTTTCCCCGTCCAGCCAAATCTCGCCTGCGGTCGGGCGGTCAAGACAGCCTATGAGATTCACCAGCGTAGATTTTCCTGAACCCGATGGACCCATGATGGCGATCCATTCTCCCGGCTCAACCGCGAGAGAGAAGTCGTCGAGAGCCCGTATTACCGCTCCTGGCTTCGCCGCCCTCGCCGGGTACAGCTTGCTCACATGTTCCAGGCGGATCATTATTCTCCCCTCAAAATCATAGCGGGCTGAATCCGCCGCAGCAAACGTAATGGCAGGAGGGTGGAAACGAGCGTGACTGCAAGGGACCCGGCAACTATCGCGGGAAGAATCGTCAGCCGGGGAACTACCGGGGCATGAAAGTTGGCCCGCCCGATCCAGGCGGCAATGCCGACGCCGATGGCAAATCCCCCGATTGCGCCGGCCGCCCCCAGCAGCGCTGCCTGGCCGAGAACGAAGAGGGTAATGAGACGCTCTGAGGCTCCCAGGGCTTTCATGATGGCAAAATCACGACGGCGGTCGAATACCCAACCCATAAGCGTGGCCACAACCGACAGCGCCGCGGTTGCAGCAATCAAGGCCGCTGATGAAAGCAGCGTAGAGCGAGTCTTGCCGAGTACACCGGCTTCGGCCTCGGTGACCTGGCGCACCGGACGCACATCGGCAGAGGGAACAGCTCGCCCCAGATCGTTGAGGATCGATGCGATCTCGCCCCGGGCTCCGTACGCCGCTATCTCAACGACCGAAGGCTTCAGGCCTGTCCAGGAAGAGAAGTCATCCAGGGACACGTAGATGCGGCTGTCCTCGCCGGCCCCGGTCTGCACCGTGCCCGCACTCCTGAGCGATATGTCGGTTTGGGCGAAGCGCAGACGGAAGGGACTGCCGCTAGGGGGGAGCAGCCGGGCAGCGCGCACGCCCACCAGCGCCTGACCGGAGTGTTCGGGCCAGGAAGAAACTGCCCACCAGGGATTCAGTTTACGTACCAGAGCAAAGTCGGTCGCGGCTACGACCACCGCCTGGTCCTTTTCGGTCCGCGCCACGGTGTAAGCAAACGGCACGGCCAGGCCTCGATCGGCCAGTGCGGAATAGATTCTTGCCAGCTCCTGCGGGGAGAAACTCTTTCGACTTCCAGCTTCGACCAGAATGTTTGCGCCATAACTCCGAAACTCACGCCGCAGTTTGGCCTCGACATCAACCATGAGATCAAACATGGCGCTGACGGCTGCGGCTGCGACCGTTACCGACAATAGGGCGGAAAGCGCCTGTCCTTTCCGCCACACGGCTGCCCGTGCCAGCAGCCGCAGGAACATGGCTGATCGTGAGCCGCCGCTTCTCATCCTTCACCTCGCAAGGCCAGAACAGGGTCGTATTTCACCGCCCGCCGTATGGCCATGGCGCTGCCTGTGACCGCAACCGCAATGGAGATGGTCAAAACGAGCGGAAGAAGCACGGGCCCCACGGCGAGCGTGGAGCCGAAAATCGCCCGGCCAAGCGTGCGCGCCAGCAGAGCTCCGCAGGCGAAACCGGCCAGGCCTCCGATTAAAGCCAGCAGCACGGACTCGGTTATGAAGATCATGGAGAGCGAAAACTGCCCGCCACCGAGAGCCTTCATCAGGCCTACCTCAGCGCGGCGCTCGAACATGGCCGTGGCCATGGCGGCTGAGACTGCCAGGCCAGAAGTGATCAAGGCCGCCAGCGTGATCAGCAGCATCAGACCCTTGATGCGCGATAGCACTTTGCCCTCGTTCGCAGCCACTTGACGAATCTGCTCCGCGCGCGAGTGCGGTAGGGCTTCCGCGAGCTGATAGGCAATAGACTGAGGATAAGGGGAACAGTACCAGCGGTCCCGGTCGCGGGGGCTCAGGGAATCGGGGTTGCGACGGGCGAAGGCATCTTCCGGCTTGGTGATGGCGCTCACAAAAACCCTGCGCACCGCCCCCGTTCTCCCGGCAATAGTCTGGGCCACGTGTAGAGGAGCGATGATTTGCCCGTCTTCGACGCCCCCACTTGAAATGATCCCCGAAACTACGTAGGCCTTGCCGGCAATCTTGAGCGATGCTCCCGGAGCGATTCCCAGTCGCGCGGCTAGTTTTTCGCCTACCAGTAGATTGTCGGAATCGTCCTCCGGCCATGCGCCGCTGATCCGCCACCAGGGAAAAGTAGCGCGAGCACCTGTCGTGAATTGCCGGTTGCCGTATTTCAGGGGTTTCTGAAAGTAGGTGCCGACCAGAGTTGTCTCCTGAGCGCCTGCCAAGACCGTGACCGGCAGCTCGGGCGCGAAAGCGCGAATATTATTCCCCCAGAAGATGCCTTTGATCTTCGCAAGCGAGGATTCCTCGAGATAAGCTCCGGCGGTTGCCGGCTTGAGATCGACGCTGCCGATCTCGACATCAAGGCTGTCTTCCTCAGGAGTAATGACGAGATTCGCCCCATAGGAGCGCAGCTCACGGCTGATTTTGTCCCCGATGCCGACAGCAATGCCGACCATCACGGTGGAAACGGCGGCGCCCAGCATCACGGCGCCAGTGACCAGCAGTTTGCGCCGGGTTTGTCGCCGCAGAGATTCGTAAACGAGCCGCAGGAACATCGGTAAAGGGCGCCGGATTCAGCGTTCGAAAAGTGCCGTCTCCGCCCGCAGATCGGCTTCTTCGATCACAATTACATCCGCCATCGTTCGGGAGCGCAGCGGGACCGGGTTGCATCCGCCGGCGGTTCCGACCGATTGCGGGTTGATAGGAGCCGCGCAGTTCTTGCAGATCAATCCATTCGCCCCCTTCAGAAAACCGACCGGACCGCAGATGCGACAGGCATCAAATACCGTGGCCACGGTTCCGTCTGGCTTCTGGTAAAGCAGGAAACGAATCTCGGTGCCACCCACGTGTGCCGAGAAGCGATGCAGGTCACCGTCTGAGACCTCGGACCGGGGAATCCGTACGGAGCCGTTGGTAAAACTGAGCGCGGTTGCGGGCGGCAGTCGAGTCAGGTTCTTGGCATAGATAAATTGTGCCGTGATTAGCAGGATGAAAATAAAGGCGGTCGCGTACACAGAGATCATCCAGAAGCGCTCGCGGCGCGCGTTCCACAAGGCTTTGCGTTTTGCTGCGGACAATTGCGGAATGTCGAGCGGTTGCCGACCGCGGGCCTCAAACAGAATCATTAGAGCGGCGAGCGCCAGGATGGTTACGAAGAAGAACCATTCGTTGCTGACGATCGGGCCGATCAGCGCCATCTCCTTTTTGGAGGACGGCAGCACGCCGCTTTCCGAGAGCTCATGCAGCCCGGAAAGGAGCAACTGCCCGGCCACGAAGAACAAGATGACGGAGGTGACGCGAAAGAATTTCCGCAGGTTGATGGGCATGCTGCCTTTCACAAACATCACCCCGAACAGGATGGCCGCTAGAATTCCGCACAGAGTGCCGAGAAAGCTGAGCATGGCCGTCGAGTTCAACCTTACCGCCGAGAGCATCAGCACGGTTTCTGCACCTTCGCGCAAGACCATCAGGAAAACGAACATGAAGATGCCGACCCGCGATCCTCGCCCCGCCAGGGAACCGATACGGCCTTCTATTTCGCCCTTCAGTTTCTTCGCGGTTCGCATCATGAAAACAATCATGGTGGCGACGAAAAAGGCCGCTGCCAGCATGATCCAACCTTCAATGAGGTCTTCATTGAGATCGAAGCGGGACAACACGATGGCCACTCCGATGCTGGCGACGAAGGCACAGCCAAGAGCGGCAAGGACGGAGCGGCGCAAATCCGGCCGCTGAATCTTCTCCAGATAGGCGAGCGCGATACCGACAATCAGTGCCGCTTCAACGCCCTCGCGTAAGGTGATGACAAACGCTTCGAGCACGGGAGCCTTATTGCAACTCAGTTGCAAATAGAGATCTGAATTACAGAATATCTGCCACGCGCGGGTAACGTCAACGCGCGCTCCTCCCGGAATTACTCAAGGTGCGTACAGCGCGCGGCGCCCTTGGCGCTCCGGCACCCCACGTGGTGCGGCCGACGATGCCGCCAAGCGGCATAGTTGGCCGGTACGCTCAAATGCCTCGCACGAACTTGTCAGCAACCTGGCCGGATGTAAGCGTGCACCGTGTTTTCTGCGGTCTTCAGTTTCACGGCGATTTCAATAAAGGCCAGGGCGGCGCGACTGAGGGCTTTGTCCTTGCGGAACACGAGGGCAAGATCGCGGCGAATGGGCGCATTCGCCAGAGGAATGGCTGCCAGGACGTTGGCTTTGACGTCTTCCTGCACGTTCGAGCGGGGGATAAAACCGACTCCCACGTCGGCGGCCACGAACCGCTTAAGAAGCTCGCTCGAATCGAGTTCCATGGCATAGCGCGGCTTGAGCTTCGACCGCTGGAACAATTCATCGAGTGCATCGCGGGTGTGGCCAACCTTTGGGACCACCAGTGGATATTGGGCAATGTCGGCGGCGGAGGCCGATTTGAGCTTGGCCAGTGCGTGCCGCGGAGGCGCGATTACGATCAACTCATCCCGGTGAATCAGCACCGCTGTCAGGCGATTATCGTTGACTGGCATAGAGACGACGCCAAAATCGACCGAATTGTCGATGACCGATTCGAGCACTTTGGCGTAGTCGGCGCGCCGGATGCTAACAGAAACATCCGGATACTGCTTCTTGAAATGGGCGAAGACCTCGGGGAGGATGTGCAGGCACGTGCCCTCGTTGGCCCCGACCACGATCTCTCCCCGGGGTACGCGCTCGGTCTCGGCGATCGCCGTCATGACCGACTTGCGCGCGTCGAGCGTCTCCTCGGCAAACTTCAGAAAGAGCTTTCCCGCAGCGGTCATCGAGACTTTGCCGCCAGAACGGTCGAGGAGCTTCGCGCCGACCTCTTCCTCAAGCGAGCGGATCTGAGAGGATATAGCCGGCTGGGTGCGAAAACGCTTCTCCGCCGCCCGCGAGAAGCTTGACAAGCGGGCCACCTCGATGAAGGTCTCCAGTTGATCAAAATCCATGATGAAAAATAGCTTCCGTCTGGGCGCGCCGGTTTTGAGGTTCGCTTGCGCTTCGACAGCAAGCCGGACGACCGGTTGCCTGCCGGGGAGAATCTTAATCTTGAAAGCTTGCGGCTTGAAGAGCAATTACAAGTCTGGCTTCCCGCGAATCGAGAAATAACCGCAGCTTATCGTGCCCATAAAAACAATCAATTTCCGGGCGCCGAGGGCGGGAACTAGACTGGCCGTGCTGCTCTGTCTGAAGATTGTAGCAGGTGTACAATTCTCCTGATTCCCAGAGAAAGTTTGACTTCGAGCCTGTTCGGTCAGAGTAGTGTGTTCGCAGATCGAACTTTCCTGGTTTCGCCCACTTTCTAAAGGAGCATTTCCAATGGCAGATCCAAAAACCGTCCTGGATTCCGCGAAGAAAAACGGGGCCAAACTGCTTGACCTCCGCTTCACGGATTTGCCGGGTTTGTGGCAGCACGTTTCTTTCCCCATCAATCAACTGTCAGAGGCCTCGTTTGAAGAAGGCTTTGGCATGGATGGGTCGTCCATTCGTGGTTGGGCGGCTATCAATGAAAGCGACATGCTGCTGATTCCCGATCCCAACACCCACATGATGGATCCTTTCACCGACGTGCCCACGCTGGTGATGGTCTGCGATGTTATCGATCCGGTGACCAAACAGCGCTATGACCGTGATCCGCGCTATATCGCCAAAAAGGCCGAACTTTATCTGGGATCAACCGGCATCGCCGATACCGCCTACTTCGGCGCCGAGGCCGAGTTCTTCATCTTTGACAACATTCGCTTCGATCAGCGCGAGCAGCATGGCTTTTATTTCATTGACGCCGAAGAAGGACGATGGAATTCCGGCCGCGAGACGAACAATCTTGGCTACCGGCCGCGCTATAAAGAAGGATACTTCCCGGTCCCGCCTACGGATCATTACCAGGATCTGCGCACCGAGATGGTGATGACGATGCAGAACTGCGGCCTGGAGGTCGAGTGCCACCACCATGAAGTAGCCACTGGGGGGCAGACGGAAATCGACCTGAAGTTCGATTCTCTGGTGAACTCGGCCGACCACATGCTCCTTTACAAGTACGTAGTAAAGAATGTGGCCAGCCAGTACGGCAAGACGGTGACTTTCATGCCCAAGCCGATCTTCCAGGACAACGGCAGCGGCATGCATACCCACCAGTCGCTGTGGAAGGGAGGAAAGCCCCTGTTTGCCGGCGACGGCTATGCCGGCCTTTCACAAATGGCCCTGTGGTACATCGGGGGACTGATCAAGCACGGCCCGGCGCTGGCGGCCATCATTGCGCCGACGACCAACTCCTATAAGCGTCTGGTGCCCGG
>JAFAWX010000009.1 GCA_019241535.1 Acidobacteriota bacterium | reverse complement strand
AGCGTAACGCCTTGGCTGCAGCGGTGACGTCCCCCTGGTTGTTGAATGGTAACCAGCAGGTCAGCCCTGCCTTTCACCGCCGTGGAGGGCAGACCGTTTACCGACGAGGAAATCTCAAAGATCGTTGCGAACCCATTTTACTGTTTGAGCAGCTGAATCCGATCTTTGCACAACATCACGAGACGCTAATCAGCGAGGAAATGTGGATAGAGGCTGCCGCAGGTGCGGTCAAAGACATGGGCGCAGAGAAGTTTCTTCGATTGCTTCTCGAGAACCTGAAGGGAAACTGCGTTGCTTCTTGACGGATGCGCTTACAAACCATCTCGTCCGTATTTTTCTGGAGAAAGAAAGTGGCGAGCGTAGGCTTCTTCGACAGCACGGTCGCCCGTTTTGGAAAAATCTAGTAACGTCCGAGGACCCCTGGTCCAACGTTTATAGACGGTGGGAGCCGTTTTGAGATCCAAATCGTGCGCGTGCATCCGCAAAATGGCAAGATTCGGTTGGCTTCGCTCAGATTGCATTGTATAGCCCTCTCCAGATAGGGAATGCGACCACGCCTCCAGTTCTCCACCGATGCCGGGGAAAGCAAGTCCATTCGGATGAACAGCTCTACAACGAATCCCTTTTTACGAAGCAGATCCTCAGTCGCTTTTACAATTTGGCCCGTAATACCGATCGTGCCGGTAATTGGTGAGGGTGATTTTTCTCAAGAGCGTGATCCTAGAACATCCGTTCAACCGTGAAGCGTTAATTTAAGACCTACCGCTACCCTCGATCCGAGGCCGAAATTGCAAAGAGCGGAGCAGACTCTCTGCGGCTTCCGATCCAGGCCTACTCGAAAAGGGGATCATCATCCGGAAACTGCAATTATTGAGTGGCGACTCCAAGGAGAAAAGCCTAGCGATCTACGCGATCTACGCCCATTTGGCCTTGGCCGACGTCTCGCCGGGGTATCAGGAAGCCATCTGGATGTCCCGTTCGCTGAGCTGGGCCTGTTATTGCGGCCCATCGCAGCCGGTTCCCTTTAACCCCATGGAGAAGATTTGTATCACAGGAACAGCGTCCTCGGCTCCTCCGTCAGGTTGGAATACGCCATCGTAGGCCTTGGAAGCGCGCGTAGTCTCGATCAAGGGTAATCCACTCGCAGCTGGACTCGACGGCTAGGGCTGCATACCATGCGTCGGGCACGAGGTTGCCACTGGCAGCGGCCTCTCGACACAGTCGCGTAAATATGGACCAGTGCTGGGCCGCAGGTTCAATGAGAACACAATGGCTCGGCTCCATGACCAGCTCACAAAATTGTATGCTTTCAGCAAGACTGCTCGGCTTTACAAAGATCTTGGGGTGCGTCACAACTCGAATAACACCACTTAGAACTTGCGGGGAGATACCATAGCGTGAGTCCCCGTTGACAACCGTGTTCAGCCAACGGCGGCACAAGGCATGGTCAGTGGAATCGCGCCGGAACGCGTTAACCAGAACGTTGACGTCGGGAAGGATCAAAGGCCGGCCATCCGATCTTCTAGTTCGCCGGACCGATTCAGGTCAACTCCCGGCAGAGTTCCGCCGGAGGCCTTCGAGATGGGCAAATGCACACGCGAGTGTTGGGCGCGCTGCGGCTCGGCCAGAATTATCTTAAGCCCATCTTCTATTAGCGAGGTCAATGTCCGCCCTTTTTCTGCCGCTTTCTTCTTAGCCCTGCACAGTAGGTCGTCAGAAAGCCGAATCGTGGTTCTCATGCATCAAAGCATACAATATAGACATATATATGTCAACCTAAACAGCCTCCCCATGTCGCGGGACCTCCACAAGACGCTGCTTCCCGCGTTACACTTGCACTGCACCGGTGCCCGGCAACCCCATGCGCGAGATTAAGGAACCTGATTGGAAAGTGCTGCGGCGCGTGCATCCGCGAGCGCTCGAACGCTTTTGCGAGGGTGTCCTTGCCGAGATTGGCCGCATCGCGCGTGATGGCTCGAAGAGTCACCATGCGCGCTACCTCCAAATCTTCAGAATTATCAAACAAAGTGATGGGGAGATAGCCCGTCTCTTCGACAATCCGCGGCGCTCTCATGCACTGACCATGCTGGCCCAGATTCGCTCCCAGGGCTTGCTCACGGAGGATGAATTTTCCAGTCTGAGCCCGGAAACGCGGGGTGCCATTCAAATGCTGCTCGGCGCAGAATAAAGCACCATATGCTGCAGGGTCCCGCTTCTCCACATCCACCGTTATCGATTCCGAATACCTCGTCCCCTGGCTCTCCGCAGAAGGGCCCCTTGCCTACACCCCGACCAAGCCGCGGCTGGTGACCAGCAGGCAAAGCGGCAAGCCGCTTTGGCCCATCGAAGAGCGCGCCGTTCCTGCATCACACATGCCTGGCGAGGTGACGTGGCCGACCCAGCCATTTCCACTCAAACCGCCTCCTTTCGCCCGTCAGAGCTTTACCAGGAACGACGTCAGTCCCTTTCTAAACGAGGAGGAACGCGCTCAGGTTATTAAGACAATCGAGCGAGCACGGAACCAAGGCCTTTTCACACCGCCCGATGTGATCAATACCATTGAAATGCCTGGAAACAACGGCGGTGCGAATTTTCAAGGTGCAGCCGTGGATCCTGTGCACGGTAAATTGTTTGTGGTATCGAAAGATCTGCCTTGTTTACTCAAGCTCGAGCTAGGCCCCCATGATGAGGCTGCGGAGCGGAACTCGACGAAACCCAGTTCTCCTGAAGAGCGCGGCCAGGAGGTTTATCACTCCAAGTGCCAATTGTGTCATGGCGCGAATTTAAGAGGACAGCCTCCCGCTGTGCCCGCTCTCGTTGATGT
>JAFAWX010000386.1 GCA_019241535.1 Acidobacteriota bacterium | reverse complement strand
CGGAAAGTGTCTGGCTGGAGCCGAGATTCTGATCCAAGGTGAGGTTCCACTGATAAGTGCGCGGCAGAGCGTGGTCAGAGACGAATGCGTTGAATGTGCCGATATACGGCGGCTCGAGAACTGCCGGGGGTGGCGGGGCAGCGACGTCCGGGCTCAACGGGTAAGGCGCCTGGAATGCGACACTTTGCCGAAGATGGGGGAAGGATGCGGCGGCATCGGTGACGTCGCCTAACCCGAGATCGTAATAAGTGCCGAAGCCGCCGCGGAGCACCATCTCCTTCGCTGGAGCACGGAAAAGCTCATAGGCGGCACCGACTCGCGGCGCAAAATTTGTATACGTTGTGTTATAGAGTGGTGTGCCCGGGGTTGCCACGTTAAGCGCAGCCAAATCGGGAAAACCTGTGATGGTTAGCAGTGGCACATTACCTTTTGCGTGTGGCGGAGGCACGAACTCCCAGCGGAGGCCGTAGGTTAGCGTGAAGCGCGGAGTCAGTTTCCAGTTGTCCTGTCCATATAGTGACAGGTTATGAAGGCCCAGCGTGACCGAATCCAAACCCCAGACATCGACTTCGTTAGCGATCCCGGTTAGAGCAGTCGGTATGTCGGGGAAAAATACTGCCTGGCGATATTTGAAGGGGCCGTAGTGTGGGCTCAGGTAACGGTAGTCGGCCCCGAATTTGACGTTGTGAGAACCTCGCACAAGGGAAGTATTGCTCACCAGGTTCCCTTGCCGTTGGAGATTGTCCGAGAACGTCCCCACCCGGAAATGCGGGCCGCCCAGATTGAAAAAAATCAGGGACGAACTCGGCGATGCGAACGGCGGGAATAGAAGCGAGTTCGGAGGCGGAATCGCGCCTCCCCAGCGGGTCATGGCAACCGAGGCGCCATTTTCATTGCCGGAATAGTTCAGACGAAGGTCGCTGAGAGTGCGTGGCGATATTGTAAGCGTCCCGCCCAGTGTGGCAGAGCGAAAGTTCACCCAGCTGGTGTCAACTTCGCTCCCGCCTCGTCCCTTTGCATTCGAAGGTGCCTCGGAATAGCGGCCCAAGACCTTTAGCTTTTGATTGACAATATGGTCAATGCGAAGCGTGGTGTTGTCTAAATATTCCAGGTTGGTGTCGACAGAGGTGAGCACCGCCAGCATGCTCGACGGATCCTCGGGGCCGTTCGGAAGAGGAAAGGCGTCAAGCAAGTCCTGTATTGCACCTGTGGCTTGCTGCCGCGCGGCCACCGATGGCACGCTGTATTTTGCAACCCCGGGTTCGAGCGAACGCACACCTTCGTAGGAAAAGAAGAAAAAGGTCCGGTTCTTGAGGAGGGGGCCTCCGAGGACCGCGCCAAAGTCGTTCCGCCGAAGGGCTGGCCGGGGTTGGCCGGCTGCATTGGCGAACCAATCGTTGGCATCCAGGGCCTCATTGCGGAAATAATCAAATGCTGATCCATGGAATTGATTGGACCCGGAGCGCGATACAATCTCGAGTTGACCGCCGGCTGCACGCCCCGTGTCCGCGGTAGTAGTGGAGGTCTGGAGCTTTAACTCCTGCATGTCATCCATGGAAATGATGCCGTGGGTACTGCCGATCACGTCGAAGCCAGGGACGGTGCCCACCGGGAAGGCAGTGTTGGCGCTAACTCCGTCGACACTGAAGTAATTCGCCGTATCCCGCTGCCCGTTGACGCTCAGTTGGCCAGGAAACCACGGGGGCACCCGGGCCGCCAGCGTCGTTCCGCCCGTGGGCACCACTCCCGGCGCGAGCTCAATGAGAGTTTGAAAACTTCGACCGTTCGTCGGCAACTCCGCAACCAACTTTGGATCAACATCTGTGCTAACCGCCGGCGATTCCGATAGGGGGCTGCCGGGGACAGTAATCTGTTGTTTGAGACGTGCGGGCGCCAAGACAAAGTCCAGCCGGGCCTGCTGTCCAGGATCGAGCTTGACATCCGAACGGCGCTCCGCCTGGAAGCCAGGCGCATCGACTGTAATCACATAGGAACCGGGTAACAAGAAGGGAAACCGGTACAGGCCTCGCTCGCGGGATGAAGCCGTCTCTTTCACTCCGCTCTCTTGCTTAGCAACGGTCAGGGTAGCGCCAATGATTACGGCTCCGGAGGGATCATTGATTGTTCCTGATAAATCGGCGGTCTGTGCGGCGGCGCTGCGGCTAAACAAGACCACCAGCGGAATCGAGAGTAGCGGAGACAGCCGAGATCCGGCTATCGATCGACAAGAGTGGCGCACACTCAAGGACCCCTTGAGTTCGGGATATTGCGCCAGGCCTTGGTGAAAAGTCAATAGCAAAATCACTTAAAGAATGAAGGAGCCCGAGGCCCGGGCCCACGAGTAATATGGTGTCTGCGCGCTCAAGCTGGGGTTAGGCCTGCACTCTGGGAAGCTCACGCCCACGGGTTAGGCAATCTTGCATTTATGCCCATCATTGGGCTTGCTCGCCTTTGCCCGTGAATCCAGATTCCTTAGTAGCCGGGGCGCTCGTTAAAACCCGCACCGCAATCAATGTAGTCGGATCTTGAGACCTGAACAATATTCCACCAGTCTCGAGAGGCCAGGCCAAGCAGGATGGTGAAAGCCCCAACTCATTTGGAAAAGGAGCCAGCATTAACGAAAGCGGGCCTGGCTGCCGTCGCTGGAGTTGCCGACCCGACGTTGATGCAGCCGAAGTAATGATCGGGTTACCGCTTGACGACAATTGACCTCGCACCTCACCTTGCCTGCCTGATACGTGGGAAGGTTGCGTGGACTACTGTGCGGAAGCTCGTCAGTGCGGATTAGCGCAAACCTGATTATCGTAGTTTCCGGTTGCCGAATCATAGCCGTACTCGGAAGTATCACATGGAATCGCGTAATACGAGACGATGTTAACCGACCCATCGGGATGGATTGTGTAGGATCAAGAATCCGCGGACAAAACGAGTCCCTCCGTGAAGTAGACATAATCCGAGAGCCAGTCGAATTTGCTGACGCCGTCACTTTCGGTGGGGGCATTGAGGTATGTGCCCGCAACGGCGAAAGCACTCTTCGGAAGCGACTCAGGGAGATACGAGACAAGCGTGCAACTCTGTTTGTCTTAACTGAACGGCGAGCCGTTGGCATACACGAGTTTCTCGTGGACGGAATTGCAGGAGTAAACGCCCCAGTTGCTCCCGTCAGGGGCGGCTTGACTGATCGGTCCGACCGGGATTACTCCAAACACGTTGAAGACAGTACCGATGTTTCGACCGCCTACTTTACCGGTAGCGAGGGAGACGGGACGAGAGGCGTTATAGCAATCGCGACCGGTAATACTGCTATCATCACAAGGCATAAGAGTTTTTTCATTAGAGTCTCCTAAATTGCAGTTCTCAATGCAAGATAGCTACCGTTGTGGGGACCACGGCTCATATGTTGCGTACAGAGCCGTGCCGCTCGGATCGAGGGCCGCTCGATCAGCGCCAGCGGCGATACTAGTCACACAAGAAAGACAAACCCCAAAACGGTGTCAGCCAGATTGCACGACCGCATAGCAGACTGCACAACGCTTTGCATTACCTGATATTTCGATATCGGCAAAGCAGAATTGGGATAGGGCGTGATTTCCCAGGACTCTGGTTAGCATCCTTCCTACGAACATAAGGCACCAGCAGCATCCGTCTCCGGCTTCATCTCGCCCTGAGTTCCGGTTGATCTCCACTGCCTTTCAATCGTCTTCATTCACGGTCGAGTGACGTGCACGTGGAAAGTCATGTAGAAGTCGCCTTCATTGACTTCCGCATTGTGGTTTGCAGGAGTAACAAGCCTGCCGATGGCCTGCCCCGGGCTGACCGTACCATTTGCATTCATCACCGGAATGGGATCAATGAACCAGTCATTGCAGAGTCCGTTAGTTCCCAGGCCATTGCATTGAATCTGTATCGGGGTAGTTTCGGAATAACCTCCCCAAGAGCCCGTCATCCAAACGCGGTAGTAAGTGCTTCCCCAATTGAAACGGAACACCGCGGGACACGTGATCGTCTGGCCGACCTTGTTCATGGTGCCTACGTCAAGGGACACGGCTGTGCATTTTTCTTCGAACTTAGACGTAATATTCAGTGTCCCCTGAAAGGGAGGGTTGGCCGGCACCGTATAACCCGGCTGCCCTGGAGGTACTGCATTTGATGAACTCAGCGTCAATCGCATTGTTCGACTGGTAGAGCTAAGCAAATCCAGCCACCAGTCGCCTGGCGGTTGATGGTTATAGGTATTGGCGTTCAGGTAGGAGGCAACATTCTGGTATCCGTTGTCGT
>JAFAWX010000126.1 GCA_019241535.1 Acidobacteriota bacterium | reverse complement strand
GTAAGTCACCTCATGGCCATACCTCGCCTCTAGCTTAGGGAATTCAAGCGCCACCACCCGGTTGATGGTGGGATGGCCCATGTTGTCGGCACAATAATGGGCGAGCGCCCCGAGGGCGAAGGCATACTCATCCACGTCGGAGGACTCCCGCAGCAGGGTGGAGACGAAATCCCCGCTGCGGACATAGTGCAACAAGTCGCTGAAAAATTTCTTGCCGAACGGGTAGTAGCCCATGTCCTGCACCAGGCTTCCACCGTAGGCAAAGGCGTGCGCCCGTTTCAACTGCTCCGCAGTCGTATTCGGGTAGCGTTTCAGCAATATGGGCTGAATCTGGTCTTTCCAGGCGAGATCGACCACCTGTTCGTGAGTGAGGACCGAATAGGCGCGGAGCGGCACTGTGACCAGACATACCGCGCTGAGGGCAAGCAAGCGGGGCAAGGTTTTCATGGCCCAGTGCTTGGATGCAGACTCGGCCTCTTCCGCCTACTCACTTCCCCACCACCAGCACTTCAAAGCTGTCGGGCAGGATGGCCGGCCGCGGCCGCGGTTGAGTGGCCGTGGCAGCGGGCCGGGGTCCGAACTTCGCGGTTACCAGATAGATGCGGTGCATTTTGGTGTCCAGGGCCATGGTTCGCGCGCCCCGTTCGGTCTTGACCGTTTGCGCCACTGAGAATTTGTCGGGCGAATCCTCATGCACTACGGTTAAGGTTCCGTCGCCGCAGGAGGCGAAAGCCAGCTGCTCGTCTGGGTCGAAGCGATTGGCGTCTACGCCGTCCCCAATTGGCAGAGTGGTAATCACTTTGCCGCTATCTGCATTCACCACGGCCATCACCTTATTGTCGCAGCCGGCAAAGAGGCGTCGGTTCTTGATGTCCATCGCCAGCCCGCTCGGTTCCTTGCAGGGAGCTAGCCCCCAGCGGGACTTCACTTTCAACTCTTTGGGATCGAGAGCTACGATCTCGCTCTTGTCTTCGATGTTGGCGAAGACCTCGCCTTCGGCGGTAGTGACCGCGAACTCCGGTTTTCCGTCGAGAGGAACTTTTCCTACAATATTGCCCGAAGCGCCATCAATCGCGGTCGCGTCGCCGCTCCCCCCGTTAAAGGTAAAGACGCGCTTGCTGGCCGGGTCGTACAGGATGGCGTCCGGGTTTTTCCCCACCTCTTTCACCTTGCCAACGGGCTTCAGAGTTTTGAGATCGAAGATCGTGACCGAGCCCTCGCGGCCGTTACTGGTGAAGCCCCGTCCCAAGTCCGGCGCCAGAGCGATGCCGTGCACGCCGGGAGTGTCCGGTATCTCCCCCACGGGCTTTCCGGAGTCCGCGTCAATGACCATGACATGCGTCGAGCGAGAGATAAACAGGCGGCGCGAGTCGGAATCCATTTTGAGGTAATCCCATCCTCCCTCTCCTCCGAGCTTATAGGTGTTGAGAATGTGCAAACCGGCATCGGCCGAAAATGTGAGCGGGGAACAAACAAGCGCCACGACTAAAATTCTGACGTAAGCTTTCATCGGAGATCCTGGCCTCGTGTCTTGGCTGATTGAAACGACGACCTAGAATTTTACCTCGGGCGGGATTCAGAGGGCATGCGCAAGCATCGAGGCGCATGGGTGAACGGAACCACAAACGCTCGCAGGTGGATTCCCAGCCAGCAGTGCATTTCGGAACGCTTGCTTACTGTGCCATTTTCGCCAGGTGAAGATCAAAGTCGGTACCTGGCAAGAGAGAAGTTAATTCGAACACCTTGAATCCTTCTCCTGAAATTTCCGTATGGCGGTAGAGTCCGGGTTCATTTTCAACGACCTCGCGCCCGCCCTCGACACCATTGAGGAATGCCTGCGCGGCTTTCACGCTGATATCCATCGAGGCTGGCCGTGACAGCTCGATCATCGATTCCGCAGCGTAGGAGCGCACCAGCTTGGACCAGTATTTTTCTAGCAGCTTGGTGCTGGCAAAAACATCGGCCCAGATGAGCTGGCCGTTGACGGCCACCACGACGCCGACGGCGTTCTTTTCCCGCAGGCGACTTATGACGCTCTGGTAGTCGTGCTCGACCGGGGCGGCTACGGCGTCGATCTTTTCAAGAACATTGCGATTGGCGACAACCGCGGCGTAGGAGGAAGTCTGGGCCACTTGCTGCTGCGCCGGCGGGCTCGGCATATTTGCCGCAATATGCATCCGGGTCTTGCCGACCTCATCCCAGACCTGCTGCTGGTTTTTGGCACCCATGGCCTTGGCTCGCACCGAAGGCTGCACCATCGCCCGCGGAGCATCAAACTTGTCCGACGTCGCTACCCAACGTCCCGGCTCGACGCAAAAGACGCTCAGGTCTATCGGGTCGCTTGCCGACGGCACCAGACGATCCTGTGCGATGATGCGGTCCTGTTTTCCTCCGGTGACGATCTCGCCGGCGAGCAAAAGCAGCGGGCGCTTGGAATTGTTGACCAATACCAGGCGGTTGACCTCGCCGCCGGCGGTTGGATGCTGGCCGTGCCACCCAGACGGTTGTCGGGGTCTAAGGAGCGGCGCCATGGAACCCGACTCGCTGATCGTGACCTCGCCCGAGCGCAAACCTTCATCGAGCGTCAGGAACTGACTGGTGTCATGCATACGCGGCGAAATGACCGGGAAGATCGTCAGGTTCCCGTGACGGATTGGCGCCAGTACCTGGAGGGTACCGGTCCCGTCTATTTCGCCCGCTCGCAGGCGAGGACTGGCGACTTGTCCGAATAACAGAAAGAGAAAAAGACCTGCAGACAGCGAAATCGAAACCGCCCTGTTCATGGCTCCCCCCGGACAGGGAAAAGTACGGCTCGCGCCCGTGCCCGGCCGGGTGCTGGACGATCGCGCCGCCCTTTTCGAATTGTCTAGATGGGGAACGGCAAAATTCTAGATTCTTGCGTCTAAAAAGTTGTAGCATCCGGGAGACTGCCGTGACGGTTGGGGGCCAAAACGAATCTGCAGGCGCGCGACAAGCGCTGGCCCCGGCGGTTCTGGGCGAGCTCTACCGGAAGAGCCGCGCGGCCGAGTATGGAATCAGCTCTAGCGGATTCGCAGCCATTCTGGCAGACCTCGCCCATCGCTGGGCGGGAGAGCTTGGCACCGAGGAGTTTTTAGAAAGTCTTCGCCTTGAAGATCTCGCGCTGGCTCGCGGCTGCGCCGCCGGCAACGAGCACGCGTGGGAGGTCTTTATGCTGCGCTTCCGGGAAAAGCTTTACGACTTTTCCCGGCAGATCACACGCCAGGATTCTTCCGCCCGGGAGCTTGCCGATTCTGTCTACGCCGAATTATTTGGAACAAGATCACGCGATGGAGCGCGCATTTCAAAGCTGGCCTCCTACGGGGGGCGGGGCTCGCTCGACGGCTGGCTGCGAACCGTATTGGCCCAAGAGTATGTCAACGGCTATCGCAAACAGCGCCGCCTGGTGAGCCTCGACGAAGAAAGCGAAGCAGGAGGGCAATTCCCCGCTCCTCGCGCGGAAGCCTCCACCCCGGCCGACCCTCTCCTCGAACGTGCCACGGAAGAGACGCTGCGTTCGTTGGCTGAGGAAGAGCGTTTTCTCCTGGCTTCTTATTTCCTCGATCAGCGTACGCTGGCCCAGGTTGCTCGCGTACTTGGCGTGCATGAATCAACCATCAGCCGTAAGGTCGAGAAGCTTACAAAGAGCATCCGAAAAAGGATCGTGAAAAGCCTTGTCAGTTACGGAATGAGCCGCCGTCAGGCCGAGGAGGCGCTCAGCGCTGATGTGCGGGATTTCTCCCTGGATATCCGAGCCAGTTTGACGCAAGCTCCGGTGGCAGGCGCGTTCCCTGAAAAGGAAGGAGGCGTGTGAGCGGGCTTGGAAAGAAGACGCGAACATGCTCGCTTGGCGGTCGAGAGTTGAAGTGAATCGATGAAAGAATTTCCCAAAATCGCATTGCGGGCGCTGGCAAGAGAGGGAACGAGCGGTCCGCATCCTGACCCGGACCTGCTCTCCGCGTTCGCCGAGAAGGCATTGCCCGAGGCCGAACGACGGCAGGTCCTGGCTCATCTCGCGGGCTGCGCAGACTGCCGCAAGCTGGTGTATTTGTCACTGGATGAAAATGGCGAGCAGCAGAAAGTTCTTGCTCTGGGCGGGCGCTGGCCTCGGATGCGATTGCTTTGGGGCGGGGCGGCCGCGGCCGTGGCGCTCGTCGGCAGCCTTACGCTAGCAAAATACGAACTATTCCGCACCCGTCGAGCGCCGACGGCTACTGCCCACCAGACTTCAGAGTACGCAAAAATCGCAGATGAAAGGGCTCCGGCCGAACTCGACCGGCTTCGCCCCGGGGCGGTCGTGAAGAAGGCTCCGCCTGCGTCGGCCAAGGTGCTGCCCGAAGCCAAGCACATGGAGGCTAAACCAAGGGCTAAGCTCGACTTCGACCAGTCCGGGCAGGTCCGCGTCACGTCCCCGCAAGTTTCGGCACCAGGTGCCGCTCGCAAGCTCGAAAGACCGCCGGCGGGCGCATTTCGCGGGCTGACGTCTGAAAATCGTGAAGTGTCGGCCGAAGCAGCAGCGAACGCGGCGAAGCAAAAGGATGTGGGGGCGGCGGAAAGAGCCGACGTGCTTGCCCGAGCAGCTGCCGAGCCGCGAGCCGCGCAAATGAGCCCTGCACCGATGGCTTTGGGAAAAGCCGGGACTCGAGTCGTCAAGGAGCGAAATAGCGAGGCTGCAGAGCGCATGGCTGTCTCCCGCACCACACCGCTTTTTGAGTGGACGTTATCCCCGGCGGGCGCCCTGCTGCGATCCGCCGACCAGGGCACTACCTGGCAGCTCGTTACGGCTCAGCCCGGCGCCCTCTTCCGCGCACTCTCGGCCGTCGGGGCAGACGTCTGGGTGGGCGGGGCCAACGGGAGTCTCTATCATTCTTCCGATTCCGGCCAGAGCTGGGAAAAAGTAGTTCCTGTGGACCATGGACGAAAGCTTGAGACGGAGGTTATAAGGCTGGATTTTTCCGATCGTCTCAATGGCACATTGACAACCGCCGCGGGCGAACTGTGGAAGACCTCTGACGCGGGAGAGACCTGGCGCGTCCAATAACGACGCGGCCCGGCTGAAAGGAGGCCGCCCTGGCTGCGAGCGGCCCCTGCGGGCCTGACCTCTCTTCCTGCTGGTTTATTTCAAGGTAACTTCGCGGGCGAGTGAAGTGCTGAGAGTGGGAGCGATTTCGTTGCGCTTCTTCGCCGCATCCGACATTGCCTCTCGGCTTCCGTAGTGCTTTTCCGCAATCGCTGCCGCCTTTTCTCCCATTTCGTCCAGAGTCCCCCAGGATTTGTATTCGATTGCGATGGCAACACTCCAGTCATGGGGATTCTGGGCCACAGGATTTGTGTAGAACCTATAATCCACGACCCACCCTTGCTTTTTGAAGTCGTCGTAAATTGGCTTGAAATTCTGCCGAATGTCGGTCCAGAAAGCGTCGCTCATTCCCGGTCTTACATCAAAGTAGACGACCCGCCAAACCGGACCGTTGTTGTAGTTGGGATTTTGCGCTGCTACCGTGGGGGCCACGACCGGTAGCAGCAATATCAGAGAAACAAGCCACAGCACACGCGTTTTCATGCTGGCAACTCCTTTCAGCGAGAGATTGGCCGCAAATGTGAGACTTCGTAGCGGCCGAAACGGCGAAACAGAGTACCACGTCAAGGGGCGGCCGGCGCAGTATGCAAATTGCCCGGTTCGGCCTGGAGTTAACCGCGCGGGCGGCGTTCGATGGAAGAACGCGATGCTCAAAGTTCGTTTGGCCGGCGCCGCCCAAGCCCAGTTCCGCACCGACGTACCTTTTCCGGTATTACGTGCGTGACATTTACATCTGTGCCGGAGCACTCTACCATCGCACTCGTAGTTGGCAGTTCCAGGGGAGGGCTGCCGCGGGTGTCCTGAATCAGTTCAGGACGCCCTTTTTTTGCACCGGGTTAGCTCGCGGCGGAAGCGGACGCGCCCCGCCGGTGCTCGCAATTATCCGCCTAATGCGACCGTTGGGCTTAAAAAGCATCAAATATCTGGTGATACGATAAGAGCACCGCAGCTTCGGCTGGTTGGAGGAACCATGGCAGGCAATGGAATCATCGAAATGACAGACGCGAGCTTCGACCAGGAAGTCCTGAAATCGGAGACACCGGTGCTGGTGGATTTTTGGGCCGCTTGGTGCGGCCCCTGTCGTGCCATCGCGCCCATCGTCGACGAACTTGCCAGCGAGTACGCCGGCAAGATCAAGGTCGCCAAGATGGATGTCGACCGCAACAACGCGACCCCCATGCGTTATGGAGTGCGCAGCATTCCCACCCTGCTGGTCTTCAAGGGCGGGCAGGTACAGGAACAGATCGTGGGTTATAAGCCCAAAGAGCAGATTCAGAAGGCGCTTGAGAAGCACCTTGTGTAATCTCTCGCTCTTCAGATACTCGAACCTAGCGGGACGAAGATTTTCGGATTGCTTCCCGGTGATGTCTAATGGGCAGTAAGGCCGGTGATCCGGGGCTAGTTGGGCCGCGAGGAGCGTTGCTTAAGGGAGTCACGTTCGCTGAGCAGCGCCCATGCGAGCGCCTTGACATCCGGATCCTCCGAGCTTACCGCCCGAACCAGTTCGCATCCCGCCTCATCTTGTCCGTACCGGCACCACATCAGCCCGCATAGAAAAACATAGCTGAGATCCATAATTCTCCTCTCGAGCGCCAAACGGTATCTCGGCCTCTTCACATCGGCAAAAATCGCCGGCCCCGAGGATGATCTCTTCGCAGGGCATCGTAGGCAGAGGTTGCTTTCCCGAATCGTTCGAGACAATTGTATTCGTCAGACCATCGAATCTGTTTCAAGGAATGTCAACGAAGAGTCAAATGATTGTCTTCTCGGAAAACGGTCGGCGCAGTCCGTTTTGCGTCAGACGGAGCTCAGACCACCAGCGCTAGGAGTTCGGGATACGGAGGCTAAGTATTGGCCTCGGCGCAGCCGCCTCTTACTGCTCGACGGCAGCCAAAACGTAATCGGTCAGAATCTTTTCCGTTTGCTCGTGCATGTCTTTGGCATTGTAGTTTGTGCTGGTGATGGCCACGGCCATATCAAGTGAGGGAATGCCTACGACCTTATTGCCTCCGTTTCCTGACATGAAGAATGCCGGGTAGGATCTTCCCGCAGATCTAAAGCTCTTCAGCCACCAGAGGTAGCCATACTCGGTCTCCTCATCGATGCGCGCATGCGGCTCGATCGAGTGACGCACCCAGGCCTCATCCATGATTCGAGCGCCGTTCCAGGAGCCGCCTTCAACAAATAACTGCGCAAATTTCAGCAGGTCGCGGCTGGTGAGACGAAGACCACCGCCGGTTTGCGGAATACCGAGCGGGGAGTAAACCCACTCGGCACGGGTAATAGCCAGCGGCCGGAACAGCTTCGCCTCGGCATAGCGGTCAACCCTCATGCCGGTCGCCTTCGCCAGCACCTCACTCAAGACGAATACTCCGCCGGTACAGTAGCTGAAATAGCGGCCATACGGGGGATCGACAGGTTTTTCGCCCACATGCATTCGACCACGAATGGGGAGATCGAGAACAAATTGCGTCCAATCCTCGACCAGGTACATCCGTTCCTCGTTTCCCCGCGATGCGTCATTCCAATCGTCGCATTCAAGAGGCGAGCTCATGGTGAGGAAATCTTCAACCGTGATCCCCAGCTTGCGAGGATCCGGTTCCCGCAGGCGGCGGGCGTGTTCCGGCAGAAGATCCAGAATGCGGTTATCTATGCCGCTCAGCTTCTTTTCCCCAAGCGCGATGCCGACGAGCATGCCGGTAATGCTCTTGGTGGCCGAGCGCGTATCTCGCAAACTATCGCGATCGCCATCAAAGTAGGCCTCGTAAATCAGGCGCCCATGGCGGGCGATCAGCACACTACCAATTTTCTGAAATCGACCGCCCCGGATATCTGTTGCCAGCTTTTCGAGGAGGACCGGGTTGAATCCGTTTTGTGCCGCCGATGACTGGGTCCAGTCAACTGCCTTCTGAGTCTGGGCCGGGGACTGCACGAGAAGGCAAGGCGCGACGACGACGGTCAGGAGCCGACAAAGGGATTTCATGCGTATTCCGACGCGACAAGACAAGGAATGTGAGCGGCTGCTGCGAAAACCTGGCGCTCCAGGGAATTTCAGTATTTGCGCAACACTCCGATGACCCGGCCTTGGATCTCCACATCAGCGGCGCCGACCAGAATGGGTTTCATCTTCGAGTTCGAAGGCTGCAGACGGATCTTGTCGCCTTCGCGATAAAAGCGCTTCAGCGTGGTCTCGGAGCCTTCGACCAGGGCCACCACGATATCGCCGTTATGCGCCGTCTTGGTCTTTTCAACCAGCACGTAGTCTCCGCTTAAGATGTGCTCGTCCTGCATGGAATCACCGCGCACTTCAAGTACGAATACCTCTTTCGAGCGCACAAAATCGGCCAGAGAAATGCTCTCCGGCCGTTCCACGGCCTCAATCGGCTGGCCAGCGGCGATTCTCCCCATCAGCGGCAACACCATGCCGGTCTGGACCGACATCGCCTGTTTCAGGCGGCCGCGCGGAGGCAGGAGGTCAATCGAGCGGCTGCGGTTGTAATCGCGGTTGAGCAGTCCCTTTTTTTCCAGATTGCTGATGTGTTTGTGAACTGTCGCCAGCGAACTTAAACCCAGGCCTTCGCCAATCTCTTCAAAGGAGGGAGAATATCCCTGGCGTTCAACAAAGTCGGCAATGAAGTCATACACCTGGCGCTGCCGTTTGGTAATGGCCATAACGCGAGTATAGGCGAAGGTAAAGCGAAGTCAAGAAATTCCGTACCGCAACACCAGCTGGTTTCGAGTCGCTTGGCTCCTTGCCGGCTCTATCGGCGTGATTTTGCTTCAAAACGCCTGCTGCGACGTGCTGCCGGGCTCGCGCGCGGCCAGGGGATTCATCAGGGCGCGCTTCAAACGGAGCTTTTCCTCTACCAATGTGCGTACTTTGCCGTCGTCCGCGGGCGGCGTAGATTCGAGTTGTCGCTGGATTGCCTGCAGGCGACGGCGGATCTGCATGCGGGCAAGCGCCCGCACGGCGCCCTCGATCTTCTCGGCGCTCAATTCCTCGTCCTCTTTCATCAGGATTGCAGCCAGAAGGCCGCGCTCCCCATCTGAAAGGGGCAGCTCCATCAGATCGCCGTTTTCCGGAGCACTCAGCGCCGCCTGGATCAGCGATTCCGTGCACAGCCCTACATGCAGGCGCTCGACCGAAAGCACGTAACGCGCCTGGCGGGCAGGGTCAAACACCTGGTTTGAGCCGGAGCGGTCCGAGGCGTCATCTTCCGCTGCGACACGGCTCCCGGATGCGAGCGCCCGGATCAGGATCTTTTCCGCCTCGGTAACCTGTGCCTCTGCCGGGGTCTTCACGGCCGTCACCTGGCGCGTAGTAGCGGCGTGCTTGAGCTCCTGTCTGAGGATGGCGGAATCGATATCCAGTTTCTGCGCGATTTCCTCCGCCAGGGCGTCGCGCACGATACGGCTGGGCACGCGCTGAATGTGCGGCAAGAGGTAGTTGACCGCCTTCTGTTTGCCCTGGGGGCTGCGCACCGGAAACTGCTGGCGTGCTCTTTCAATCAAGTAATCAAAATATTTCGCAGACGTCTTGAGCGCCTCGGCATAAGCATCCCTGCCTTTGCGGCGGACAAACAGGTCGGGATCCAGTCCGGACTCAAGCATCAGTACCCGGATTTCAAATGCTTCTTCGACCAGCAGCCCGAGCGTGCGCTCGGTCGCCTTGGCGCCGGCCGCGTCAGGGTCGAAATTGACCACCAGCTGCTTGCTGAACCTGGCCAGCAGGCCGGCCTGGGCCGCCGTGAAGGCGGTGCCGGAACTGGCGATCACGTTGCGGAACCCGGCGGCAGAAATCGAAATCGCATCCATCTGGCCTTCGACCAGAATGGCGTAATTCAGGGCACGAATGGCTTCCCTCGCACGGGAGAGATTGAATAAAACCCGGGATTTTGAATAGATCGCCGTCTCCGGCGAATTCAGATACTTTGGTCCGGCCCTCTCGTCTGTCGACAAGTTCCGGCCGGTAAAGGCAATTACCCGACCGCTCTCGTTCGTGATCGGGAACATAATGCGATTGCGAAATCTCGAGTACATCGCCGAAACCAACACCTCGGACTTCCCCGTCGCCTTTGGGGGTTCAGCTCCGGCCGGGCCGACGCCTGTGCTTGAGCTCTCCGCGGCGCCCGCTGCTCCCGACGCCTTCTCCTGCTTCCACGAGAAGATCCCGCTCTCGCGCATAAGGTCTTCGCCGAATCCCTCTTTCAGGCGATCGCGCAGCCAGAAACCGGAATCCGGGGCAAAGCCGAGGCGGAATTCCCGGATGGTGACTTCCTCAAGTCCCCGGGCGGCAAGATACTCGCGGGCTCGCGCTCCTTCCGGCCTCCTCAGACAGTCTTCAAACAATGCCGCGGCCCGTTCGTGGATCTCAAGAAGACCGGTGCGCAAGCGGGCTTCCCCGGGTGCCGCTAAACCCGTTTGGGGCAGCGCGATCCCGAGCTTATGGGCCACGGCACGCACTGCTTCCGGAAACGAAATGTTCTCAATCTTCTGGACAAAGCTGAACACGTCGCCCGAGGCTCCACAACCAAAGCAGTGATAGAACTGCTTGCTGGCGTGCACGGAAAATGAGGGCGTCTTCTCCTTGTGAAATGGACAGAGACCCGTGTAATTCTGTGCCCCGGCCCGCCTCAGGCTGACGTAATCGCCGACGATGCGCACGATGTCGGCCTGGAGCTTCAGAGTCTGGGCAAAGTTGTCCGAAGTTGCCATCGCTTTCAGCCGCAAACCATTGTGTGGGAGAAAAGCGCCAAATCAGAAATATAAGCCGGCGGGGTTGACAAGGATTCTGTGGAGAAGCTGTGGGAATCAGGGAGTCTTCGCCCGCGGCGCACGCGTCAGAGTATCAGGCGCTCATCTCCCACCCGGCGCGTGACCCGTTCGCGGTCCAGGTACTCAAGCAGGGGAATAGCGTATTTACGGCTCACTCCGGTCAGGTTTTTGAAGCCGGCGACGTCGATGCGCGGCGACTGCCCTTTCACGGCGGCAACGCTGTTGCGCAGAGCCTCGAGGGCACTGCGGTGAAAAACCAGATCGTCAGAAATCTTCACCAGGGCTTTTTCGCGTAAAAGCAGGGTAACGATTTTCTGCGCTCGCGCCCGGTCGATCTTCAACCCGGCGAGCACGTCTTTAAGAGCCGGAACTTTCAGCCCTGCCGACTGAAAAGCCTGTTCGATGATCCTCCGGGATTCCGCTTCGTCGTCTCTCATCTTCACGCCGGCGCCTTCCGCATGAATGAGCTCGGCCGTGAGATGAAGCTTCCCTTCCTCCACCGCGACCGCCAGCGCCGTCTGAAACGCCGGCGGCGAGACCCTTGCCTTCTCACGGAGTGACTCCTTCGATATGCCGCCGACCAGCGGATTATGGAGGTGAAAGTCGGAAACCAGGCGCTCAAGTTCCTCAGCCAGGCGAAGGCAGGCGGCCCGATGCATCAGGAAATCGCCGTCGCGGACGACACGGTTGGCCCGAAGCAGGGGCGCGAGCGCGAGCTCGACCCGGCTCGGGGCCTGTCCGAGCTCTTCGACCAGTTGCCCCAGCATAGCCCCGCGTGTGCCACGCCGCTCGATTCTCGCCGCGAGCGCCGCTTCCGAATCGCCATCCAGGCGCCTTAGAAAAGACATTCGCGAGGCAAGCGCCATCTTCTCGACTGGTCTCGCATCGAGGACTACTCCTCCGCCAATAGTCACAACCGGTGAGAATCGGCGGACGATAAAGCGATCCCCGGGAACAAGAACCAGCGGAGCGGCCAACCGCAGTTGCGCAAGAGTCGTCTCCCCCGGGGCGATCTCGCGACCTTGGTACAACCTGACCCGGGCGATAGCTTCAGAGGAAAAGGCATGGAAGTGGATCCGCGACCCGTCTTCGACGGGAGGGGAGGAGTCAAGTAGCGAGAGCTTCACGTCCAGACGTGATGAACTGCCCAGTTGCCCGGGTGCAGTCAGCACCATCCCTCGCTCAAGCTCCGGCTTGTTCACTCCGGCAAGATTCAGGGCCGTGCGCTCCCCGGCAACCGCCCGCTCAGCGGCTTTTCCGTAAACCTGGACCCCGCGCACACGCACCCTGCGGCCGGCGGGAAATAGCTCCAGTTCCTCGTCTTTTTTTATGGTGCCCGCGATGAGCGTGCCGGTCACCACGGTTCCAAATCCCTTCATGGTGAATACGCGATCGAGTGGCAGACGGGTGATCGCGCCCGCGTCTTTAGGCGAAATCTTTCGTGCGCAGGCGGCGAGTTCCCGCTTCAGATCCTCGAGGCCTATTCCGGTTCTCACGCTCACGGGAATGATGGGGGAGGTCGCGAGAGCCGACCCGCGGAGGAAGTCTTCGACCTCGAGGCGTAGGATGTCGAGCGTTTCCGTATCGACGAGATCAGCCTTGGTGAGCAATGTGAGGCCGCGCTCAAGCGAAAGCAGGCGGCAGATATCGAAGTGCTCCCGGGTCTGCGGTTTGATGCCTTCGTCGGCAGCAATTACCAGTACGACCAGATCAATCCCGCCGACACCGGCCAACATATTGCGAACGAAACGCTCGTGTCCAGGGACATCCACAAAGCCAAACCGCAGGTGCTCCCCATCGGGAGCGGCCACTTCGAGATGGGCAAATCCGAGGTCGATGGTTATGCCGCGGCGTTTCTCCTCTTCCAGCCGGTCCGGGTCAATTCCGGTCAGAGCCCTTACCAGGGCGCTCTTCCCGTGGTCAATGTGGCCGGCCGTACCGACGATGATGGGCTTCATTGAGACCATTATTATGCGGCAAGTGGCGGGCCCGGTTCGCCGTGTTGCCGGTCAAGGGCTGCCGGAGAACTGCATGGTAAAATTTGGGTTCGCATTCTCCTGAGAGTCTCCTAGGTTGATTGAGCTAGCACCCTCGATTTTGTCGGCGGATTTCGCCCGTTTGGGCGAGCAGGTGAACCGGGCAGCCGAAGGCGGCGGGACCCTTATCCATGTGGATGTGATGGACGGGCACTTCGTCCCCAATATCACCCTGGGCCCACAGCTGGTCAAATCGCTGCGAAAAGCGACCAAGCTGCCCCTGGACTGTCACCTGATGATTGAAAATCCAGACCTCTATATTCCGGCCTTTGCCGATGCAGGGGCGGACTGGATGTCGGTGCATCTTGAGGCCACCAGACACCTGGATCGCAGCCTCAATCTGGTCAAGACTCACGGCTGCCAGGCAGGTGTGGTCATCAATCCGGCAACTCCGGTTGACATGCTTTCTGAAGTGCTTGACATCGTAGACTATGTGCTGGTCATGTCGGTCAACCCCGGGTTCGGAGCGCAGCCGTTTCTACCCCACTCGCTCGATAAATTACGCAAGCTCAGAAACTTGCGGGAACACAAGGGCCTCGGGTACCGGATTGAAGTGGACGGGGGGATCTCGGTCGACACGGTCGGGCGGGTAGTGCGGGCCGGCGGGGAAATTCTGGTGGCGGGCAACGCCGTATTCAGCCACGGCGATCCAAAGATTAATGCGCAAACATTACTGAAGGCAGCGCTTGAGGCTACTCTGCAGCAGGTGTGAAAAGTAAATTGCGCGCGTTCGCGTCCTTTGAACAAGCTCTGTATCCTGGTAACTGAGGTATTCATGCACTTGCGAATCTGTATCGCGGCGCTTGGTTTGATGCTTGCGCTCACCACTGCCTGTACAAACAAGAAAGTCTCAAACCCCCTGGCGAAGGTCGATTCCAAGCAGCCGGACAAGACTCTGTTTGATCGCGGCATGGACGCTATGAAGCACAATCGCTTCGACGTCGCCCGCCTGGACATGCAGACGCTGATCAATGCCTATCCGGATTCAGAGTACATAGCGCGTGCCAAGCTGGCGCTGGCCGATTCCTGGTATGCCGAGGGAGGAACGGCCGCCTGGGCCCAGGCCGAGCAGGAATATAAGGATTTTATTACTTTCTTCCCCAATATGCCGGAGGCAGCCGAGGCACAGCTGAAGATCGCCAATATTCATTACCAGCAGATGGAAAAACCCGACCGCGACTACACCCATGCCGTGCGGGCGGAGAGTGAATACCGGCAGGTACTGTTGCAATATCCTGATAACCAGAAGGTAGTCGCCCAGGCTCGGGCCAAGCTGCTCGAGGTGCAGGAGGTTATCGCCGAGCGGGAATACCGCATCGGTCGCTTCTACTACCTGAGGGAGTCCTTCCCGGCGGCCATCGCCCGGCTGCAGTCAATGGTCGAGCATTATCCGCTCTACAGCAAAGCCGATGAAGCGCTCTACCTGCTCGGGCAATCCTATGAGGGCGAGATTGCCGCCCTCCGTCGTATGGACGCCACGGAACGCCAGCAGATGGAACGCCAGCACAACATAAAGGAAGAACAGCTCAAAAAGGATGAACTGGCGCGGGAGCGCCTGATTTCGAGCTGCACCGCCAAAGCGAGCGATGCCTATTCGAGAATTCTGACCCGCTACCCGGTCATGAATCGCGCCGATGATGCCAAGGCGCGATTGATCGCCCTGCACCAGCCGGTGCCCCGTCCGACCAAGGCGGCACTTGCTCAGAACAAGGCCGAGGAGGACGCGCGCCGGGGGGCGACTACCCTGGGCACCCTGATGGGAGCATTCAGCCGCCATCCGGACACGAGCTCCGCGACTAAAGTCGGCAGTCCCAGCCTGCAGGACCAAGAGCCGATCAGCGCCAGTACGCTGGTCCAGGAAGCCAGCCGCGTAGCTGCCGGCACAAAATCTTCAGGTACGGGAACGGGTTCGGTTTCGGTTGCAACCACCGGGAGCGGTGCTCCCGGGGAAAATGAGCCTGCTCCCCGGTCCGATGCCCCTGCCCCAGCAACCGCGGAGGCGAGCCCGGCAAATCCCGGAGCTCCTCAGCCGGATCCGAATGAGTTAAAGCCAACTCCCGCCGCTTCCGAGGGCGACTCCGCCGCGGCCGCCGCCGCTCCGGACCCGAACGAACTGAAGCCCAATGTCTCCTCTGACCAACCTGCGGCCCCTCCCCAGCAGGTCAATGAGCTTGCTAACTCGGCGCAGGCAGCGGCACCAGGTACCGTCGGTAACGCCTCCGGTCAGACACCTGCCGATGATGCCTCGATCGCTTCGAGCAAACACAAGAAAAAGAAAGGCCTGCGAAAGATCGTCCCTATCAAGTGAGGGCGGTTACCAAACTGGTTACACGAAATACGCTGTCCCCTCGTAACGTGCTTAAGCTCTTATATTCATTGACTTAGGATTGCCTGCCAGGCTACCTTCGGTGTATCTCCGCGTCGCTACCGAGGGGCCTGTTTGCCGCGTACCGTACTGCTTGCCGATGACAGCGTAACCGCCCAGAACATGGGCCGCCGCATTCTAATGGACGCCGGTTACGAGGTGATTACTGTCAATAACGGCTCCGCCGCTCTTAAGAAGATTCACGAAAAACAGCCTGACCTCATCGTGCTCGACATCTACATGCCCGGCTACGGAGGACTCGAGGTATGCCAGCGTGTGAAAGAATCGCGCGAGACCATGCGAACACCTGTGCTTCTGACAGTCGGCAAGATGGAGCCGTTCAAGGCTGAGGAAGCGAAGCGCGTGCGGGCGGATGGCCACATCGTCAAGCCGTTCGACGCGAGCGAGTTACTTGCCGCCCTCACCAAGCTCGAAGACAAGATCGTGCCGCAGGCGGAATGGGTTCGCGAACGCCAGGAAAAAACGGAGAAGAAGGGCCGACTGTGGCCGACGGCTAATTCCGCGGAAGAGTCTTCGGAGTGGAACGAGAAGATCTCATATCTGGCCGAGGCCAAGCAACGCCAAGTGCAGGCTGCGGTCGAACCCCCCCGGAAGCTTGAAGAACAGGCACAGCCGGACGAAAAGGTCGCATCGCCGGCCGCGGACCTCGACACAGGCGCACTGGACCAGCAGCAACTGACGGAAGTTTCTCTCCCTGCGGTTGCCGAGCGAGCGGCGGCGTCTATCCAGGAGTTCAAGGCTGCCGAAGACAGCACGCCCAAGGCCGGAGTGGCCCAATCCGCCTCGAACCCTGCCCTGGACACAGTGCGAATCGAATCATCAGTTGCTTCAGTAGCTCGAAGCGTGGCGGCGCAGGAATCTCCGCTGGTGAAGGATGCGCCTTCCGCATCCGCTGCAATAGCTGCGGAGCCCATATCGCAAGCGGCTCCTGAGGAGCTCCGCCCACCCGAGAACCCGCGATCACGCTGGATTGCCCAAAATGTCGAGTTGACGGCCGAAGAGGCGTCTCTGGAACTTGAGCGGGAGATGCAACAGGCGCAGTCCGCGAGCCTAGAACAGGTGGAATTGACGGCCGAGGCGATCCTGAGAAGTCCAGAACCCGACAGGAACCCGATTGCCTCTGAATCACAAGCTGGCAACCCGCCCGATCAGGAGCATTCGGATAATTCCGATTCCGGAGCGGTGTTCGCAGCTGCGGCCGCGGCGCCGAGCAACTCTTCGGCAAAGGCCCTTCCGCTTGCGGCTGCGGAGAGCGAACCGGAACCGGCGGTGGCTTTCGAGACCCGGGCAGCCTGGGAAAACTGGCAACGAATACGCGATTCCGTCATGAGCCCGCGGAGTACGGCTGCAGTCGTTGATGCGGCTTCAGAAGCGGCCCGCGAAGGACTTTCGCGACAGGCTCCCAAGGACGCCGAGCCAGCGAATACTCCAGTCCTTGAAAGCGCCGTGCTCGCAAGCATCGTGGACAGCGTCTTAGCCGAGCTCAAGCCCAGGCTGATGGAAGAGATCGCCAAGAAGCTGAAAAAGTGAAGACTCTTCCGTCCACTGCCGGAGATACTGAGATTAATTTAGGGCAGGCTTACACCGAGCGGCCGAAGCGCATTTCAAAAAGGCGACCGTCTTCTGCGGTCGCCTTTTGGCTGGAATGTAGTTGTTTTACGCCGCGCGTGCTGGGCGATAACCGGTTTGGCTGGCCTTCTTCATAGCCTCCACAGCCTCTTCGGGCGAGAGCAATGGCGTGGTGTGGACACTCTTGCATGCCCCGCCGCCGGCAAAAGCCATGGCGATGGCCGCCGCGCTAATATTGTCCGGCATCTCTGAAATGACCACCACGTCATAGTCTCCGAAGGCAAACCAGGCACTTTTGATCTTGCCTCCCATACTTTCGATGGCGGGTCGTACAGCCTCTATGCGGTCCTGGGGTTGCTTTACCAGGTTTTCCCAGCCTTCACGGGAATAAGCAACCTGGGACATATAATGTGGCATAAAAAACCTCCTTTACAGGCGCTGCGCATCTTCACAAAGACTTACAGAAAAGTCAACATCCGGAGGCTGTGATTGTCGAAGATCGAAAGATGTTCTGTGCTCTATGGCCGGTAGTAGACAAGCGCTTCGCCGGCCCGTCGAACGTGCTCCAGCTGGTGCTTACAATACAAATAGGGGTGACAGAGCAATGCGGCGGCGTGAATTTCTGGCGCGAGTGGCAGGCGTGGGCGCGAGCAGCCTGGGAACTTCACTCAGGGCCCATTCGAAAGTGCCCCCGGCCCCATATCCAGCCACTAACCGCACCCCGGTGGCTGCCGACTACGAACGGCTGCGCTTCGGCGTCTCTTATCATTTCAGCATGAACACCTTTACCGGAAACGATTACGAAACCGGGACCGCGCCCGCCACGGCCTACAATCCCCGCCAGCTCGATGTCCGGCAATGGCTCGAGGTGGCCAGGGATATGGGAGCGCGTTATGCGGTGCTCACGGCGAAACACATGTCCGGGTTCTGTCTGTGGGATTCCGAAGACTATGACTACGATGTAGCGGCCAGCGGTAATAAGACCGATGTCGTCGCCGCCTTTGTGGCCGCCTGCCACGAGTATGGACTTCGTCCGGGGTTTTACTACTGCATTCTCGATCCGCACAACGAGGGCAGGTTCGATTGGAACTCGCCCGTCGGTGACCGATACTACAAGATAATCAGGCAGCATCTTACAGAGCTGCACAGCCGGTATCGGAATATCTTCTACCAGCTCCTGGACATCACCTGGAAGCTCTCCGCCAATCAGCGATGGGAGCTGTACCGCCTGATAAAATCTTTCAGCCGGAATTGCCTGGTGGTGATGAATCAAGGGTTTTATCAGAGCCGGCGGAATCGGGGACGGATTGCCGAGGCAGCAAGCTGGCCGACCGATGTGATCAATGCCGAAGACAACCTCCCGCCCGAAGGCGGCCATAATCCCCGGGTGCACTTCCAGGGTAAAACGTACTATCTCCCCATGGAGGCGTGGATACCTACCGGACCTCCCTATAAGCCCATGCCTCCCATGCATAGCTGGTTCTGGCGAGAAGGCTTTAAAACCCAGAGTGCCGAGACAATCGCCGGCATGTATCGTGATTGCATGCGAGGGAATTCAAACCTGCTGCTCAACCTTTCTCCCGACAACACCGGCAGGTTGACAGAAGAGGCCGTGGCGACCATGCGGGAGGTGGCGCAGCGCATACACAGTTCGGCGCGCGTCTAAGTTCTCGACGTCGAGAGCTCGCCTGTACGACAGCCGCTCAGAGGGTTCCGGAGTTCGGGGACACAGAATTGTCAGGCATCCTGCTGACTCTCTGCCAGCCGTCAGAGTGATCCAAACCCAGCAGGAACTCGATCCCGTAGAGATATAGTGCGCGATGGCGCACCGTTCCCATCAGCCGGACCGGCTGCATATATCGACGCGGACGAAATTCCACCTGAATTCGAGATCCCAGGGTGAGATCCGCCAGAGTGAATAGGCACATGCCGACATCGCTGATATTGATTCCCACCGCCTCGACCATGGCCGACGCGGTGATTATGCGCACGGAAGCATTCAGCAACTGGCGCTTTTTCCGCCGCCGGTCTGGTTTGAAAGCGCGTTTGAGAATTATTGCCACCTTCAGGAAAGGTAGCTCACAGGCGAGCAGGCGCGAAGATTACGGATGTTCAGGAGACCAATGTCGAGCCCGCAGGGCAGATATTATTTGTCCTCAAATGAGCGTTACTTAACAAGCGCAGGCGAATCGATTGGCTCCGAACTCGCAACCGAGGTTAATCTATCGCCAGCCCTGTGGCGGCGCAGGTGTACGGGAGGTACCAGGATGAGAGGCCGCTTTAAGCCAAAGCCAGTGACTGTAAGTATAAGGTGAACGACTTAGTCGTGCGGACAAAGAGCGCCTGTTGGAGAGTGGGCAGCATGGTACGAGAACCCGGGTGCAACTCGCGATGATCTCGAGCCGTCGGAAATGCCCGATCCAGCCCCGGCCGCAGTTGAAATTCGTATTCGCATCGCAGCGTCAAGGTAATCCCGACGGCATTCATTCCCGGCAGGGATTGCGTCCGAATGCTGCGGGCGTCAGTTAACAATGTCTCTTTGGAATGGCGCGGACGTACTTCGACCGGAATGTAGGCAAGGCAGAGATCGGCACGCGTGTCGATTGGCCGCTCCAACTTTAAGCATGCACTTGTTTTTCGATGCGTCGATCTGGCAACAGCCACATAATTGCGACCAGCGCATAGCCGGCGCAGGAGATCCATGATTTGATGAAAGCCATCGGTATCGCGAACGCGTATAGCAACATACTCGTCCTACCCTTCCAATCATTTCCGATTGACCTTGCCAGAACGGATTTGTCCCCGTGATGAGCGATCAGGGTCCTGGTCAGGACAAAATATGCGATTCCGGCAGCAAGCAGCATTGCCCCGTAGATCGCGACCGGCAACGGAGCATAGTCGTTTTCTCCCATCCACGCCGTGGTGAAGGGGGCCAGAGAAAGACAAAACAGGAGGATCAGATTGGCCCACAAGATTCCCCCCGTAACATGTTGCGACGCGTGCAACAGGTGGTGATGATTATTCCAGTAGATTCCTACATACAGATAGCTCAAAACGTAGCAGAGAAATACCGGTAGGACCGACTTGAGGGCCTGCAAGTCCGTTCCTCGCGGCACTTTCATGTCGAGCACCATGATTGTTATGATCACAGCAAACACACCGTCGCTGAAAGCTTCTAGCCGGCTTTTGCTCATGGTTATTTCCTTCGGTTTTAAAATCGCGGTGTTCCGCCCCAGCACCTATTCAATACGCTAAGGCTCATTACAGTCCACTCCAGGATTGTTGCAGTCGCCGCCCTTACGGTTGACGGACCCTTGCTGCCCAAGGCGAGTACACTGGCGCCG
>JAFAWX010000404.1 GCA_019241535.1 Acidobacteriota bacterium | reverse complement strand
AGCTACTCAGCCGGGTGCGCTCGGTGGCCCCCGAAGCCTTAGCCCACCAGGATCTGCCGTTTGAGAAGCTGGTAGAGGCCCTGCAGCCCGAGCGCGACCTGTCGCGCAGTCCCCTGTTCCAGGTCTGGTTTGCGCTGCAGAATGCCCCTCGGGCGGAGTTCAAGCTGGCGGGCCTCGATCTGCGTTCGC
This sequence comes from Acidobacteriota bacterium, assembly GCA_019241535.1. Taxonomy (GTDB): domain Bacteria; phylum Acidobacteriota; class Terriglobia; order Terriglobales; family Acidobacteriaceae; genus Gp1-AA145. The sequence goes on along the minus strand of JAFAWX010000404.1, from coordinate 9,136 downwards.
TTGAGGTCCACAACGGCACCTCGAAATTCGATCTCGGCCTGTTCGCGGTTGAAAAGCCGGACGGCCTCTCGTGCATGGTCGAGTACTCTACCGACCTCTTCGATGCCGCGACCATTGAGCGCCTGCTCGGACATTTCCGGACGCTGCTCGAATCGATCGCCGCCAATCCCGACCGGCCCATCGGGCAGCTCCCGCTCTTGACTATGCCCGAGAGACAGCAGCTGATCGTGGAGTGGAACCGCACCGAGGTCGATTATCCGCGCACCGTCTGCCTGCACCAGGCAATCGAGCAGCAGGTCGAAAGAAGTCCGAATGCACCCGCCGTGGTCTTTGAGGGCGAACAGCTAACCTATTCTCAGCTGAACCGGCGCTCCAATCAGCTGGCCCACCGTTTGCGGAAACTCGGAGTAGGACCGGGAGTGCTGGCCGGCATCTGCGCCGAGCGTTCGCTCGAGATGGTCGTAGGACTACTCGGCATCCTGAAGGCCGGGGGCGCCTATGTGCCTCTGGACCCGGACCATCCCCGCGAACGGCTGGCGATGGTTATTGAAGACGCTGCTCCTCCGGTGATTTTGACAAGCGAGCGGCTGCTTGAAACAGTGCCCGCGGCGACTGCTTCCATTTTTTGCCTCGACCGCGACTGGGCGACGCTGTCTCAGGAGAGCGTGTCGAATCCCGACAACGTCACCAGCGGCAAAGATCCCGCTTACGCGATCTTCACCTCCGGCTCAACCGGCAAGCCCAAGGGCGTTCCCAATGTGCACGAGGGCATCCTGAATCGCCTGCTCTGGATGCAGCATGCCTACGGGCTCGACGCCAGCGACCGGGTCATGCAGAAGACTCCCTACAGCTTCGATGTGTCGGTGTGGGAATTCTTCTGGCCCCTGATGACTGGAGCCTGCCTGGTGGTGGCGCGGCCAGAAGGACACAAGGACCCGAATTACCTCGTCGATCTTATCCTCCGCGAGAAGATCACAACCATGCATTTCGTGCCTTCCATGCTGCGCATCTTCCTCGAAAGCGATCGCCTGGAAAGCTTGAGCAGTTTGCGGCGGGTAATATGCAGCGGAGAGGCTTTGCCCTTCGAGTTGCAGCAGCGGTTCTTTGAGCGCCTGAAAGCCGAACTGCACAACCTCTATGGACCCACTGAAGCCTCGGTCGATGTCACCTACTGGCAGTGCAGACCGGACAGCGAGCGCGCAATCGTTCCCATTGGCCGTCCTATCTGGAATACGCAGATTTACATCCTCGACAAATACCTCGAACCCGTGCCGATAGGCATTCCCGGGGAGTTGCATATCGGGGGCGTGGGACTTGCCCGTGGATATCTCAACCGAGCCGAGCTCACGGCGGAAAAATTCATTCCCGATCCTTTCCGTAAGCAAAACGGCTCGCGCCTGTACAAGACGGGTGATCTGGCGCGCTTTCTGCCCGACGGCACCATCGAGTACCTGGGCCGGCTGGATCATCAGGTGAAGATTCGCGGCTTCCGCATTGAGCTCGGAGAGATCGAAGCGACGCTCGACCAGCATGGCGGAGTGCGGCAGAGCGTGGTCACGGCTCATGAGGACGAATCCGGAGACAAGCGGCTCGTCGCCTATGTCGTGGCTGATGTGAATTATCGCGGTCAGCAGCTTGACCAATCCGGGGACAGCGCAACGGCGGAACGGGTCTCGCAGTGGGCCACAACCTTTGACACCGCCTACCGGCAGGGCGGCTCTCTTGCCGAAGCCACCTTCAATATTGCCAGCTGGATCAATAGTTACACCGGCCAGCCCATTCCCTCAGAAGAAATGCGCGTTTGGGTGGACACGACGGTCGAGCGGGTGCTTTCCCTAAAGCCTCAGCGGGTATGGGAAATCGGCTGCGGACTGGGTCTGCTTCTTTTCCGCATCGCCCCAAGCGTGAAATTCTTCCGCGGCTCGGACATCTCGAAAACCGCGCTGGATTTTCTGGGCCAGCAGCTCGAGCGTCCCGAGCTCAAAATGCCGCAAGTTTCGCTTGCCAGCAAGGCGGCCCATGAATTCGATGAATCTGCGAACGGCGAGAAGTTCGACACCGTCGTGCTGAACTCGGTTATCCAGTACTTTCCCAATCTCGATTACCTGATCCAGGTGCTCGCAAGCGCGGTCAAAGCCGTGCGCCCCGGCGGATCGGTGTTTGTCGGCGACGTGCGCAGCTTCACTCTCGCCCGTGCCCTGCACGTCTCCATTCAGCTCCACCAGGCGCAGGACACCTTGACCTCGGGCGCGCTCTGGGAACGAGCCGAGAAGAATCTTGCGCAAGAATCGGAACTACTCGTCTCTCCCGAATTCTTTACCACGCTGGCCGCACGTATTCCAGAAATCAGCCGGGTGGAAATCAATCTCAAACGTGGAAGGACGGAAAATGAACTGAATCGCTTCCGTTACGACGTCGTCCTCTACGTCGGCGAGGAAGACGTGAGCCGGCGGGAATGTGAGTGGCTCGATTGGACAGGAGAGTCGCTCACGATCAAGTCCCTGAGGGAGCTCCTGGCACGCTCGGAAGCCGATCTTGTCGGTATCACGGGGGTTCCCAATCGCCGCCTGTTCAGGGAAGTTGCCGCCCTCGGGCTGCTGACTTCACCCGACTGCCCCGCAACCGTCGGGCAATTGCGCCACGAACTCGGAAAGCTCGAGCAACCGGCGCTCGAACTTGAAGATCTCTGGGCGCTCGAGCAGCAACTGCCTTACACGCTTGAGATCCGCTCCTGCACACGCACGCCCGCAGCCTGCAACCTGCTTTTCAAGCGCATATCGGCGGACGGCGCACGGCTTCGGGCAAAGACCCGCTTCCCGGGGGAGAGCGATACCTTACCCCCGCCCGAAGCGGCGGCCAGCAATCCCATGCGGCAGCGAATGGCGGGAATCCTGATACCTGAGCTCCGCCGCTGGCTGGCGGAGAAGCTTCCCGAGTATATGGTCCCGGCGCATTTCATGCTGCTCGACCAGATGCCCCTTTCGCCCAACGGAAAGGTAGACCGCAAGCGCCTGCCCGCGCCCGATTCAGGCCGCCCCCCGGCTGGCCGCGAATACGTCGCGCCGCGCACTCCCGCTGAGGAGATGCTGGCTTCGATTTGGGAAAACGTGCTGCACCTAGAAGGAATCGGCGTCGGGGACGATTTCTTCGCGCTCGGCGGGCACTCGCTGAACGCTACCCAGGTGGTCTCGCGCGTGCGCGAGGCCTTCCGGGTGGAGCTACCGCTGCGTACCCTGTTCGAAATGCCCACGATCGAGGGCCTGGCGAAAGCCGTCGAGAACCTCGAACGGGGTGAAGAGACTTCGCAGGCACCGCCCATTGTTCCCGTATCGCGCACCCAGCCGCTGCCCTTGTCATTCGCGCAGCAGCGCCTGTGGTTCCTCGATCAGCTTGACCCCGGCAATTGGCTTTATAACGTCCCCCGCGCCATCCGCCTGACGGGAAAACTCGACCTTTCTGCCATGGCGCGGGCTATCAATGCTCTCGTCGCCCGCCACGAGATCCTACGCACCACCTACCCGGTGGTCAACGACCAGCCGGTACAGCTGATCTCGCGCGAACTCACGATCGATCTGCCACTCGTAGATATTTCGGCGTCGCCGGCCAGAGAGCGCGAAGAGCAAGCACGGCGGATTGTGCAGGAGGAGTCGGCCAAGGGATTCCGTCTGGCGAGCGATCCCATACTGCGCGCCATGGTCATCCGCCTGGAAGAACAAGTGCATATTCTTTTCCTGAACACTCACCACATCGCAAGCGACGGATGGTCATCCGGTGTAATGCTCAAAGATCTATCGGCCTTTTACCGGGCGGAGGTGGACAAAAAACCGGCGGGGCTCGAGAAACTCGCCATTCAGTACGCTGACTACGCGTCCTGGCAGCGCAACTGGCTGAAAGACGAAGTACTGGCCAGACAGCTTGCGTACTGGAAGTCGAGGCTTGACGGTGCGCCTCCGGTCCTGTCACTGCCCAGCGATCGCCCGCGGCCGACCACCCCGAGCTTCCGGGCAGCCGTCTACGAGCAGCTCCTGGCGGCGAATCTGGTTGAAGAGGTGCGAACGCTCGGACGCCAGCAGGGTTCGACGATGTTTATGACCATGGTGGCGGCTTTTGAATGCCTCCTGCATTACTACACCGGCCAGCAGGATCTGGTGATCGGCACCGACCTGGCAAACCGCACCAGCGTCGAAACCGAAGCCCTTATAGGATTCTTTGTCAACCTGCTCGCGCTCAGAACTGACGTTTCCGGGGACCCGGATTTTGCGGAGTTGATCAAGCGGGTTCGGGAAGTCGCCCTGGGTGCTTACGCGCACCAGGACCTCCCCTTCGACAAATTGGTCGAAGAGCTGCGCCCGGAGCGCAAGCTGAGCCACAGCCCGCTGGTGCAGGTCCTGTTCGTTGAGCAGAACACCCCGTCGGCTGACCAGAGCATGGCGGAACTGGAAATCGGGCGCTTTCCGCTCGAAGTTCCATCGAAGTTCGACATGGCCGTATTCATGAGCGAGAGTCGGGGAGAGATGCGGGGAAGGTGGGTCTACAATCCCGATTTGTTTGATGTGGGCACGATCGCGCGCATGGCCGGCCACTTTGAATTAGTGCTGAAACGGGCCGCGGCCGATCCCGGCCTGAGGCTCAGCCAGTTGTCCGAGCTGGTTGAGGAGGCCGACCGGCAACAGCGTGGCTCGGAGCAGAAGAAGTTCCGCGAGGCCGGTCTGGAAAAACTGAAGAAGCTCCGCCGTAAGGCCACTCTGGAGGTCTGAAGGGCCATGCCAGAAGTAAGCTGTGCAGTTTCAGGCGAGAGTGTCAGAATGGCTCGAGAGGGCTGGGGGAACGCCCAATAATGTCGTCGAATCCATCTTTGGCAAGTGCTGCTTTCAGGCTTTCCGCGCAGCAGGAGCGCGCCTGGATGGCCCAGGAGCAAGGCGTCTTACCGTTCGCGCAGTGCACGGTCTCGGTCCGCGGTGCGCTGGTTCCGACTCGCCTGCAAAAGGCGGTGGCACGTCTGGTAGAAAGATACGAGATCCTGCGTACCGTGCCGCGGCGCCAGGCTGGGGTGCGGCTGCCCTTTCAAGTGATTCGCGAGGACGCGAGCTTTCATTTCGAGCAGGTGGAGGGAAATCCCAGCCTCGAAGAACTCTGCGACCGCGAACGCCGATTTCTGGCGCTGAATCAAGAAGCACCCCCGTTTCGAGTTTTGCTGGTTTCATCGCGAGGCGACGCGCACACACTGGTGCTTACGCTACCTGCTCTCAACGCCGATCACGCCACCCTCGACAATTTAATCCGGGAAATCGCCCGTGAATATGCCGGGCAAAGTGAAGAGTCGTTCGATGGGGTTCAGTACGCTGACCTCGTAGAGTGGCAGAACGAGCTTCTGGCGGGCGAGGAGACCAAGGCGGGAAGAGACTACTGGCGGCAACGCACGCGCACCATCGATTTTGGGGCGATCGCGGCGATGCGTCTCCCGCTCGAGCACGCTCCCGAGGACGGCTTTCGCTTCGCTGCCTTCAAAGTCGAAGACGGCGAGCTTGCGGTTCAGGTCGCCGCCCTGGCGCGCCGGCTTGAGACCTCAGAAGAGAGTGTGCTGCTCGCGGCATGGCACGCTCTGCTCTCGCGGCTTCTCGCCGCGCCCCGGATTGCTATTGGGTATGAGTGTCATGGACGACGCTACGAGGAGTTGACCACGGCGCTTGGCCCGCTCGCGCGCTCTCTCCCGGTCGAGCTAGAACTTCAGCCGGAGATGGCGTTCTCGGCTCTAGTAGAGGAGATTTCAAACGCGAGTGCCGAGGCGCGAAATTGGCAGGAAAGCTTCGCCTGGAGCCAGGCCTCTGAAACGGAGAACCCGCTTCTGCCGTTCGCCTTTGCCTGGCACGATCTCGCCGAGATGAACGACCGCCAAGAAACGGGATTTTCTCTCGAACGCGCCTGGGTTCTGGGCGAGCCCGTCAGGCTCCGACTCAACATCCTGCGCCGCACTTCGGAGATGACTTTAGAGCTTCACTACGACCGTTCGCGGCTCGAGGGCGGCGCGATCCGGCGCATTGCCAGTTATTACGCCAATCTGATCGCCGGCGTCGCGGCAGATGCTGGCCTCCCGCTGTCGCGACTGCCCCTGCTTTCCGCGGCGGACCGCCAGCAGCTGGTTAGCGGGTGGAACCAGACGGCAGCCGCCTACCCCGCGCACCAATGCCTGCAGCAGCTCTTCGAACAACAGGCGGCGCGAACGCCCGAGCGGCGGGCAGTGCGGTCGGGCGAGCAGGTCGTCACCTACCGCGAATTGAATGAGAGTGCTAACCAGCTGGCGCATTACTTGCGCCGGCAGGGAGTCGGGCCGGACTGCCCGGTGGGGCTGTGCGTGGAGCGTTCGACGGAGATGATGATGGCAGTGATGGCCATTCTCAAGGCCGGGGGCGCCTACGTTCCGCTTAATCCCGACAATCCTCCGGCCCGCCTGGCACAGCAGCTTGGCGGAGCCGCGGCTCTAATTATCGACTCCAAGTTTGCCCCCCTCATGCCGGCATTCGCGCGCGTCACTTTGGCGGTTGACCGCGACCGCGAGCTCTGGGCTGCCGAGCCTAAAACCAACCCGGAATGCCTGAACAACCCCGAGAACCTGGTCTATGTGATCTACACCTCGGGCTCGACGGGCGTGCCCAAAGGCGTCGCCGTCAGGCATCGCAACCTGGTCAACTATGCCGATTTCATCAGCAAGCGGCTGGAGCTTGAGAAATATCCCGAAGGATTGCAGTTTGCAACCGTTTCTACCCTGGGTGCGGATCTCGGGAATACCAGCATTTATCCTTCGCTCATTTCAGGGGGGTGCCTGCACATCGTGGGGCATGAAGTTGCGACCGACTCGCGCCAGCTCGGAGCCTACCTCGAAAAATATCCTGTGGATGTATTGAAGATCGTTCCGTCGCATCTTGAGGCGCTCCTCGATGCCGGCGATCGAAAACGGATTCTACCCCGCAAGTACCTGGTGCTCGGCGGGGAGATGCTGACGCCGAAGCTGATCGAAAAGATCGAAGCTCTCGGCCCCGATTGCGAGATCTTCAATCACTACGGCCCTACCGAAACCACCGTGGGTTCGCTTACCTTGAGGCTGAAAGAGTACGACTGGAAAACGGCGAAGCGTGCCGGTATTCCCGTAGGACGGCCCATTCAGAATACCCAGGCATACGTGCTCGACCAGAATCTCGAGCCCGTGCCTCTGGGGGTAGCAGGGGAGCTTTATATTGCCGGCGCTGGAGTGACGGCAGGATATCTGGGCCAGGCGGAAAAAACCGCGGAGCGCTTCGTTCAGAATCCTTTCTCTGCCGATGCCTCTTCGAGAATGTACCGCACGGGTGATCTGGTGCGCTTTCTCGAAGATGGAAACATAGAGTTTCTCGGGCGCGGAGACGATCAGGTGAAGGTGCGCGGCTTCCGCATCGAGCTTGGAGAGATCGAGGCGGCCCTAAGGCGACAGCCGGCGGTAAAACAGGCCGTAGTCGTGGCCCGCGAGAACGAGCGCGGGGATAAGCAACTGGTGGCCTACGTGGTTGCGGCTGAGAGCGGAACAGCCGCCGACCAGTTCCGCGCCGGCTTGAAGCAGCAATTGCCCGACTACATGGTCCCGTCGGCCATCATCGAGTTGCCGCGGCTGCCGCTTACGCCTAACGGCAAGGTTGACCGCCAGCGCTTGCCTGAGCCCGACGCTCGCCGGAACCAAAAGGAATTTGTCGTGCCACGCACGGCAACCGAGGAGAAGATCCAGGAAGTTTGGGCGGAAGTCCTGCGCCGAGAGAAAGACACGATCGGTGCCGAAGATAATTTCTTCGAACTGGGCGGGCACTCGCTGCTTGCAACCCAGGTCATCTCGCGCCTGCGCCGCGCCCTAGAGATCGAGCTTCCGCTGCGCACTCTGTTTGAAGCGCCCACCATCCGGCAACTCGCCCGCGAGGCCGAGACTATGGGCGCTCGAGGGCAGCCCGAGATCCCGCCCATGGTCAGCGTGCCTCGTAACCGGCCTCTGCCGCTCTCTTTTGCGCAGCAGCGACTCTGGGTGCTGGACCGCATCGAGCCGCAAAACTCGCTTTATAACATCCCGCGCGCCCTGCGTCTGAAGGGAAATCTCGACCAGAAGGCGCTGGCCGATTCTCTTTCTGAAATTGTCCGCCGTCATGAATCCCAGCGCACGACATTCGCGATGGGCGAAGGAGGGCAGCCGGTTCAGATCGTTGGCGAGTCCATCGCGCTCGATCTCCCGGTGATCGACTTGAGGGTGAAACCGCTCGAAAAACGGGAGAGCGCGGCGCGAGAAATCGCGGCCCGCGAGGCGCGCACCCCGTTCGATCTGGCACGCGGGCCTCTCCTCAGAACAACCCTTTTGAAACTCGCGGCCGATGACCACGTACTGCTTTTGACCATGCACCACATCGTCAGCGACGCCTGGTCGGCGGCGATTTTCATGCAGGAACTGGGGGCGCTTTATGCGGCATACTCGAATCAAGAGCCCTCGCCGCTCCCTGAGCTCTCTTTGCAATACGCCGATTACGCCGTGTGGCAAAGAGCATTTCTTGCCGGCAAGGTGCTCGAGGACCAGCTCAACTACTGGCGCGAGCACCTGCAGGGCGCGCCTCCGCTTCTTGAGCTTCCCGCCGACCGGCCGCGGCCTGCGGTGCGCAACTTTGAAGGAGCCCACGAACCCATCCCGCTCGACAGCGCCGTTACGGAACGCCTGAAGGCCTTCGGACACGAGCAAAACGTTACTCCTTTCATGATCATGCTTGCCGGATTCAATGCGCTCCTCTCGCGCTATTCGGGACAGCAGCACATCGTGCTCGGCACCGACATTGCCAATCGCACTACGCCCGAAACCGAACGCATGATCGGCTTCTTCATCAATCTGCTGCCGCTGCATACGGATCTTTCAGGCGACCCGACCTTTGGCGAACTGGTGGCGCGGGTGCGCGAAGTAGCGCTCGGTGCTTATGCCCACCAGGACATTCCTTTCGACAAACTGGTCGAAGACCTGCAGCCGGAACGCAGCCGCAGCCATAACCCTATTGTTCAGGCGCTGTTTGTCATGCAGAACATTCCTCCCCAGCGCCGCGGACTGGCGGGACTGGAACTGGTGCCTTTCCCCATGCCGGTCACA
>JAFAWX010000357.1 GCA_019241535.1 Acidobacteriota bacterium | reverse complement strand
TCATGATCCGCCTCAGGGCCCGAGAGCAAGAGAATTTCCAAATGCGCTCACATATCTGGCGACCAGGGGTTCGGACGAGCGCAGAAACTCGTCGCGGGTATTGACTGCCACAACCTCTCCATTCTCGAGTAGCGCGACGCGGGTTCCGAGCAGGAGCGCCTCTCGCAGGTCGTGGGTCACAAAGAGCACCGTCTTGCGCAGCTTCTGCTGCAGCGAGAGAAATTCCCGCTGCAGCTCCGCCCGGGTAAGCGGATCAAGAGCACCGAAGGGCTCGTCCATGAGCAGGATGGGCGGGTCGGCAGCGAGTGCACGCGCTACTCCCACCCGTTGCCTCTGGCCACCGGAAAGCTGATGGGGATAGCGCCGGCCGATCTGGCTGTCAAGATCAACCAGCGCCAATAGATCTCCGACCCGGCCCGCGATCCGTTCCTTGGGCCAGTCTTCGATTTCAGGTACAAGGCCGATGTTGCGCTCGACCGTGTAGTGAGGAAAAAGACCGACCTCCTGGATCGCGTAGCCAATATGACGGCGCAGCCGGATTCGGTCCCATGCGCCTACATCCCGGCCTTCCACCAGCACACATCCCGCCGACGCCTCAAGCAGGCGGTTCACGAGTTTCAGGGCGGTGGTCTTCCCCGAACCGCTGCGGCCTAGCAGAACCAGGATTTCTCCCCGCTTCACTTCGAGCGAAGCGTTGTGAAGAACTTCACGTCCGTCCGGCAGCCGGTAGGACACGTCGCGAAATGCAACGACTGGTTCGCCCATATTGACCATGTCCGGAGAAGTAAATCAGATATCGTACGCTTCTGGCGGCAGCCCGGTAATACGCAGCCCCGCAGTGCCCTTGTGCCGAATGTTGAAGCCGATCAGGAGTGCCGTAAGTTGTTCGACCAGGCGCGCGTTCTCGAGCTTCCCTCCATCGAGCGCGCGAACGCCGGGAATCTTACGCGCCAGCTTGCGAATCCGTGCCGCGGCCTCATGGTCGTCACTGCAGACAATAACGTCGCAATCGATCTCGCCATCGCGATGTAAAAGCTCGGCGGAAATGTTATGGAAGGCGGCCACCACCGGGATGCCCGAAGGCACAAGCTCAGCCGCCTGCTCGGCCGCCGAGCCCTGCCACACGCCCAGCGTGCGTGTGGCCCGGCCGCCGACGCTCGCAGCCAGGGGTACGGTAGCATCGACCAGGATCTGCCCCGGGTGCAGCACAGGCTTGAGATGTTTCAGAGTTTCGGCCTGAGCTTGAAAGGGAACCGTCAGGACGACGATTTCGGCCGACTGGCAGGCAGCTCTGTTTTCCGCACCGGAGATCTTCCCGCCCGTCTTCTGCTGAACCTCGGCGGCGGTTCGCGATGCTCGGCCGGCATCGCGCGACCCAATGACAATCTCCTCCCCTCCCCCTCCCCAGCGCAACGCCAGGGCCGAGCCCTCCGGTCCCGTACCCCCGACAATAGCGATCGTCACGCAAACTCCGGCTCGGGGGCAAGCTCGGCAGGAAAACTCTCGACTGGAGCTTTGATCCGGATTCGCGAGTAGGTGGTGTTGCGCTCGGCGGGGATGCGGCCGATTTCTCTAATCAGCCGCTGAAATTCTTCCGAGCTGGTGTACTGTCCCGCCGTAGCACCTGCTTCGCGGGAGATGTTCTCTTCCATCAGCGTGCCCCCGTAGTCGTTGGCCCCCGCCTGCAGGCAAAGTTGGGAGAGATGCTGGTTGAGCTTGACCCAGGACACTTGAATATTGTCGATCGAGCCGGCCAGGATCAGGCGCGCCAGGGCATGGATCTTCAAATGCTCGGCCTGGCTCGGACCAGGCCGCGACAGTCCCTGTTGAAACAGGACGGTATTCGAGTGAACGAAGCCGAGGGGCACGAACTCGGTGAACCCCCCGCTCTCAGATTGTATTTCGCGCAAGAGCAGCAGCTGGTTTACCCAATGCTCGGGCGTTTCGACATGACCGTACATCAAGGTCGAGGTGGTGCGCAGGCCGCAGGCATGCGCCGTACGGATTACCTCCCGCCACTCGGCGGTCGATAGCTTATTGCGCGAGAGTACGTGGCGAATGTCGTCGTCGAGAATTTCCGCGGCCGTCCCCGGTAAGGTGTCGAGCCCATTGTCCCGCAGCATTCGCAGGTAGTCGGCGAGGGGCATGCCGGTGAGCTCCACTCCATAGACAATCTCCATGGGCGAGAAGGCGTGAATGTGCATGGCGGGAACCGCCGACTTCACGGCGCGCAAAATATCCCGGTAGTAGAAGCGGGACAGGCCACGCGGCAACCCGCCCTGAATGCAGACCTCGGTCGCACCCAGTTGCCAGGCTTCGGCGGCCTTGGCTGCCACCTGCTCGGGTTCGAGAAAGTAAACGTCTGGTTCGCGTGGGCCGCGGCTGAAAGCACAAAACTTGCAACCGACAAAGCAGATGTTAGTGAAATTGATGTTGCGGTTGACGACGTAGGTAATGATGTTCCCGCAAATCTCGGATCGAAGCAGATCGCCAGCCACAAGCAAACCGAGAAGATCAATGCCCTGGGCGTGGGCCAGCCGCAAGCACTGCTCGCGTCTGAGAACCTCGCCATTTCGGCACTCGAGCACCGCGTCAATGGCGTCTCTCACTGCGGGTGTAATCTCGTCCCTGATCTCAGCCCAGTCCAGTTGAGAAAAGCGTTCGAGTTCGGTGTCTATCGAGGTTCGTCCAGGCATATGGCTTCCTCCTTGCCTCAACGGAACAAATCGTCCTGCGCCCGGCGGAGCAACTCTTGCGCCGTACCCTGAGCGGCGCCGGCGCGATAGCCGCGCACGATGCAAACCGGCGTGCGCTTAAGCTTGCCGCAGACCAGGCCGGCTGCGCAAGCCAGTTCATCGGCTACCGCCTCAGCGCTCGCGCGCAGCAGATAGCCGTGCGAGTCGCGCTTTCCCCGAAAATCATCCAGCGGCGCGATGCCCGCCACTCCGATCGCCACTTCGGTCAGGCCCTCACGCCAGGGTCGGCCAAACGAGTCTGAGATGACAATGCCTACACTGACGCCGCTGTTTTTCTTGATTGCCCTGCGCAGGCGTCGAGCAGAGCCGTCGGGATCCGCGGGCAGGAGCGCCGCACGGCGGCCACCATCGACGTTTGAAAGATCGACACCGCTATTGGCGCAAATCAAACCATGGTGAGTTTCCGTAATCAGAACCCCGCGTCGTTTATCGAGCATTTTCTTGCGGACTACGCGCCGGCTTTCGGCAAGAGCCAGTTCTATCAGACGTGGGTCCCCACCGCATTTGTTCGCCCAGGCCCTGGCAGCACGGGAGGGTCGCACGCGGCTCAGTTCAACCAACTGTCCTTCTGCTTTAGAAACAATTTTGTGCTTGATCACAACGATATCGCCCTCCCGTAACGTAAGCTTTTGCTGGCGGAGGGCCAGCCGGAGTTTCTCGACGAGATCATCGCCGGGTCGAACCTCTCCTTGAAAGGGCAGCGGAATCAGCGCAAGCCCGGCATGCCGCATCATCAAGCTTTGCTCGTCACCGGGTCCGGCGCGAGCAGCCCCCGGCGGACAACATCACTATCGGTTCTTAAGAACCCTAGTTCTCGCGCTAAAAGCTGCGAGCGTTTCTGTCCCGGGGCCTGCGCCATCCGGCAAAGGTCTTCCGGCGTATCGACGTCGAGCGCAATACGAGCAAGCGACAGCACGACACAGGTGCTACCGGTGGCGATCGCAGCCGCCAGATGCGGCATGAAGCTGTCGGTGCCGAATGCGAGCGGGAACAGGGCGGCCGGACGGCGCAGGACGGCGTTCGTGCCGCGCTGGTCACGCGAGGGTACAAGGACCGAGCCCCGTTCCGGCGCGGCTTGATAGATAGCGCGAATGTCCTCGGCCTCAAGCAGAGGAATATCGGCCGGTAGGACCAGCGTGCTTTCTTCTCCCCGTCCGGCCGCTACCTCGGTGGCCGCCTCGATCGCATCCGTCTCGCTGCGGTTGCGCGTATCGTGAATGACGTCTAGTCCGCGGCTGTCGGCCAGTTGCAACGCAAATCGATCGCTTGTGACCAGCGCCACCCGGCTCTGAGAGTGGTCGGAGAGGGCTTCAACTACATCGACGAGCATCTGGCAAGCTAGTTCCGTGCGCGCCGACTGCCCCAGTACCCGGGCCAGACGCTGCTTGGCGCGGGAAAGATGTTTGACCGGCACGAGAATCATTCAACCTCGGCAGTGGACACGACATTCCGGCGCGCTAGGGCCAGCGCAGAGCGGGCTACTCGCAATCTGTCCTGGTTTGTTCTCATCAAGATATCCGCGGCGTGCACCTCAAGGCCTTCCCTCTCGAGCTTCCGACCCGCATGGGCGTCGGATTCGTGAACGAGCAACATATCGAGAAAGCCTCGATATGCATCCACCACGCCTACGATTGAAGGCTCCAGTCCCTGAGCAGCCATAAGATTCGCGGCAGGTCCTGAGACTGCGGTCCGGCCGATAATCGGACTGACGGCCACCACCGGTGCGGAGGTTCTTGCCAGTGCGTCCGAAAATCCCGGAACTGAAAGTATCGGTCCGATGCTGGTAACCGGGTTGCTGGGCGCAAGCAGCACAGCCTCAGCGGCAGTAATTGCCTCGAGCGCTCCCGGCGCAGGCCTAGACCGGGAATCGCCCACAAAGCGAACTCCATGGACTTGGTCGCGGCAGGAACGCCGGACAAAGTATTCCTGAAACCCCAGCTCTCCTTCTGCGGTTTTGATCCTGGTCTCGACTGAGTCGTCGGTCATGGGCAGGATGCGCGCCCCGATACCCAGCTTGCCCGCGATAATTTCGGTCGCCTGGGATAGCCGATGTCCTTCGGCAAGCAATCTGGTGCGCACCAGGTGAGTTGCAAGATCGCGGTCGCCCACACTGAACCAGGCAGGCTGTTCAAGCTTTTGCATGGTTTGAAGGCAATGGAACGTATCCCCCTCGACGCCCCAGCCGCGCGCGCTGCTCAGGATTCCGGCAAGCATGTAAGTGATGGAATCGAGATCGGGCGAGACCTGAAGGCCCCACCAGCGGTAATCGTCGGCGGTGTTGACGATAATGGTCAGCTCCTCGGCAGGCAACAGTCGGCTCAGTCCATCGACGAATTTGGCCCCCCCGGTGCCACCCGTAAGCACGGTAATCATGCCGCCCTCCTGGCGTATCCCTCAGCATCGACCGTTGCATCGAGTCGGGCAGCGAGGAGGGAAGATTTCGGACGCGAAAGCGACAAGAATTCGGGATAGACGGGAAGGCGTTGGCGCAGAACGAATCCCTTCCGGCGCGTACGCTGTTCGAGTTCCTGCAAGTGAGGCCAGGGTCGCTCCGGATTGATGAAGTCCGGGGTTAACGGGGACACTCCACCCCAATCGTTGATGCCGGCATCAAGAAGCTCTTCATAATCAGGCTCGGAAAGGTTCGGAGGGGCCTGAAGGTTGATCTCCGGCATCAGAAGGCGAGCCACGGCAATGGTTCGCAGCATCTCGCCACGGCTCGGTTCGGGATGATGGCACATGGGAATTTCAGCCTTTGCCCGGAAGTTCTGGATTATGACCTCCTGAATGTGCCCGAAGCGCCGGTGGAGTTCACGGATCGCCAGCAGAGCGTCAACACGGTCCTCGGGTGATTCTCCGATTCCTATCAGGATCCCGGTGGTGAAGGGCACACCCTGGCGTCCGGCTTCCTCAATCGTGCGCAGGCGCCGAACTGGAACTTTGTCGGGCGCCTGATAGTGTGCGCCTCCGGGCGCGAGCAAAGCTGCGTTCGTGGTCTCAAGCATCAGCCCCATGCTGGGCGACACCACGGCCAGACGCGAGATCCATTGGCGGCTCATCAGCCCAGGATTGGGATGGGGAAGCAATCGGGTTTTGCGTAGCACCAGCTCACACATTGCCTCGAGGTAATGCAGGGTGGAGCGAAAACCCAGGCGCGCGAGGGTCTCTCGCACCTCGGGAAAAATCAGCTCCGGCTTGTCGCCCAAGCTGAAAAGCGCTTCGGCGCACCCGCGTCTCTCGCCTGCTCGCACGATTTCGAGCACCTCGTCGGGGGTCATGGTGTGAGCGCCTGCCTGCCCCGGGTCGCGGCGAAACGTGCAATAAGCGCAATAATCGCGGCACAGGTTTGTTAAGGGCACGAAGACTTTGCGGGAATAGGTAACCACCCGGGGTTTGAAACTGTCTCGCACAGCACGAGCCAAGGACAGCAGATCGGCGAGTTCAGCATCACGGCAGCATATCCAACTGCAGGCAGCTTCGCGCGACAGTGGCACGCTTCTCGACTGTTCATTTAAGGTAGAGACCCGGAGCTGCCCATCAGCCGGATGTGAGCTGTTTACTTGCCGCATGCGAATTCCTGGCTCTCGCAACTAGGGGGGCTGGTCATGAAACAGCATGATAATGGAAGCCGGCTTTTGGCTGAAGAGCAAGCATCTATCGCTAGTGAGGGCTGGGCGAGAAGGACGGGAAAGATCCCAGCTGAAGCTCACCCGGAGAAGCGCCGGCAGATGGTTCATTGGTAATTGCCATGTCTACGACTCAGGAAGCATTTCGCAATGCAATGCGGTGCTTCGCTACCGGCGTCACCATTGTGACCGTGGATGATCGGGGCCAGGTCCATGGCATGACCGCCAATGCCTTCACGTCCGTTTCTCTCGATCCGATGCTGGTGCTCGTCTGTGTTGACCGGAAGGCACAAACCCACGCCCATTTGCAGACCCGCCAACGTTTTGGCATCAACATGCTTTCCGAACACCAGCGATCGATTTCCGAACATTACGCCGACGAGGAGCGCGATCGCAAGAACGCCGAACAGTTGACCGGGGCAAGATTCGACCGCACCGACCATGGCACGCCGGTCTTAGAGGCAGCCCTCGCCTACCTCGAATGCCGACTGATGAGCGAACAAGACGCCGGGGACCACACCATATTCATCGCCGAGGTGGAAGACGTGGTCATTCGCGGAGGGCGGCCGTTGCTCTTCTTTCAGTCCAGTTATTGGACCATCGGGGGCGAAGTGGAATGACGGCAATCACTGAAGACGAAGGCTGTCGATCATTTTCCTGTATGTTGGCTGCAGGGCCGAAAAATCCCGCTCCGGAGCGATCAAGATCAGATCCAGGAAAGTGCCTCCTGAACCCGGGACGAGCACCAGCCAGTCTCGTTCCGGCAATGGCTTTCCGTTTTGTCGGATCGGGGAATTGCTTAAGAGATCTACCGAGCGGCCAGAGCTTCCATTAACGTCTACGCTTCGAATCGGGCCGTTCTGGTGCAGACCAGGGTTCAACTGTTCGAGATTTTGAATGAGATCCTGAGCGACCTGATCGAGAGAACCGGCATTGGGGTCTCGTGCCGCGCTGACGATTACCCCGTAAGCCACCGCATTGCGGCTGACGCCCGCCCGGGGCGCGATGGTTATGGAATTCTGGCCCGAGGCCGTGCTCCAGTTCGCGGGATAGGAAATGCTGAACCCATCCTGCTGCAGTTCTGTGAACTGAGTGCTGGGCCGGATTTGTTCAAGACTCACATCCTCAAGCGTAGGCTCTTCGGCCGTGCTGCTGACGTCTTGCTGAATGCTCGCCGGCACCGCACCCCCTTGCATGTTCTGTCTCGCCCAGATGCCCCTCTTGGCGCCGTCGGCGATTTCCTGCGCGTCATAGGCTTTGATTGTGCCTGCCTGCTTTCTGGCCGTCTGAAACGATTCGCTGTCATGCGAGAAAGACTTGGCGGGCCAATTCTTGACTTCTTTGTCGATGGCGGCCGTGCGGTTGCCAGGGTTAGGATGGTCACTGAGAAACTGCGGAGGGTTTCCACCTTGTTTGTTGAGGGTTTCAAAGAAATTCGCCAGCTCAATCGGGTCGTAGCCGGCCTTATACATGATGATTGCACCTACGGCATCAGCCTGGGACTCATCCGCGCGCGAGTATCTCAGAATTAAGCCGCCGGCCAGAAGCTGGCCAAGACCGCCTAATACGCGTCCTCCCAAGGCTCCGGCCGCTGCCCCGAGAACCTCGGTAATCGTCCGCTTATTTGAAGTCGCGGCCTTAGCCGAGTGCTGCATGTAGACATGGGACATCTCATGCGACATGACCCCGGCCAGCTGGGCTTCATCCTGGGCGGCCGTGATGGTTCCGATGTTGATAAAAATCGGACCACCCGGAAGGGCAAACGCATTAATTTCCTTCTGCTCGATGACATGGAACTGGTAGGGCCAGGTGTACTGCTGGGGAATCTGGGCGACAAGTTTTCTCCCCAGTTGCTGCACGTATTGGGTGATGGGAGTCGAGTCGGGTAATACCGGCATCTGCTTATAGACTTCCCCCATTGCTTTTAGTCCAAGCCTTTCCTGGTCCTCGCGCGACATACTTACCGAACCCGGATTCGGCAGCTGGGGTACGGCGGGGGTTACCGCCAAAACGGGAACCACCGCAACGACGGCCAGCATCAAGGCCAACCGGCTAGGCACAAATAGAGTCTTCCTCATCAGCATTCCTCCCATTCCGCAATTCTGGGCAGCCCATAGGATGCCACAGGCGATCGAATGAGGTGCATGGATAGGAATTGGGAATGCTTCCGCACTTCCCCCCTCGAACGTCCTCATTCATTTCGTTCTGTACGGCCGCGTCCTCCGGCTTGGGTTGGACTTCTTCCCATAGCTACATGCTTCAGGTGAGAGGTCGACGGTCGCCCGGGCTGCAGTCAAGTTCCTGCCAGTCTCCGGCATTCACTTTCCTCTACGTCTTCCGGCCGAGCCTTTCGACATTGGGCAGCTGCCCTGCTTTAAAATCCCACTCAAAGTGCCGCAATACTGAGCCGCTCCGCTGCCCATCCGTCTGTCGCTGGTCGAAGGTTATTTTCTTCCTGTGCTGGTGGTTGGCGTATGATTTTTGCAATGACCTGCGCTCCTCCCTCTGGTTCCTGCAAGGGCTGCAATAGAGTCGACCTAAGCTGATGGGCGCAAACGACGAGACAGGACCGGAAACGCAAGCACTCCTGAATACCAGGATACGCGATCTCGGCCTGAGGATTGAGGGTTCTGCGGTAGAGAAGTATGTCGAGCAACTCTATCGCGAGCTGGGGCAAAAAGAGATTACAAAATTTCGTCCCGCTTGCTACCTGACTGACGAGTGGGGATGCCCTTCGGGGGAACCGGTCATAGGGATTCCATTTTATCTGGCGCGCCCGGACCTGGCCGAGATCGAAAAACAGCATAACGATCTCGAGGACAGCCGCGAGATCATGATGTACCTGCGCCATGAGGCGGGACATGCCTTCAACTACGCTTACAAATTACATCGCACGCCGGAGTGGAAGCAGGTGTTCGGGCCCTATCGGCGCCCATATCGCGAAAACTACCGCCCGGTATTGTTCTCGAAAGACTACGTGCGCTATCTCCCGGGCTGGTACGCGCAGAAGCATCCCGACGAGGATTTTGCCGAGACCTTTGCCGTTTGGCTGACTCCGCGCTCGGGATGGCGCAAGCGATATCGCGGTTGGCAGGCCATGCTAAAGCTGCGCTACGTGGACCGCATGCTTCGCCACTTGCGGAACATCGAGCCGGGGCGCCGGCGCGGGCGGCCGGACGTTACGGTGGCAGAAATGGAAATGACGGTGGGCGAGTTCTACCGCCATTCGACCGAGCAAATTCCCCTGCTTGACGTCAACCTGGACAGCGATCTGGCAACCATGTTTCGCACGCACAAAAAAAACAGCTCGGCCGAGGCGGCCGAGGCTTTTCTCGCCCGCCACCGCAAGAGCCTGGTAGACCAGATCTCGAGTTGGACGGCCATGCAGCGAGCTCCGGTTAGGAAACTGATGGACACGATTGCCCGGCGAAGTGCAGAGATGGGGTTGCGCATTGATCGCAGAAAAGAGCTGGAACATCTCTCGGAGTTCACGGTATTTGCCACCACGCTGGTGATGAATCATCTGGCGCGCAGCAAATCCGTTCACCCGTAAGATTTCGGAGGCATGATGGGCGAGCCATTGAAAATCGCTGTGCTCTACGACGTTTGGGGAGAGGACGAGGAGCCGCGGTCGGAGAAGCCGGCCGAGACCGGGCGGCGGCGGAAAGAAAAAGAGGATCGCGAAGAAATCCTAGAAGCCCTGACGAAGCTCGGCCATGACGCGTCCTATTACGTCCTCGACGGCCGCGCCCAGTCCCTGCACGGACTGGCCAAATGCGGAGCCGACCTGGTCTTCAACCTCACGGAATCCTACGCCGGCGACGATACCAAGGAGATGAACGTGGCGGCCTACATGGAGCTGATAGGGCTGCGGTACACCGGGGCCGGACCGCATGCGCACTTTCTGGCGCAGGACAAGGCTACGGCAAAAAAGATGTTCGCTTTTCATAACATTCGCACGCCGTATTTCGCCACCGTCTATCGAGGCCATCTCGATCATGCCCATGACATCAAGTTTCCTCTCATCGTAAAGCCTCAGCTCGAAGACGGATCGATCGGAATCGACGCCCAGGCGGTCGTAGGAAGCGTAAAGGAATTAATGGAACGCGTCGCTTACGTCCAGAACGAGTTTGATTCGCCGGTGCTGATCGAAGAATATATCGAGGGCCGGGAGATCTATGCAGCCATTCTGGGCAGCTACGAGCGTATCGAAGTGTTGCCGCTGGTCGAGCTCGACCTCTCGCAGCTGCCCGAAGGCACCCCGCGCATCGCCAGCCGCGCGGTGAAATTCGAGCGTGATTCTGAAGCTTACAAGCTCACGGAGTCGAAAATCGCCGATGATCTGGATGCCGAAACCATCCAGAAGCTTGGCGATACCGCGCTGGCTGCTTACCGGGCAGTGAAGTTGCGGGATTACGGGCGGGTGGACATGCGGCTGACGTCTGGCGGCGAGGTCTACGTCATCGAGGCAAATCCCAATCCCTGGCTGTCGAGCAAACATGAGTTTGCAATGGCGGCCAAGAAATCGGGGCGCTCCTATACAGAGCTGATCGCAAGCATCGTCGAAATGGCGCTCAACCGTTATCGCCTGACAAAGTCCTGGAACAATTGATTCGGCTTCAGCGTCGCGACCGCCCCTCCGGCTTTACCCCTCTTTTCGCCCGGCGCTGAAAGGCGAGCTCCACGCGATTTCTTCCCCCCTGCTTTGCCGCATACAAGGCCTGGTCCGCCTGCTGAATGACCTCGTCGACCGTGAGCTTGGTCTGAGATTCGGCAATTCCGATGCTCACAGTCACCGACAACGTTAAGGAAGGCCTGAAGCGCCTTTTTTGGCGTTGTCCTGCGGCCCGACGGTCGGGAGTGCGCGATTTCTTTCGCCGTTCCTGTCCGCTACGAATGCGGAACGGAGTGCCTTCGATATCGAGCCGCAGCAGTTCCAGGAAGTCGGTGACCTCTTCGGCGCTCCGGCCGCGAAAGATAATGGTAAATTCCTCACCACCGACGCGGAAGGCCTCGCCGCCGCCGATGATGCGGGCCAGTCGCGAACCCACTAGACGAAGCACCTGATCACCTGTGTCATGGCCGTAGGAATCGTTGATGCTTTTGAAATGATCGATATCGACAGCGGCGATGGCGTAAGGAGGCTTGAGCCCCAGGAGCGCGTCGTTGAAGGCCCGCCGCGAAGCCAGTCCCGTGAGTTCATCCTGGAAGGCCAGCACGTAGGAGTTCTCAATGATGGAACTGGCCAGGATGAGCCCGGCTACACCAAAGTAAGCGGTGCCGATTGTGCCTGGGGCAGAGGACTCGAGTCCGACGCACGCGGCGATCAGAGCCCAAAACATTCCGGCATCGATGGCCTTCCGAAACTGCAGCAGACGATAGAGCAGCAGCCCGGCAGCGGTCGAGAATGTGAGCAATGCGAGTTGCGGGAGCCGCAAGTGGTAGGCCCGCAAGGGCGAATAGTGCAGGAAGGAGAGCTCGGCCTGCTGCGGAAGAGCCACGAATTTGATGAACCCGACTTCGAGCAAAATGAGGCCGAAAAACCAGGCAAGCGGCCGGCTCCCGGCGCCCCGCTCGGGAAAAAACGCCAGAATCAGCAAATCAAGCGGGGTAAATATCGCCACTGCCTCGAAGGCGCTGCGACTCAGAAAGACCTGAGCCGCGCGCCCGGGCTGATGTACCGCGACTCCGTAATGGCTCAACACCAGAACAAGGACGCAAAGCAGGACCCGGGTGGAGCGAAAGCGCCAGGCCAGGAGCGCGGCGGCTACGATAAAAACGTAATAGAAGAAGCTCACCCCCGCTGTCGACAGCAGAGGTGATTCTGTTTTGAGCAGGATAACGGACGTTGCAAAGATGAGTCCGCCGGGAAGAAAGATGGATTGGAATGTCCTTTTGGTCCAGAACTCCATCACGTGCTCCGGTGTTCACTATCCTCTTGTGATTGCAGCTTTCAGGCGGAGTGGCTTAGCAGGTTCGGCAGCGCCGGTTATGATGCATTTCTCTCGGTCCAGGTGGTGGGGCAGCTTGCGTATTAGGGGACGTTTTCGACCATCTCAGGAGGACAGCGGGCGGCCTCACAATGGGGCGACCAGCAATTGAGCATCCTTTGCCAGATAACCCTTTCTCCTGAACCATTCTTCCATGGCAGGCTTGAGTTTTTCCAGTGGCACCCGCTCGCCAATCTCGAGCAAGCCATCGGCCACCGGGAGCGTGTCGTCAAAGACCGGCGCGTTGGTGAAATTACGCATAGAGAAGCTATCAAGCCACTTCAAAGGACAGGGCAAGTGCCCGCCGTCTTGCTCGTACTCGACGCGGATCCGGCGGGAAAACATTGCCGCAGCATTCAGGACGTGGCGGGAGGGGCCGGGGCGGCTGCCTGAAGTTCCCCGTTTACCAGATCCTTCAATTCCTTGCTCGGCTTAAAGAAGGGGATCTTCTTAGCGGGAACTTCGACCCGGTCGCCGGTCTTGGGGTTGCGGCCGATGCGAGGTTTGCGTTGTCGTGTCCGAAAGCTGCCAAAGCCGCGGATCTCGATCTTGTCGCCCGCGCGCAGCGAGCGCACGATGCTGTCGAAGATGGTTTCGACGATCACTTCGCTGTCTTTGCGAGTCAACTCCGCCAAACGGGAGATTTCCTCGATCAGATCCGCTTTCGTCATAACTGTTGGCTCCCTTGGTCTGAAATTCTTTAAAGCGGCGAGGCCGCCCGGGGATAGGCTTCGATAACCTTCTCAAATTTCAGGGCTTGTTGGCAAGAGCGGCCGTCTTTACTTCCACAGGTAGTAAAACCCCATCTCCTGATCGAGCATCTTCGCCTTGGTGGGCAGCCAGGGGGAAACGTCGCCTAAAAGCAAATCAAGCAATGACTTGCGCTCCCGCTCAGGGTGTACCAGAACCGGCTCCCCGGAGATTTTTACCGACTTTGCCGTCTCCAGCACGGCAGTGCGGAAATCCCCAACTTCATCAATCAGGTGGAGGCCCAAAGCCTGCTGTCCGGTCCACACCCGACCGTCGGCAATCGGCTTGATATCGTTGACTTTGGCGTGCCTGCCCTCGGCCACGGCGTGCACAAACTGTTCGTACATGTTGTCTATGAGCCCCTGCAGGTACTGGCGCTCGGCGGCGGTAAGCTCCCGTGTGGGATCGCCCGTATCCTTGAAGGTTCCTACTTTCAGCACCTCGGGTTTCAGCTTGGCCCAGCGCATGAGATCGCCATAATTTACCCATTCGGCAATCACACCGATTGAGCCTACAACGCTGCCACTATCGGCATAGATCTTGTTGGTGGCTGACGAAACATAGTAGGCTCCGCTCGCTCCGACTGTCTCGATTGAGGCCACGATGTATTTGTGTTTCTCCTCGCGAACCCGTTTCACCTGGCGGTAAATCTCCTCGGAAGCGGCCACGCCACCGCCTGGCGAATTCACGTGCACAATGATGGCCTTGATCGAATCATCATCGGCGAATTTACGAAGCTGGTCGACCATCTCGCCCGGGTCGAGGATCACCCCCTCAAGGTCTACCACTCCGATTTTGTCTCCAAAGGCGTGAATGTGCGTCTCACGGCCGCCGACATGCAGGGCGACGAACACCAAAGTGAACACCGCCAGCACAAACAAAAAGAAAGATGCACCGCCAATCAGTACCCAGAGCCAAATGCGCGACCGTGCGTTTTCCGCCATAAACGTTCAGTAGTTTAGCACTTCGACTGCCCAGACGCCGCCATAAGACGATCGTCTCAGCTGTTCGGCACGCAAGCCATTTTGATTCCGAATGGGTTCTTTGGCGCGCAAAAGAGGCGCCACCTTTCTAACCAACTGGAGCGCAGCGTGGCTGAAAATGTC
>JAFAWX010000254.1 GCA_019241535.1 Acidobacteriota bacterium | reverse complement strand
ATGCTTGGCCCAAGGTGAGATGACCTTCGGCATAATCCGGCAACAGTGCAACCACCTTCTTGAGATTGTCCGTTGCCTGCTGAGTCTCTCCCTTACTCAGTTCCAGTTTTGCCTGTCCTTCGAGGCTATTCGCCTTGCGATTGCGTTCGTCATCCGCGGTGAGCTTCAATCCTTTGTCGAGTTCAAGCTTTGCCTCCTCCGGTCCACCAGACCGGGATAAGGCGAGACCCAGTTGATAATGAGCCCGCCCCGACATGGGATCGAGAGTCACGGCCGAACGCAAAGGAGGAATTGCCTCTTTTGCCTCGCCTTTCTCAAGCAGGGCCTTCCCGAGCGAGAAGTACGCATCGGCGAATGTTGGATCGAGCGCGATCACCTTTTTGAGCTGCTCGATTTGCTTATCCACGCCGTATTTCGGCAGGTACGCCATGGCCAGGTTATATTGCGTCTTTACCGAAGCAGGTTGCATGCTTACCGCTCGCTCCAGCTCGCGGACAGCTTCGTCAGCATTTTTGGACGTGAGCGTCGCTCCAAGATTTCCGTGAGCTTCCGCGTAACCTGGATTGAGTCGCAACGCCTCACGAAATTCCTTGACAGCTCCCTCGTCGTCTCCCGTCTGAACCAGCGCCAGCCCGAGATGATTGTGGGCTTCGGCAAAGCCTGGGCGGAGCTCGAGGGCCTTCCGAAACTGCTCTATAACCAGCTGAGCGTCCGTGCCGGCCTTCCCAAATAGGAGGCCCAGGGTATCGTGCGCCAGAGCGTCGTCCGGTCTCTCCCTGATAGTGTCCTGTACTGTCTTAATGGCAATATCCAGGTCCGGAATCTCCACCCGCGGCCCGTTGTCGAGAGCCCAACGAAATTGTTCAAAGCCCGGAGCAGCTTGATTCTTTTTGATCAGGACAATGCCGAGATCGATATGCGGACCTGGCAGATCAGGCTTGAGAGAGATCGCCCGCTCGAGATACTGTCGCGCCTGGTCTAGTTCGCCGCTCTGCTCGGACGCCATGCCGAGGAACGAGTAAGCTTCGCCCAGGGCGGGGTCGAGCCGTACTGCGGTATGTAACTCCGCCAGCGATGCAGGTCTTTGCCCCGAGTACCAGAGGGCGACACCCAGATTGTAGTGAGCACTGGGAAGGGACGGCTGTAGCTCGACAGCCTTGTGCAGATGCTCGACTGCGCTCTCGAGATCACCCGACTGGCCAAGTACGAAGCCAAGCAAATTGTGGGCATCGGCCCAACTCGGGTCGGCTTCGACCGCCTTCTTAAACTCGCTCTGCGCGTCCTGCATCTGTCCGCGCGAAAGCAGTTCACGACCAGCCTCGTAGCGAGCCTTAGCTTGCGGGCGGGACGCATGCGTGTCAAATTTCTGGTTCCGCGATGCGGCTGCCGCTTCTGCCTGCAGTGCCAGGCCCAGCTTTTCATAACCTGGGCCCATGGCCGAGTTGAGTGACAGGGCCTTCTCGGATGCTTCAATGGCGGCCTGGAACTGATTCCGTTGGCGGAATACCTCGGCGAGTTCGCATTCTGCCTCGGGAGTGTCACCTTCTTTTACGATCGACTTAAGCTCGGCAAACGCGGCGTCCAGGTTGCCGCTCAGACGCAGGGCACGGCTCAAGTTCAGGCGCAATTCGGCGTTCTTGGGCTCCTGGGCCAGCGCGGAGCGAAACACGCGCACCGCCTCGTTCAGTCTCTTGACCTGGACGAGCGTCGAACCAAGATTGTTGTATGCCTCAAGATAGTCCGGCTTGAGATCGACGGCCTGCTGGAACTCGGCCAGCGAGTCGAGGAGATCGTTCTTCTGCCTGTAGATTACGCCCAGCCAGTTATGAGCCTCGGCCGAGCGGGGGTCATCCTGGACCACCGCCTTCAAGAGTGCCGCGGCTTTTTCAGGTTCCCCCACTTGCTGCTCGATCACGCCTAACGCGAGCTGAGCAGCCTCGTAATCCGGGCGGAGCTTGACAGCGGTACCAAGTTCAGAGAGCGCCTGCTCGATATTTCCCGATTGTTCCGACCATAGCGCCAGGTTGTAGTGGGCTTCGGCATATGCGGGATCAATTTCGAGCGCACGGCGAAAAGCAGCCTCCGAACCTGACTGGTCGCCCATCTTCCCGAGGGCGACGCCCAGGCCATTTTCCGCGTCTGCGCGGCGGCTATCGAGCTTGAGAACTTCATCAAAGGCCGAAGCTGCGGATTTCCATTGCTCCTGCCCTAAGAATTGCAATCCCTGCTCGTAATACTGGTTCGCGGACTCTGATGAGCTTGGAGCAGCGGCCACGCGCAGGCAAGCCGCGCAAATGATGACCACACAAAGTGTAAGGCGACAGCAGAGATGGGCGTGCGAAAAGACTGCAGTCTGTTCGGCTGAAAGGGGCTCTCGACGCGCTCCGTGGAGGTCCTCAAGAAAACAACTTGGAGCGCACACACTCATAACGAGCTCTGACCCGATCGCGCCACCTGAGTATTCCACACCTTAACACATCGATCGAACCTGGGTCGCGTGCGGCACTAGAGTTTTGAGCCATCTCTTTCGCCTTGAATACCTCCTCGATCCGTGTGACAAAGAATACTCCGCCAGGCAGAATTCTCTACACGGCTTTTGTCTTAAATACGCCCCCATGGTGCGTTTGCGACAAGCAGCTCGGTGTAGAATGGCGTTTAACTTCACCTCAAGTCCTGCCTGCAGATGTATTCGGGTATTCGAGCAGGGGCCAAGGGCAATCACGAGTTGTGAATACCACCGTAAGACGCCTATTCCTGATCACGTTCGTCATTCTGATCTACTCCGCCCCAGTCCAGCCTCAACGGGCGAGAAACTCCGGGAAACCACCAGCTCCTGAGCTTCGGAATGACTCTCCCGCCTGCCATCACCCTGTGAGGACGAAAAACCCCGAGGGGCAACGTCTGTTTGATGAAGGCCTCACTTTGATTTACGCGTTCGATTACCGAGGCGCAGCAACTTCCTTCGCCGGTGCCGCGACGCTTGATCCTAAGATGGCGATGGCGTACTGGGGAATCGCCTACGCTCTCGGCTCCGACTACTACTATGGAACCGCAGGAGATTCCACGCGTGAACGTGAGGCGTACGAGGCACTCAAGAAAGCGCTGAGGCTCTCAAGCGACGGTCCGGAAGCTGAACGTGCGTATGTAGCTGCGCTCAGTAAACGGTATTGCAATTGTCCCAATCCGAACCGCGCAGAGCAGGCGGTCGCTTTCAAGGACGGCATGCGCGAACTGGTGAAAAGCTATCCTGATGACCTCGACGCGGCGGCTCTCTACGCTCAATCCATCATGAACCTAAGCCCGTGGGCGCTCTGGAACCCGGACGGCACGCCCTGGGGAGGAACGCCAGAGATTGTTTCGGTTCTCGAATCGGTGCTGAAACGCAACCCGCGCCACCTCGGGGCTCTCCACTACTACTTTCATACCGTAGAAGGATCGCCTCACCCGGAGCGCGCCCTTCCCTACGTAAACTTATTGCCATCGTTGGCCCCGTCGATCGGGCACATCGTCCATATGCCGGCACACATCTACATCCGCACTGGGGAGTATCTGACTGCCGAAGAGGCCTGCCTCAAAGCTGCTCGCATCGATGAGAGCCGCATCCAGACGGTTTCAAAACCCGGCATGTTCGCGATCTTGTCGTACCTGCACGATCTTTACTTCCTCGCCGCTGCCGCCAGTATGGATGGCCACTACGGTAGCGCCAGGAAAGCGGCGGCAGAGCTCGTGGCGCAGGTTGCCCCGCATGTCGAAGAGATCCCGGAGCTCGAAGCTTTCCTGACGGTTGAGCCCGCCGTACTGGTCCGCTTCGATCGTTGGGAGGAAATTCTCAAACTGCCTAACCCGCGTCCAAAGCTGGCAGTCGCGAACGCCGTCCTGAGCTTCGCTCGGGGCATGGCGCTCGCCGCCATCGGAAAGGTGACCGAAGCCGAATCCGAGCGGCGACAACTGGCCAGTGCCCTCGAGAGGACCAGCCCGCAGGAGGCGTTCCTCATGTCGCCGAACAGCTCCCGCGAGGTTCTCGAGATCGCATCGAGTGTGCTCGCGGCTAAATTACTCGCAGCTAGTAATCAGTGGAGCGAGGCGATCGCCGAATGGCGGCATGCCGTGCTTCTTCAGGATGGCTTGAAATATGCTGAACCGCCCAGCTGGTTCTATCCGGTTCGCGAGTCGCTCGGAGCCGCGTTGTTCCTCGCGGGACAATTTCAAGAGGCGGAGCAGGTATTTCGCGAAGATTTAGAGCGCAATCCGCGCAATCCCCGTTCTTTGTTTGGGCTCTCGGAAACTCTGCGATCTCAGGGCCGGTCCTATGACGCGGGAATTGTACGAACCCGGTTCGATGCTGCCTGGAAGAGCGATTCAAGGCGACTCGATCTGCATAATTTCTAAGGCGAGAGTGCAAGTCGCCGTCCAACCCACACACCTTATATATCCGTGATCTCGATCGACCGAACATAGTAGCCGGCATTTAATCGCCTCGCTGGTACAGATGGATCGTTGACCCTGAGCTGGATGAAGTAAAGCCCCGGCTTTGTCGGCGTCCAGGCATGGGTCCAAAAGGTCCAGGGGTCGTTGGCCTTCGGCTCAAAGTCGTCCACCGGCACGAACTGCTCCTGTGAGTAAAACTCTGAACTGAACCGTATACCGAGGCCAGTGGCGGGGTGGGCACCGCCCCAGGCAATGCCATTGACGCGGTACTTGATTGTTCCCTCGACGAGCCATTTTTCAACGCGGATGGGCATCGCCGCCTGTTCAATCACTGCAGGATGATAATCTTTGACCAACTGGGGAACGCCTTGCTGCATGGTTCGACTTGCGAACTCCCTCATCTGGGACGTGGTTGCCGCACCCTCGCCAAGGACTGTGACCTGATCGACCCACTTGATCGACGCGCACCCATACCAGCCGGGCACAACCAGGCGAACCGGAGCGCCATGGTCTTTCGTCAACGCGGCTCCATTCATTTCGGTAGCGAAAAAAGCCTTTGCCGAGTTGAGCTCCTCGAGGGTAAAAATCCAGCTCGCACCCGCGACTGAAGTCGAGGACGGAACCGGATAACGATCAAAGCCCGAGATCAATAGGTGGGTTGCGGCCTTGTCCATGCTGAACAAGT
This sequence comes from Acidobacteriota bacterium, assembly GCA_019241535.1. Taxonomy (GTDB): domain Bacteria; phylum Acidobacteriota; class Terriglobia; order Terriglobales; family Acidobacteriaceae; genus Gp1-AA145. The sequence continues at coordinate 6,077 of JAFAWX010000254.1, read as the reverse complement.
CAAGCATCTCATTGATCTGCGTTCCCGCCCAGTCCGCCACGCTCAGCATCCCGAAGTGCGCCAGGCGTACATTGCCGGAACACTCCATCAGGTGTAAGCCAGCCGGCCTCACCATCCTCCGCAACTCCGGCATGCCGATTTCACGCGGTTTTTCAATCAGCCCGGTCACCTTTACAACCCACGGTTTGCGAACATCGAGCAGCTCAGAGGCGCGCGTGCGCACATAAAACCTTTTAGTCGGGATCGTGGGATTCTCAGGCGTAACCGTAGAAAGATCCGTGTAAAGCCGCCCGTCGAGGCCCTCGCCGAGCGGAGTTTCCAAGGGAATGCGGCCTTCTCCCAAAAACTCCACCGGGCCGAGATAGCGCCCTCCTTGAAAAATATTCTTGTTACTACCCTGGTTAGAGACCAGGCTTGGGAATCGCTCGAAGCCCACAAGTCGGACGCCGAGCGCGGTCAGAGAGTTCCTCAGCAACTCCCTGCGTGTCAAAGTCGTCTTCCCGTCTGCGGTCATGCTGGCGCTGAGAAGAGCCACCGCTGTCGCATCTGTCGCGCCCCCGCGCGCGCCTCCAAATCCGATGGGGTTAGAAGTCTCCCCATTTCCGGATGAGCGCGCCGTTTGCGCAGCGCAGCGATTTCAAGGCAAGGCGGCCGGCGGTCGGGTCGCATCGCCGCTTGCTGTGTTGAAAGCAGGCTCTCAGTTGCCTCTGCCCGTCAACTCTCGAATCAGTTTAACTTCGGCTTCCCGGTATGGTTTTCCGTCGCGGTGGAGTATCTCATGAAACCAGATCGGTGGCTGTTCGAGAATGTAAGGATGCTGCCATGAATCCCACGGATAAAATGTCTGCGTCTTACCGGCGACAAAGCCCCAGTTGATCGCGGCAACTTTATATTTTTTGGCGAGCGGCAACACCGTGTCGAATGTGCTTCCCGCACCACGCGCCATGTATTCCGTACAGATCAGCGGGCGATGAAATTTTTCGAGAAATAGCACTTCTTTTTCAAAAACTTCAGGCCATCCATAATTGTGGAAGCTGATCACGTCGGAATCCTCGAGCTGCATGCGCTGGATGTTCGTCGGCCTGGTTCCGTTCTCGAAATCGATATCCCAAACTCCGCTGCTCAGCGGCTGCGTGGGATGTGCCTCCCGCGCCCAGGCAAACACTTTTGGCAATAGCGCCTCGACAAGTGTCTCCTTGTTTTTTGGCTCCTGGCTGCTGTAGCTACCCTCATTCGTGTTGCTGGGCTCGTTCCATACATCCCAAGCAAGGACACGCCCGTCGCGGGCAAAAGCGCCGACAACTCCCTGCACGTAGGCTTTGAGCCTGGCTTCCTGTGCGGGGTCTTTCAGGGCTTCGGCCCCGGGAGACTGCACCCAGCCCGAGTTGTGAACCCCGGGAATAGGCGGATGCTGCAGACCAAGTCGAGGGTACGGGTCCCAGACGGAGTCAAACAGCACGAACACTGGCCGGATGCGGTGCCTTGAGGCAATCTCGAGGAACCGATCGATCCGCTGTTTGAAGCCCGCTGAGTCTTGCTGCCAGAGGAGGTCGTGCAGAAACACGCGCATGGTGTTCATCCCCATACCTTCAGCCCAACCCAGCTCCTTATCTATTTGGGCCGAATCGAAGGTCTGCGCCTGCCACATCTCCAGCTCGTTGATAGCGTTCTCGGGAATATAGTTGCTTCCGACGAGCCACTGTTGCTGGTCATACCATTTCTTCGCTTCTTCGTCCGACCAGCGCGAACTCTGTGCAAAAAGCGAGTTAAAAGGCGACAGGACGAGGGCAACGACGGTAACGATTATCCAATTTAGGCACATAAAATCTCCCGCGAATCAAACGAAAGGTTTGCGACCGCAACGCTGGCCGAACACCTTAGCACACTCGAAGGCCGCCGGTTTGCTCAGACGCAGGCCATGACGAAGTCATCGCCTCCGTTGCTGCGGTCTACGACCGCTGCATCATGCCATGTCGGCCTGTTCCCCACCTCATCGTTGAGCCCGGGACGACCATTTCTTCCACAAGTCCGGGTGGGCCAGCAGGGGAATGTAGACTCCTCCAACCACCGAACGAGCTTGAAAGCCGACCTGCTTGCCGTCGGTCGTCCAATACCAATCCGTCAGCGGCACCCGGCTCGGGGACTCGTCGATGAATCGCCCGAGAGGCGCGATCAGGGTATTGAACTGTGCCGGGTCGGTGGCCACGGTTGCCGTCCACACCTCCCAGTCAAGCTTGGTGTAGGCGCTTCGACTGTCAAGCGGCAGTCCAAAAGGATTCAGATGAGCCGTGTAGAAGCGCAACTCGGTCTCGGCCACAGCGGGCGGAAACAAATTCAGCCCCAGAATCTTGTCCCACACCAGATTGTATTTCTGACTCCACGTACCCGGCTTATCGAAGGCGAGCCGATAATGATCCCCGTCTTGGGCCATGTTGACCCACTTTGCGGCCATGGCGTGCGCCAGATCACGATAGGTGACGGCCTCGGAGCTTCTCCCGCTCATATCGGCCAGCAGGGAATAACCACCGAGCGCCAGTATGGCCTTAACCGAGAGATTCGCATTGTGCGCGAGATGCCCGGCAAAGTCATCGGTCGACAGCTGGTTTCCGGGATCCATTCCTTCCTTGCGAAGAAATTCGGCCCATTGCTGCAACTGCTTCCAGTAGCGATTGGCGTAATTGGCGTTGCCCTCACTGCGGGCCAGGGCTGCAAACATCAGCAGCATGTTGCCGCTCTCTTCGACCGGCATTTGGTTCTCAATCGTTCGCTCACCACCGCCGTACACCTGCCCGTTGGCTTTGGGATAGGTGCCCAGATCATGGGGCGCAAATGGAAATCGCCACCGCCCCAGCTCGGTGTACTCCATCAGCGGCTCGAGCTGAGCTTTCAAAAGGTCAGGATTGAAGAGCAGAAAAAATGGCGAGGAGGGATAGATGACATCTACGGTCGAAATGCAGCCGTTGCTGAAATTTTCCTTGGGAAACAGCATGGCGCGTCCGTCGACGTCAACAACCAGTTTATGAGCAGCAATGGTTTGTCTGAAGGCCAGTGCAGCTAAATGCGCATAACTTTCCCCTCCCACCTGGCGCAGGTCTTGCGTCAGTTGATCATCAAACTGCCGGCTCCGCTCCTCAATCCCGCTATACTCCCGTTCCGCGGTCTCGAGCAACTCTCCCGTCGTCATTCCCTTGCGTCGCCAATAAGGGCGCATCCACCGGTTCAGGTATTCGATGGAATCAAGATCATCGTACGCGAGGAGAAGATGGCGTGACGTGGGAGCGCCCTTGATCTCCTCCAGATCAAAATCGGCGGCCAGCACCGTCTGCCGGTCGGCACGGCGAGGGAAGTCGAGATCGTCGGATATCAGTTTTTTGGCCGACGCAAATTCTGCATCCACTTCCTCCCCGGATTGAGTCGACGCGCTCGCACCCGGTTGATCGGGCACCGCGACGAGCAGATATCCCCAGTCGATGCGAAGGTTGTCCCCGGATTTCTGGAGCACTGGCTGCTCGAAATCTGCCGCCCGCAAGACCGTCATATCGTTCAGCCGGGAGCGCGACCAGGTAACCTGCTGAGTCATGCTGTCAACCGCCAGGGACGCATCCGCCGTAACGAGCAACTGCACGGTGTGCTTTGCCCGATCGGTGGCATGTACTGTCATGGTGATATAGGTGAGCGGCCGTGACATCACGTCAGGATCAGACGGTAAAAGCGGCGACAAGAAGTCGACTACCAGATTCACGCCGCCTTGGTCGAAGGCGTACGAAGTATGGGTAGGCGTCAGTTGCACAGCCGACTGGGACATGACGGCAATGTTCCGGGGCCTGTCCCCCATCCATCGAAAGACCTGTCCATCGACGCGAATCAATCCTGTAAGGGGTTGGGGCGTACCTGTCCAGTGCCTGGTCGGCCCGTCTGTCAAATGGTCCCCCATTGACCAAATACTGAAATATGGATCATGGGTTATCAAAGGTACGGCCGGCGGCCGGAACGTCTCTGCCATGGCGAATGCAGCAAAGAGAGTCAAGCCAACGAAGATGCCCGTCCACAGCTGTAAGTGGCGCATGATGCGATGCTCTCCTTTTTCCCTGCGATGAGACGGCCGCTCAAGGCATGCCGTGCTCGATTCAGGTCTTTGCAATCAGGACACGCTCCAGCCGGCATCGACGGCCAGCACCTGGCCGGTAACGGCATGCGATGCGCCAGTAAGCAGGTACGCGCAGGATGCGGCCACGGCCTCAAGCGGTATCGTCCCTTCGACCAGCGGCTGTTTAATCTTCATGAACTCGACGATCCCGGTGTCCTCGGAGGCGCGAGCGCTCATAGGAGTGTGAACCAGGCCTGGGGCGATGACGTTCACGCGAATCTTCTGCTTCGCATAGCAGGCCGCCATGGCTCTGCTCATCGAGATGATTGCCCCCTTGCTGGCAGCGTAGGAAATAGCATCGAAATGACGGGGCTCGGGAGCGATCGCGAGGACGCTGGCCATATTCAAGATCACCCCGCGTTCGCCATTGTCAGATGCAGGCTGCTTGAGCATCAGGCGCACGCCTTCCCGGCACATGCGGTACTGGGTCGTTAGATTGTTCTCGAGCGTAAGGCTCCAGCCCTCCTCGGTACATTCATGCACAGGTCCGTCACCGAAGCGCCGCCCGCTGATTCCTGCCACATTGAACAGAGCATCCAGGCGGCGGAACGCAGACATGCAGGCCCTGACCACGGCTGGCGCAAAGCTCGGATCGGTAAGGTCGCCGGCTCGATACTCGGCCGCCCCGCCCAGCGCGCGAAGTTCTTCGGCCAGGGCGCGGCACTGAGCTTCGTTGCGAGCCGCGAGAAAAACCTGGACGGGCTGTGAACTCCCGGAATTGCGTACCAGGGTTCTGGCTGTTTCGGCTCCGATTCCTGACGCCGCGGTGATGAGATATGTGCGTGTCATCTGCTGGCCGTCTGGTCATGACCTGGGATCCAGACGCGCCGGATTCGATAACGCCCTGGCATAACGCTTGCGTTGATCTCGCAGCCAGTTATCGTAATTCACCTGTGTCTCGCCAAGGTGCATGTTCTCGAGCACAGGATGCTTATGGCGCCTTTTGACCAGTTCGCGAATCGTCAGTTCGTTCAATGACTGCACCACGGTCAACGCTCCGATCGACGACAGCGGACATACCTTGTAAGCGGCTTCCGGACCTTCGACGGTCACTGAGACGTCTCCCATAGGCATGCAGTTATCAATGAGGTATCCTCGGTTCGCTTCTTTAACTACATGGTAAAGAGTCTTCCGCGATGAATGCTTCGCCCCGGCTTCCCGCCCCTGCAAGAGCGAAGTGATCGCAACCAATGGGTTATCAGGATAACGCCGGTTAAATTCGAGAGCGATGTCGACCGCGCATGCGGTCTGGCCGCTAGCGGACACCACAACCAGGGGTTCGCCGGCAGAGAACTCGTATTCATCGAGGATGGTCGCGCCCAAGCCCTCCACCTTCTCAATCGCCTGGTTAAGGCGCAATCCGTCTGCTCCCACCACGTCGGTGAAATTCGCCACAGCCTGCGGCAAAAGAGGATGAAAGCCGGTCAGCGCGCCCATTCGAACACAAAGCTCCTCGACGGCAATGCGGGAGTGTCCATTTGCATAGGTATGGACCAACCCTCCGGCAACGATTGCATCGGCAAAGCATCGGGCCACTTCGCTCAGAACGCTCTCTTGTGCCAATACCCCGTCCCGAATTCGATCAAGCTGATGAGGAAGCGTTAATTCCACGTTCAGCCATCCTCCAAGTTACTTATTCTCCTCGAGTGCCCCCCGAGGCTCGCGGGCTTGCCCAATGCGCACCAGGTACTCTCGGGCACGCCTCGAGATGGACTCCTCTTCCCCGGTGTTATCGCCGGTGAAACTGACCAGATCGCTACCAACGCCCAAGGCCAGCGAACCCGCTCTTATATAATCCGCAGCGGTTTCAAGCAGACTCCTCCCATGGGAAGCAGCTCAACCTGCGGCAGTGGGGCTTTGAGCGCCGGATGTAAGAAGGCCCCCCGACGAGCCCAGCGGGAAATACTTTGACCGCGTCTGCGCCCGCCGC
>JAFAWX010000334.1 GCA_019241535.1 Acidobacteriota bacterium | reverse complement strand
CGCCGGCATTGCGGTCCGGAGGGAAAGAAAAATTCTGATTCTTCTCCGGATCATGGAAGCCGATGTATTTCCAGTTGAGCCAGTCGTGCCAGGTGTCTCCCAACTCAACCGGACCTTTGCCGGGAATTGCCTGTTCGGGCGTGATCTTCAAGGCCAAGCCGTTTTCCCCGCCGGAATGAACCAGCCTCGAAATATCGAATTCAAAGCTGTTGTACATGCCCACCACTTGCGATTTGTCGGCGATCTTTTCTCCGTTTACCCACAGGTCGGCGCGGTAATTGATCCCCCGCAAAACCAGCGAATAGTTTTCCTGCCCGGCTGGGACCGTGAACGTGGTGCGATACCACCAGTCTTTTTTCCAGAGGTCGCCCGGGGTGGCGAGATTCATGCCGTAATAAAGGTTCGGGTAAACGCCATTCTCGACCAGAACTTCAAGCACGGTTGCCGGCATGTGGCGCACCGGATACCAACCGGAGGCGTCAAAATGCGCTAGGGACACGGCCTGATCCGACTGAGATACCCGATCCGCGGACATCATTCGCCACTGATCGCCCAGTTCCATCCAGTTGGGTGAGATCATCAAACCGCCCGCCGGACCTGAGGAGTGAAGCGAAGACGGAGGAGCGCCGTCAGCGGCGCATGCCGCGGCAGCTGCCGCAGCCAAGCCGATCCAACGAACAACCATGAGCAGCAGCCTGGGCATCTGGATAAGCCGCCTTTGAGACAAGGCTCCTAGAACGAAAGCTTGAGGGCGAATTGTATCTGACGAGGCACCCGCGCTGCACTTGCGCCGAGTACAGTCGAGTTGTTGCTCTGCTGCGGGCCTGATTTCGAGAGCAGGAAATTCTTATGATTAGGGCAGGTATTAAAAAGGTCCGCGACAGCGCCGGCTGTTGGTTGGATCGTTGCCCCACTCCCAGATTTCTTGAACCCGGGCGTCTCGCTTGAGACCGTATAGCGCCCAACCCGTACCGGGCTTGGCCACTAACCCCCTGTGCGGTCTTGGTGGTGAAGACCCGCCCGTGTTCGAGGTCGATTACAAACACATCGGGCTTGGGCACGATCGCGCGATTCGCGTCCCTGACCGCTCCTGCAATGCTGCCGGTACCAATCGCGGGAACGGACCCGTCGAAGGCAGGCGAGCGAGAGGGAAAACTGCACGGGCGCGGCGTTTCCTCAGCGGGCGCGGTCTCCCTTCAGGAGGGCGCGGTTTGTGGGGCGGCGAGACAATTTTTCCGCACCGGATGCACGTCGCGATATATTACGAATACTTACTTTTAGTTTCGATATAGTGCGCTTGCCAAGCAACACTTCGCCCGCCGTACGAAGCGGCGCTCGAAAGGACAAATGATGAAAACTCACCGGAAGCTCCAGTACCTCCTCCCTTTACTTCTGCTGCCGGGCGTGATGTCTGCGTTTACAAATTCTGAAGGCGAGGCCGCCTCTTCCACCGCGGGGGAGAAAACGATCGGCATTTCCCTTGATTCTGTCGACGGGAGTTACACGGTTTTTGATCCGCAGTCGCAAACTCCGGTCCTACATTCTAGTGTGGCTGCCGAAGTCAATCATCGCTGGCTGAAGTCGGGCGATTATCCCCGTCACTTGGTGTCGCGCGCTGCCGCGGCTGCGGAGCGTGGCTCCGGAATCAGGTTCACGGTTGTCAACAGTGGCCTTGCCGGCCAGCCTGATCTGGTCTATTTCGTGGAGCTGCACGGCGATCCGGACTACGCAACCGTCCTCGCCCAGGTCCGAAACCAGGGATCAAATCCTCTCTCAGTTCAGGCACTTCGCCCGGTCCAGGCCATTCCTCCGGCGGTTGCCAGCCTGGGCGGGCCGGACGCGTCCGACCGTGTGCTTTCCGACAGTTTCAGCGAAGACCGCCCTGCCATGACCATCCGCGATCTGGGAGATGCGGAGAATGGAATGCATCGTGCCGTGGGCAGCCAGTTGATTTATAACCGGGAGTCGAAACGCAGCCTTTTCCTGGGGGCACTCACCTCGGATAAATGGCTGACTATTGTTCGTCTTCATGTGACTGAAGGGCACCCAGCGTCGTACGAGGTCGACTCAGCAGGCACGACTGAGCTCGAAAAAGAAAATTCTCTACAAAGCTCTCCGGCCGACGACCAGATCGAATTGAGCCTACCAGTTGTTCCGGGAGGTGAACTCTCATCGGAAGAGTTGCTAATTGCGACCGGCGGCGCCTATCACCAGCAACTCGAAAACTATGGACATCTGATTCGTCGTCTGCATCACGCGCGTGTCGCGAGGACCGGCATTGCCGGCTGGTGGAGCTGGACTGCATATTACTTCGGACTTAATCAAGATACGGCGCTGACGAATGCCACCTGGCTGGGAGAGAATTTGAAGGATCTCGGCTACAACTTCTTCCACATCGACGAAGGTTATCAGTATGCGCGTGGCGAGTATACGACTCCTGATGCGAGTCTTTTTCCCCGCGGAATGAGTTTCGTCCAAGACAGAATTCGAGCACTGGGCCTTACCGGAGGAGCCTGGACTGCTCCCTTCGAGGTCTCGGACCGTTCCTGGGTCTACCAGAACCACAAAGACTGGCTGGTACACAATGCCCATGGGGAGCCGATCCACGCCGGCTGGGTTAATGGCGAAAAACGGCTCGATCCTCTGTATGTCCTGGACACGACCAATCCCGGCGCTCAGGACTATCTGCGACAGACCTACACAACTCTGGCCCGGGATTGGGGTCTTCGCTACATCAAGCTGGATTTCATGGATGACAGCGCCATCGAGGGTTACTATCACCGGCCGAACACTACCGCGCTAGAGGCGCAGCGCATCGGCCTCGACGTCATCAGGCAGGCGGTCGGCGATGAGGTGGTGCTTGATAAGGATGGCAGCCCCATGCTGAATCCCGTGGGCATTGTCGATACCGGTCGCATTTCCGTCGACACCGGTCACACCTTTCAGGCCAGCAAAGAAGCCGCTCCCGGAATTGCCGCGCGTTACTACATGAATGGCAATTTCTACGTGGACGACCCGGACGCGTTTACGGTTTCCCGCCAAACCGTGGACGAGCAGGAGTGGCACGGAGGCAAGCGCCCGCTTTCACTCGACGAGGCACGGGTCTCGATTGCCTTGGCCGCGATCGCAGGAGGAATGTATGAAATCGGTGACGATCTGCCCACCCTGGGTGCCGATCCCGATCGCGTGTCTCTGGTGAAAAACCGTGACCTACTCGATATGGCGCGCCTGGGACGGGCATCCTTGCCGCTCGATCTGATGAGTTATACCAGCGAAGACGGCATGCCCAGCATCTTTCTTCTGCGGGAGAGCAGGCGGCAGGCGATATTGACTGTATTCAACTGGAGCGAAAAACCGACCTCGCACGACTTTGAGCCCGGGCGCGATTTAGGGCTTCCTCGAAGCCGCTACCGGGTCGTGGACATCTTCAACACTTCCCCGCAGGGCGAAACCCTCGAATCTATTCGGGTCCAATTGCCGCCGCATTCCGTCAAAGTGCTAAAAATCATAGATGCGGCGATTCCGGCGGCAGCTCCCGCGGTCGGCATTCATCTGCCCGACATTGCAGAAACCGGCGAAGCAGTCCAATTCTCTGCGGAGGCTGAAGGTGACGCGCTGCCGGTCGTGAATTACCGTTGGAACTTTGGCGACGGCACGACCGCGAATGGTGCGACGGTTCACCACGCCTACACCCGTGCGGGTGAGTTCACGGTTCGCCTTGAAGCCGAGGGAGTCGATGACGTGCCTTTCGACAAATCGATGACTATCCGGGTGAGCGGTAAAATTAACACCCGCTTTGAACCTGCGAGCAAGAAACGTCCTGCCGAACCCATTTCCACTAACCGCGGAGGCCGCTGATGTTCACGAGATGTCCGGCGCGCACGTTTCTCGTTCTAATTCCGCTCATTCTTCTAACGGCTCTTTCTCTAAGGTCCGTTCCTCAGGACGAGGGACCGTCCGGCCAGGCACAAGGCGAGATCGGCTATCATTCCTCGCATGATGCCGAGCAGCGGAAAACACTCCTGCTCAAAGATTTCCAGCCAGTGTCCATGTTGCATGCCCGGGCCCACCAGCTCGAACGCGCCCGCTACTACGTTATCGACGTGCATAACCATACCAACGATGCAATGGGTATTGGAGAACAGCTGCCGCCCGAACGCGTGATTCAAGTCATGGACGCAACCAACGTGCGGACCATCGTTATTCTGACCGGCCTGTGGGGGGAAAAGCTGGGAAAAGTGATCGACCAAATGGTAAAACCCTATCCGGGAAGGTTTCTGGTGTTTACCCAGATCGACTGGAACAAAATCGATGACCCCGATTTCAGCCGTGAGATGGTCACCCAACTGGACGACGGAGTCCGCCGCGGGGCGCGCGGGCTGAAGATTCTCAAAGACTTCGGCCTGGGCGTACGGGACAAGTCAGGCAAACTGATTGCAGTCGATGACCCGCGGCTCGATCCTGTCTGGGAAGAGTGTGGACGGCTTGGAATTCCAGTTTTCATTCACGTCACTGATCCTGAAGCTTTCTTTCATGCCATCGACAACAGGAATGAACGTTACGAAGAATTGATCGAACATCCGGACTGGAGTTTCTACGGACCACAATTCCCGACGAAGGAATCGATTCTTGCTGCCCGTGACCGGGTTTTTGCCCGTCATCCGCATACCCGCTTCGTGGCCCTGCATGTCGCCAACTGGCCGGAAAACCTCGACTATGTCTCGCGCATGCTGGATTCGCTGCCCAATGTCATGACCGAATTCGGGGCGCGCGAAGCCGAACTGGGCCGGCAGCCTCGCCGCGCACGCGAGTTTTTTCTGAAATATCAAGACCGCATTATGTTCGGCACCGACAATGCCATGGCAGAAGAGATGTATCGCAACCATTTTCGCTGGCTCGAAACCGGCGACGAGTATTTTGATTACTGGGGCTATCCCGGGCAGGGCCGCTGGAAAATTTACGGCATGGAGTTGCCCGATCAAGTGCTCGAGAAGGTCTATCACCGCAATGCCGAGCGACTCTTTGGAGAATTCCGCGGCGGGTTGGCTGGAGGGCCGCCTTAGCCTGGAGAATCGGCCGGGGGCGCCAGGTGCTGGTCGCGAAAGAATTGCTCGCGGTGTTGGCGGTCGCGAAATGCCTCAGTTCCTCCTGGCCGCGTGGTGGAAAGCGCTCCTGCCAGATTGCCGTGGGCAA
>JAFAWX010000324.1 GCA_019241535.1 Acidobacteriota bacterium | reverse complement strand
CTTGTTTTCGCCGCAGCCACTTAGTTTCACAATAGGGCGAGGAGGATGCATGTCCCGGTACATGGCATAAAGGGAAGAGACCATCGCTGATAAACACTAAAGCCGCAGTTGACATCAAAACGGGGTGGAAAACCGCGCCCGCACTGTGCTGCACGTCTCCCCCGACCGTGAGTTGGCCGGATCGCGCGGGCGGGTTCTCAAGGCCATAGGCTGCGAGGTTTTCTGGGTAAAGAGCGAAAGCGCCGCCCTCTTCGAGATCAGCATGGGGCGGTGCGGAATCCTGCTGCTCTGCCATAAGCTTTCACCCGCCGCCCGCGAGAGTCTTGCCGATTGTTTTCACGCGAAGTGTCCGGAGCCTTTCATTGTCGCGATACTGGCCCACGAAGGAGACCACTGCCCGCCGCGCGCCCACGCACGCGTGCTGTTCAGGGCAGACCACGGCGCGCTGGCGCCTATTTTGCGGCAGCGCCTGGCGGCCGTAACTCCGCAGCTCCCTCCATAGCACCCGCTCGGTCTCAATAGCCGCCGCGGGCGGGACAGTGTACAATCCGTGCCGCTCGAAGGAGGACAACTATAGTGACAACCAAAAGAGCTGTGATTGCCGTAATGAATGTGCTCGGCTGTCTCGCAATCGGGGTCAGTGCTTATGCGCAGGGTGGTGACGTGGTGTCCCAGATCAAGCAGCTGCAGGAAGAGTCGACGAAAGCGCAGATGAATAATGATGTGTCGTGGGCCCAGGAGCATTTGGCCGACGGCTTCATCGCCGGCCATAGCTGGGGGCAGTGGCAGAACAAGGATGAGTTCATCAAGGAGCTGCAGGACAAAAAGAATAAATGGAAGAGCGGCAATATCAGCGACGTGAACGTGGCCACGTTCGGCGCGAACACGGCCGTCGCTCACTACAGGTTCACCTACGACGCCGATATCGGGGGCACGCACCGGGCGCGATCGGTCATCTGCAGCGACACCTGGGTGAACGATTCGGGAACGTGGAAATCGGCCGCGACCCATTGTTCCCTCGTTCAGGGCAAATGAAACGTCAGCACTAAATTGCTTGCGGACCGGATTTCAGCCGGTCCGCTTGCATAAATCATTAATAATTCCTTAACGTATTGCCTCCGCCCCTGTTCCGGACAAGTGTTTATTTAACCGCTCCCACGGCATGTCTTAGGCGCACTGTTCTTTCTGGAAGCGGGGAATTCATACGCGCTACGCGTAGGTCGCGTGTAGGCGGTGCTTGTGGTGCGCGTACCAATTCCGGTTAAAGAGCGGCAGCACAGCTTGACCACGGACTCTGCTCTCGAGCCGGCGTTAACCTGCTTCGTCTTGATGGCCAGCGCCGCCCCAGGCCGCAAACCAATTTTCAGCCTTTCTGGCGATATAATCGTGCCGCGTGACTAATGCAAGGGAGGTGCAAATGGCCGCGCTCGACAAGGCTCCTGTCGCGGAACAAACGTCGCTCCCCTTCGCTCAGAGTGTTTGGAAGAAACTAGTTCGTTTTGTGGTGACCGCGCTCGGCCTGCTGCTTCTGCGCGCGATTCTCGGGTCGCTGCCAATTCTGAAGAACGCCGCCGCATTCGGCGATTCGTTCATGACTCCCCTGGTTCTCGCCTATATGATCGTCGATACGGTCATTCTTCTCCTTGTTCTCGACTTTGGCATAACTCTGGCCCGCGATCTTCAAACCAGGTATAAAAACATTCCCGATCTAGGCAAACTCATTTCCGTCATAACCGTGCTCCTTGTGCTCATATTCGCTTACCGAATATACGAGGTGCCAACAGCGTGCCTGGTCGTACAGCGTAACGACCTGCTCAACCTCGGCCAAAACCAGAACACCACGACGGGTAACTTTTCAGACTTCATTCGCGCGTGGAACCAGATAGTCGGCCAGGTCAACCAGATGGCAATGCAAAATGCCAATGGTGAGGCTCTGGTCCGCTATCAGCAGCTGGCGGTAGCGTTGCTTCGGCGGCCGCCCGATATTTACGGGTGGACGTTTCTGGCCCTTATCGCTCTTCCAGCCATCGGCACGGTCGCCCTGGTGTCCCGTCACCTGAATACCTTTACCGATCTGCTTTCCCATGCAGGAATTGTCTTTGGGAGAGCAACTCAGGCTCGCGGAACTTTTGCGCGCTCAGGTACGCCCGAGAGATCTTCGGTTTCCACAGAGAGCATGTCCGCTGGAGACGTGATTGGAAAACTGTCGAAGCTGAAATCCTTGCTTGATTCGGGAGCGATCTCCAGAGATGACTTCGAGACTCAGAAGTTAAAGTTACTCGGACAGACAGTGCCCCAGTCGAAACCCACCCAGCTTGAGGACTTTCAGCGGCTAAAATCACTGCTCGACTCGGGTGCCCTGACCGAGGAAGAATATAAGGCCCAAAAAGGGCGCTTGCTGGAGCAGATTTAGCTGCAACGTGCCGCGCACCAGCATGGAAGGAAAAAAAGCTGCTGGTCTGAGGCCGGGTCGCGGAGACCCTCTGTTGCAGATCATTGTCGCAGTGGATGACGACCGGACCATGGTTGTGATTCACGGGAATTGACTAGCCGGCAAAAGCGCCGTTATCGTAGAAGCCGCAGATGAAGGGCAAGAAGACCATGCAGCGGTATGAGAGTGACTTCGCGGCAACTGCGCGGCGACGGCAGAATTCGATGAGAATTGGTCGTGGCCACCTCACGCACCCTGACACCGGAGGAGCGCGTCTGGTGGGAGAGAGTCCGGGGCCAACCGCGCCGGGGACACGGTGAGCCTTGAATAGGAATTTCAGCCCAATTGCCTGAGAATAATACTCGGCCGCACGGCCGCAGTAAGCGGTCAGGTATGCCGAGGTTGACGCAACACCAGGTCCTGCTTGCCCAGTGTGTGTTGAACCATCCAGTTGTGAGAAGTTACACACAATTTGCTGATTGTTTAATTGTGATCTCAGTCATCAAGCAATACGTGAAAAGCTAACTTTTCGGCAACCAGGCTGGAATTCAGGTATATTCCCCCAAACGAGAACTTACAAGAGCTCCGTTCAAAAACAATGCTTCGAAAAACCAGAGCTTTGATGGGAAGGAAAGCATTCGCCACAGTAGTGGCTAGTGTATTGATTCCGGGAAGTCTCCCCGCTTTCAGCCACCACCTCGCCTCTAGTGCGCATTTCTTGCGGACCGTGCTTTCCCTCCCGGAACGAGCTGATGAGTCCTTTGCAGCCGATTTACGAATCAGCACATGTCCGCCCGGATCCTGCGCGACCGTTTATGCACGCCATTTCAACGGCGAAACCTGGTGGAAC
>JAFAWX010000255.1 GCA_019241535.1 Acidobacteriota bacterium | reverse complement strand
GTAAGTGAGCTGTTCAGCGTAAGCTCGCGCAGGATCAGGAGCGTCCAGTGGTCGCCAATGAGCCTCGACGCTCTTTCGAAGGAGTGTAGGCGCGGCATTCGGTTTGTCGTTACTTGAGGCAATCCCATGTCCTTGAAGATTGGGTTTCAATGGTCGCTAGGAGCAGGTCACGAACTCGTCGACTGAAACTGTTGAAGGTGTTGACGACAGCGCGATAGTGGAACACCGCGATTTGTGAACCGAGAGAGAGAAGCTCGCGATGAGGACTGGTTGAGCTCTGAGGTCGGCAGGCTCGATTTCGAGATCGAGGACCTCTCACGAGTGCTCAACAGTTCCCATTCGCCAGGCAGAAACACGGTGCTGAGAAATCTGCCTGTCAGGTTAGGAATTTGTATCGGGAACAGGAGAACGCCACTGCATTTCGGCAGTGGCGTTCGTGGTTGCGGGGGGCGGATTTGAACCGCCGACCTTTGGGTTATGCGATCTGACTCACCTTTCGGTGAGAGTCGGACTGTACCTTCACCCACGTGGGGTGCTCGCCATCCAGTCTCTACGCCTTCCCCGATTCCGGGGCTTGGTTCGGTATTGCCGTATTGCTCTCGCGACTTAGGTTTCACCGACTTTGACGAGTGATCTTCCGACGCATTGCTGCGCCGGACGCCCACTTTTTTCGGCTCTCAAAGCCATCCAAGGAACTTGCAGGACGTTTTGGGAGCGCAAGGTTATGAGCCCAACGAGCTACCAGACTGCTCCACCCCGCGATTTGATAATAGCAACCACCTTTATGCAGCGTCAAACGGGTTGGCTTCGCGTGCGATCAGGTCGGCAAACTGCCGCTGGTAATCGCGGCTCAGGTGGAGATCACTCCCAAGAGCAGCTGACCATGCGAGCACGCCTGAACTTCGTGCCAGCTCGCGCTGGCTCAGGAGTACAGATTCCTGCTCGGTTCCGGCTCGCGGAATCAGTTGTGCATTCTGGGTCGCTCGCAGGCATCCACGATTTTCGCCGGATCAATTGCCGCATTATCGACTTGTTCTTCGCGGATCCGCCCCTGCTTGTCGATGAGGAAGTTTACGCGGCGAGCGGCCTTGTATTTATCCGTGTAGATCCCGTATTTTCTTGTGATCTCTCCTCCCCAATCACTCAGCAGAGGAAAAGTAACGCCAATCGAATCGGCGAACGCTCTATTTGCAAATGGGCTGTCCATGCTCACACCCAGGACCTGGGTGTCGGTTGCTTCCAGCCGTTTTAAATTCTGCTGGAAGTTTTTCATTTGCTGAGTTCAACCGCCGGTAAAGGCGAAAACATAGAACGCGAGCACGACCTGCTTTTCCCCGCGATACTGGCTCAGGGAAACATCCTTTAAATCGTGCCCATCGAAGTACTGCAGTTTGAAGTCGGGAGCAAGATCGCCAACTTTGGGCATGGCAGCCGTGACCTCCTTAGGGGCGGCTTTCGAGAGAGGCGCAGACAGGACGGCAGCCGCGACGATGAAAGCGGCGAGAAATTTTTGCATCGCTGTACTCCTAGCCGGAGCAGTCTATCGCTGGCCGAGACCACGGGTCAAATCGAACAACATTACGTCACATAGCCAATTTCTGCCGGCGAGGGTGCGCTACCATAAGGGCGGGTGCACTGCCGTGAACAGGAATTATTTATTTCCTATGCTGGTGAAGCTCCGGGGACGCACATGCGTCGTCGTGGGCGGCGGCAAAGTGGCAGCGGGGAAGATTCAAGGACTGTTGAACCATGGTGCACGAGTCGTGGTGGTAAGTCCGCGTGCGATTAGCTCGATTAAACAGAAGGTCGAGGCAGGAGTGGTCGCCTGGCATCGGCGTGCCTTTTCGGCGAAAGACGTAGATGGCGCCTTCCTGGTCATTGCGGCAACCAACTCCTCCTCTCTGAACGGTGCCATTTTTCGTGCCTCGAGCGCGCGCGGCATCTTGTGTAACGCCGTCGATGATCCCGAGCACTGCGACTTTTTTTACCCGGCAGTTCTGCGCCGCGGTGCGCTACAGATAGCTATTTCAACCAGTGGTTACAGCCCGGCTCTGTCCGCTCGGCTGCGGCGGGAATTGGAGCGGCAATTTGGCCCTGAATGGGGTGCCTGGGTGGAGCATATCGGCCGCCTGCGTCGCGAGCTGCTTCAACAGGAGATGGGCGCCCCTAGACGCCGCCGCGAACTCCTCAAAATGGCAAGTGCCAGCTCTTTCGCCTCCTTCGTCCGCCGGCAGCGCCGTTAGAGCCGAAGTATATCTCTTAGTTAATCCTCGACCGTTGGGTGGTTACCAAGGTGACAAGACTTCGCGTGGCGGGTTGCTTCCGCAAACCGGAGTTCGTAGCATAGAGAATACCGCCACAACTTCTGGCTTCGCTTTACGCGGCTAGTCGCTAAACAAACCCAAGTTCTTGTTCACGAGGGTAGAGGTGCATCGTTTAATTATTGACTCCCACGCGAAGAGGCGCCATTTCATTTCATTATTCTTTGTTTTCATTTGCCTGGTGCTCGCATCACCGGCCCAGGGCGAAAATGCCGCCTTCGATCTCATCGGTCCCAAAATTGACGTGCGCGTCCATCGCGGGCGCGGGGCACTCCCGATCGCCCGGGTGCCCAATCTGCAAGCCGGAGACAGGCTCTGGATACAACCCGACCTGCCCGATAGCCAGTCAGTGCACTACCTGATGGTTGTTGTCTTTCTCCGGGGTGCAACTAATCCGCCGCCCGATGCCTGGTTTACGCGCGCGGAAACATGGACAAAGGCGGTCCACGACGAGGGCATTTCGGTCACCGTACCTGAGGAGGCGGGAAACGCCCTTATTCTCCTGGCGCCGGAAACGGGCGGCGACTT
>JAFAWX010000091.1 GCA_019241535.1 Acidobacteriota bacterium | reverse complement strand
TCGTGCGCCGGCTCACCTCTGTGAGAGGCGCCGAAATTGCTTCCAATACCCTGATGGCGAGAGGATTGCGCGTGGCAGCGGCAACCGCTTTGTGGAAACGGAGATTGGCGTTGTTGATAGCTTCGTAAAACATGGTGCTGCCATCGCGCGTAGTCCGGTCGATACGGAGCGCCGCATCCTGCTCAGCCAGGATCTCGCGCATGGCGGCCCAGTTGTCTTCGTTGGATTTCTCCGCGGCCAGAGCCACGAGGCCCAACTCTAACACTTTGCGAAATTCGATCAGCGATTCCGCCTGTTCTAGAAAGGCCGAAGTGGACAGGTATTCCGCATTGAGCAAAGCTCCGGGACTCGGCTCCAGTACCACTGCGCCGATTTTGGGCTTTACAGAGATGAATTGAAGGGATTGCAGAGATTTAATCGCTTCGCGAACGCATGTCCGGCTGACGGCAAGCTCCTCGGTCAGCTGCTTCTCCGTGGGAAGCCGCTCCCCTGGTTTTACTTGACCTTTCTTTATCAGATCGAGAATATAACTAATGACCTGGGCAGTGATAGTTTGTCTGCGAATCAGAGCGTCTACCCTCCGGGACGGCGTTGAGTTCCCTCACTCCGTTTTTAGTATCATAGCATGATAAGGTAAGTTCCCGGATGTAACATCAGCCATTAGAAGTCGATCCCACAGCAGTGCTAGTTCTTAGATCTTCGCCGCCAAGATTGCGTCAAGATAAGCTCCGGTGCGTGCCGCCTGAACATTCCCGAATCCGCTTGTTTCCAGCAGTTGCCGATACTCATCGAGGGTCCGTTCCTTGCCCTGCGTACATATAAGCATGTTGAGTGACTGAAGAAGAGCGGACAAAGGGCCGCTCTTGTCCGCATCGACGATCTTTTCCGCGATAAGTAGAGCGCCGCCCGCTGGCAATCGCTGGGAGATCCTGGTCAGCAGCTCACGGATCCGTGCTTCGTCCCAATCGTGCAGAACGCGGCCCAGGGTGACAAGATCGCCTTGCGGAAGGTCGTCACGAAAGAAATCGCCGCCGAGCAATTCAATGCGCTTAGCAGCCTCGCCTGCGTTGCGCATGTAAGCTCGAGTGGTCGCAAGCACAGCCGGAAGATCGAAGATGATGGCGTGGAGCGATGGATACCTCTCGCATGCGGCGAGCGCAAGGTGTCCCGTCGCGCCGCCGAGATCGACCATGCGCTGAAACCTCGAGAGATCGAAGGCAGCGACGATCTTGTCCGAGCTTAGTAGTCCAAGCCCATGCATGCCCCGCAAAAAATCGTCCTTGGCCTCGGCCGTTCGAAAGAAGTTATCAAAAATCGAAGCTTCGGTGCCGAAAGTCTGTGTCCAACGCGGTGTCCCTTCCCCGATTGCATCCTCGAGATGACTCCACATCCGGAACAGCACATCATTCGAGTAGAGTATGTACCCCGTGAGAGCGCGGGCGCTCTCACGGCAAAGGTACGCGGTGGCAACTGGGTCATTGCTGTACTTTGAGCCAGTCTTGTTCAAGAGCTTCAATGCAACACAGGCATCGAGCAACCTCTCGAGGGGATCGGGCTGAAGCTTAAGAGCGGCTGCCAGACTAGCAGCATCCTGGGGACAAGGCTGCAGAGCATCAAATAGTCCCAGGGTGACAGCCGCGAATAAGACTTTGGACCGGCGGAATGCCTCGATCAGATCGAGAACAGGAGCTGGGTCCGGAATTTTGGCCGACTTGGTCAACGAGCATCGATTTGACAGCGTCGCCGTCTGCTTTCGGAGGAGGTAACTACAGGTACCGGTAAATACTCCAGCAAGGCTGGCATCATAGGCGAACTCGCAAGGACGATAGGACTATTTGGTGACTGCAGTGCTGGCTAGTTCATCGCCTACGGCATTTGTGACTCTGCCCAGGCCTGTATTTGTCTTCGCTCTCTCCAATTTGTAGCCCATGCGTTCCAGAATGGGAGCCAATGCGATCTCCTCGCCATTGGGATCGCAACGAGTGCTTAACCCAAGGGCCACTACCGTTTTGATGTCTTTTTCCACCGCGTGGACAAGTCGTACGATCTCTTCTACACGATCGAGGGTAACTTTGATCTCGACAATGGCCGAAAGCACTTTCTCGGCAAGAATGTCTTCCCGCAGAGTTCCGGACGAGACGTCGCTCATGAGATGCGTGACTGGATTTCGCTTTTCGAAGGGTACACCGGCGGCCGCTAGGGCCTGGGTCATCTTCTGAATTTCAGAAAACCACACCCCAACTCCGGGCCGGCCGAATTCAATTGTCATGCCGACCTCGCCATCCTTCACACGGTTGGTTACGTCGTTCGTCTTAACTTCCTCGGTACCGCGGCCCTGAACACCCGTGGATTCGTGGGTAGCGCGCGGATCAGAAAAGGCACGCCGCACGACGCGAGGCCACTGCAAATCCTCAGGCTCGATTGCGGCCGTAGGGCAGATATCGGGCTCGGGATCGAAGCGCAGTCGTCCCAGTTGAAACAGCTTGCGGACAGTCCGCACAAATGTGGGGTTCAGATGCTCGGTGCTCAATCCGTAAAAGCAGGCGTAGCACTCCACACACTCCTTCTGCTCGACTGTGGCGCGCTTGATCTCGGGGTCCACGTAAATTGCTCCCATCGGACAAACGTAAACGCAATTCCCGCAAGCTACGCATTTATGGGGATTGATTCGCATATCGACCCGTCTCCATAATGATCATATAATAGTAACTGAAAAAACGCGGCGAAAAATAGCCTTGCAATGCTGCGCCCATGGAGAACGCTGCCAAAGATTCTTGGGTCTGCTCACTCCCGCGCTTTAAGCCCAGAGGCTAGGAAATCCTCTTCTCCGCATCAATACCCAAACTTAGTAGGGCGCCCACAGCGCAAAAGAGCGAGCAAACCAGGAAGGGTGGGCTCCAGCCGTACCTCCCCACCAAATAGGCCAATAGCACCGGTGAAACCGCACTTCCAAGATTGCCAAATGTATTCATCACCGAGGCGACTGATCCGGCATACTCTCCGCCGATGTCAAGCGGAATCGCCCACGCCACTCCAACCGTGATTTCCAGTCCGAAGACCGCGATGCAGGAATACCAGACGGAGGTGGTTGCGTTGCTGGTCAAGGTCGCGGGAATAATAGCCACCGCCGCCAATACGAAACCAAGAAATGCAACCATTCTTCGAGCTAAAGTCAAATTTCGGAGGCGCTTGGCGAGCCGGTCTGAAAACGTGCCCCCCAGCAAATCGCCGGCTGCGCCAGAGAACAGCGGCAAACTCGCGTAGAAACCCATCTGAGTCAGATTAAAACCGCGATGGGCGTTGAGATACTTCGGGAACCAGTCCAAATAGATGTCAATGCTATATCCGTAGCAGAAATACATGAGCGACAAAAACCACAGCGAATAACTGCGGAAAATTCGGCGCCATGAAACAGACACGGCGCGAGCAGGCCGCAGGCCGATTGAACTCTCGAGAAGCGAGCGCTCTAGGGCATGGACCAAGGAATGCTGGGCGGGTGTGTCGCGATAATACCAGTACCAGACAGCCGCCCAGGCGAGACCAATGAGACCAAAAAGGAAGAAAGGTGCGCGCCATCCGAAACGAAGCATCAACAGCACCACCAACGGCG
>JAFAWX010000342.1 GCA_019241535.1 Acidobacteriota bacterium | reverse complement strand
TTGGAGGAGCAAGGGATGTGGCGAGACACCAGCTTCACTGCTTCTGCCCTTTGCCTGCCCTGTGCTCCTCTGAGTTGTGTCTAAACCGCTTCGCCGAGTAACCGAAGTTCTCCTCTGAGTTCCGCCAGTTTGCTCTTGATGTCTGCTTCCTGATCCGGTGTCAGGATTGTCCCAGGCAAGAACCCCAGCAAGGCATCATAAGCTTGCTTGGCATTACGCTTGCGGGATTTCTTGTGCTCGTGAGATGCCCCCGAGGGCAATTCAAGAGAATGTTAGCCGGGTAAGCACCTCTGCGTGGAGAAACTCGAATTCATGCTGATGCTGATCTTGCGTTGTTTTTATTTCGTGCATTGCTCGTTGGAGCTGCTCCGTTATGGCACGCACCGCGGTCACTTCTCTCCTTAAAGCTTCCATCTTCTGACCTAAGATCTCCCTTGTCTGCCGGACCTCCGCACGCAATTTGCGTGTCCGTGCAATACGAGAAGAGAACTCCACATGATGTCGGCGCCAGTCAGCGCTGTAACGCAGCCATAAATCAAGTTGTTCGGAGTTCGCGACTACGTGGCTCCGGCGACCAGGAATGGGTCGATTTACTGGTAATCCGCCGCCTTCCCAGCGCTGCGCGGTGCGAACGCCGCGGTGCAAGTACTCGGCAATTTCCTTCCATCCACTGAGTACCACGACCAAATTGTAGGGCGGCTGTCAAATCGAAGCTCCACGTCCTCGGACCTGCGGTGACTCGGACCATGGCCACTCTTATTCAGCTGGCATATAGATGCGCCGTTGGGGCAGGGTCTACGTAGCCGCCCGGGCTGAGTCTGTGCTTTGCCGCTGCTTAAGCCGTTGTTCCTTCTCTTCGAGCAAGCGACTGATTTCATTGGCGAGTTCCAGGAGCTTATCTGGGTCCTGCTCAATAGCAGCTTGTTCGCACAGCGACCGCCATTTTTCAGCAGTTGTGCCTTGCATATGAAAGGTAAGTACCTGGACAGCATACACCAATATCGGCCGGAATGTTGGGTTTGGAATGCGGGCAGGGGCCGCTCATGGGGGTATCGGCCGTACCTGACTGCTTCAATCAGCCCAGTGAATGCTCGAGCATCACGGACACTGCGAGCGCATTCGAAGCCGCTAATAGTCTTTCCAGGGCCATGGTGCTGCTGGCGATTTCGTCATCGCCGGATGATATGAGCACCTTGCGGCTATAATTTCGCCCAGGTGAGCAACCCTGAGACAGCTCAATGGCCCCGGAGCGTCCCGCGTTTGGATTCCGAAATTCCTTACCTGCGAATTCTGTTCGTCACCCTCTATGTCCGCGATGTTGACCGCGGCATTCGTTTCTACGTCGAGCAACTCGGATTTAACCTAATCTTTGACACCCCGGTTGGGGGTTCGCGGTTCGTGGTGGTAGGCCCGCCGGACGGCAGCGCTATGCTGTGCCTGGCAGCGGCCCACGCCGATTCGGACGAGGACCGCTCGATCGGCCGCACGGGGCCGGTGGTTTTTCTTACCGAGAACGTTTGGGTCAGGTACGAACAATGGCACGCTCGCGGAGTCCAATTTCAGGAAGCTCCACATGAACCGTCCTGGGGCGGCCTCTATGCAAGCCTTGAGGATCTGGACGGAAACTCGCTCAAACTCGTCGAGTCCGATGACCTTAGCCGGGAACTCGATCGGGAACGCCGAAGGATAGCGGAAAAAATTGAGCGCGATCGACGCACGGCTCGGGAGCTGGATTTCGCAAAGCAGGTCCAAGCGCGGCTCTTTCCCCAGTCGCTCCCTCAACTTAACTCACTCGACTATGCCGGATTATGTATGCAGGCCCGGGAAGTGGGAGGGGATTACTACGATTTTTTGAACCTGGGACGGCAACGGCTGGGACTGGTGCTGGGAGATATCTCCGGCAAGGGCATGGCCGCGGCGCTCTTAATGGCAAACCTGCAGGCGAATCTGCGCAGCCAGTATGCAACCGCGCGGGAGCAGCCCAGACAATTTTTGGAATCGGTTAACCGGTTGTTTTACCAGAACACGGTCGAAACGGCCTATGCAACCTTGTTCTTTGGCGATTACGACGATCAGATGCACCGACTCCGTTACGCAAACTGCGGCCACTACTGCGGGCTTCTGCTTCGGGCAAACGGACAACTCGACCGGCTTGATTCGACGGGCACCGTGCTCGGGCTCTTCGACGAGTGGAAATGCGATTTCGCCGAGCGGCAATTGCACCCGGGCGACACGCTGGTGTTGTATACGGATGGAGTGACGGAATCGTTTGACGCCTGCGGGCAGGAATTTGGGGAAGACCGCTTGGTCGATGCCCTGCGGCGACACCTCTCGTTGCCTAGCGAGGAGCTGCTTGCCCGCGTGATGGACGAAGTGCGCGCCTTCAGCCCTCACGAACAACATGACGACATCACCCTCATTGCGGCGAAATGTACGTCAGCCAGCTCTTGATCGAGCCATGGCGTCCTTATCCTCTTACCTCTCTCTCGGCTCGGCAGTCATGCTTACGGCTCTGACACCAGGGCTCATGGAAAGGCGAGGGGCGGAGGGTAAGCTGAAAACCGGAGCGGAGAAAGGATGTTCAGTCCTGTTTTGCAGACCATTGGCTCCGCAACAGTTCAGGCGCGGCGTTTGCGTGCAGCCGGCCTGGGCGGCGAAGTATCCGTTTTTATTGGCTTGCGTCCGCCAGCGGCCGCTTACCTCAGTGTAATACGTGGTTTTTTCGGGTGAGTACATCTGGAAATACACCCATAACGCGTACGACTTCAGCGTGCTCGGCAATACACCCATCACATTTCCAATCGTATGGCCACGATCGAAGATTGCGGGATTTGCAGGACGACTAAGCGTGCCCAGCTACCACGGATTCTCGGCCCTATTCGTGTTCTCCAGTGTGGCTGCACGTTTCTTTACCCCGCAGCTTGGGGGTGCGGGGACGGTTCCGGGCGCAGCACTAGCCGGAGGCTCGGCACCGTTTCGAATTGACCACGACGAGAAATTAACCAGACAACCCACCTGCAATATTAGATTGGAAAACGCGGCCCCTGGGTAGGGTTGAATTGGAGATACGATAGCGGCCTTGTAGCCGGGCAAACCCCCCTGCTTCGGCGGAAACTGTGCACAGACCACAACCACGGCGGCGGGTCAGCCGGCGGTTGCCATTGCCGATTCATTCGGAGTTCCGCTGAGTCCAGACCAGCAATTTGAATCCGGTCTGTTCTGCGGCGGCGTAGGCGCAACCCCATTTGCCGGACTCCCTAACCGTGCCCGGTGTCGCAGTACGGCTCCACGTTGCTCCGGGTACAGAGAACGGTGATAAGAATCCGCCGCGAATCGCCGCCCGTCACTTGTTCGATGTGGCAATCGGGCATGACAATCTGAACCGCGGCGCCCGATTCAAGATCAGCGCCCGGCTTACGGTCATAAACCTCGGCAACAAGTACGCACTGTATAACTTTCTGTCAACCTTCAGCGGTACCCACTACGTGACCCCGCGCACGGTTACAGCGCAATTAGGATTTAACTTTTAAATAGCAGGCACTAACGTCGTGCTTGGCGGTTCCGTGCAGACAGAGGCTGACACGCTGCTGGTATCCAAATCTGAGGGGCAGGCACAGAGAAACTGGCAACCTAAGTCGATCGCAACTAACCATCAGAGTCACCGCCAGCGCTGCATCGGGACGTAACTCGCAAGCGGAGCGCAAACACAACAACCGAGAGAAGTTCAGCCCGTGGCCATGCCGAGGAACCGGGGATTGTCGCCCGGGAGGGTGTGGATGCCGGAGCAGTTCTTGGGCGCTGGTTCCCTCAGGGGCATGCCGTTCGAGGGGCCGACGTTGCGCATGGTCAAACGAGAAGGCAGGCGGTAGAAAACCTAGGCAGCAGGCAAAACGGCCGCATTTTTCTACGATTTTTCGGGCGGGCGCGTACGTTCGAGACCTATGTTTATAATTCTCATTGGTCATGAACCAGCTGCAGCGCTATGCCCTGGTAGCTTATGTAAAGGACCAGGTTGGAGAGTTTGTAGAGACTCTGCGCAAGGAACTGCATCCAGAGCTTCCTCACCTTGCCGCTCACGTAACCTTGTTGCCGCCCCGCTTTCTTCAAGGCCCGGAATCGGCAGCGCTAGAAACCCTGAGAAGACACTGCCAACAGGTCGAGCCTTTCGAAGTCTCACTGGGCGAAGTGGAAACCTTCATCCCCGTGACTCCGACGGTTTTCATTCGTGTTGCCCACCCCGCCCACCGCATGCGCGAGTTGCACGACCTGCTGAACGTTGACGGCCTGGCCAATTCCGAAGAATGGCCTTACATGCCCCATTTGACCATCGTTAAGATGGGGGTGGAGGAACAGGCCCAGTATGCGTACCGTGTGGCGCGGACACGCTGGGCGGAGTTTGACGGCTATCGCTCGATTGACATTCGCGACCTGACCTTTGTTCGCGAAGAGGGGCCCTATCGCTGGACTGACGTGGGTGCTATTGCTCTCGGCTCAATCAATCGCGCCCAACATTCAAGCCAGCGACGCTAGCTTCAGCTCCCGCTGTCGCACTCTCGCCGCCCGGTGTTAGATTAGCTTTCGCAACTTCCGACCAGGCCGGGAATGAAAATCGTCGACGCTAAAGTCATCGTCTGCTCTCCGGGGCGGAATTTTGTCACCTTAAAGCTAGTTACCGAAGACGGCGTCTCCGGCCTGGGGGATGCCACCTTGAATGGTCGGGAGCTGGCGGTTGCCAGCTACTTGAGCAACCATCTCGTGCCCTTGCTGATCGGCCGGGATGCGCGGCGGATCGAAGATACGTGGCATTACTTCTATAAAGGAGCCTACTGGCGGCGCGGTCCGGTAACCATGAGCGCCATTGCGGCGATTGACACCGCACTCTGGGACATACGCGCGAAGAGCCTGAACGTTCCCCTCTACCAGCTGCTAGGAGGCGCCTCCCGTGACGCTGTTCTGGTCTACGGGCACGCGAGCGGAGCGGACATGGAAAAAACCCTCGGTTCGTTCGGTCACTTCCTGAATTTAGGATACAAAGCGGTTCGTGCACAATCCGGTATTCCGGGTTTAGCGAGCGCCTACGGGGTTGGACAGGGGGAAATGGCCTATGAGCCCGCCGAGAAACATGCTCCCCCGGAAAACTTATGGTCTACGGAGCATTATTTGCGTTTTGTGCCGCAGCTTTTCGCCCGCCTTCGCAACGAGTTTGGTCCGGAGATTCACGTGCTGCACGATGCCCACCACCGATTGACCCCTATCGAGGCAGCGCGCCTGGGAAAGGATCTTGAGCCTTTCCGATTATTCTGGCTCGAAGACCCTACCCCCGCCGAGTTGCAATCCGCCCTTCGTCTGATTCGCCAGCATACGACCACGCCGCTCGCAATCGGAGAAGTCTTCAACACGATCTTCGATTGTCAACAGCTGATCGAGGAGCACTTGGTGGACTTTATTCGTACGACGGTAGTCCATGCTGGCGGCATCACTCACCTCAGGAAAATTGCCCATTTGGCAGAAATTTACCAGGTGAGGACCGGCTCGCACGGTGCCACCGACTTGAGCCCGGTCTCAATGGGGGCGGCCCTGCATTTCGATCTCAGCGTGAATAACTTCGGTATTCAGGAATATATGCCACACACTCCCGAAACCGACCGGGTCTTTCCCCATGCCTACAGCTTTCAGGACGGCCTCATGCATCCGGGGGAGGTCGCGGGAATGGGCGTCGACATCGATGAACAATTAGCGTCCCAGTACCCGTATGTGCCGGCATACCTCCCCATTAACCGAAAACTGGATGGGACCATCCACAGCTGGTGAAGGAGAGCGGCAGCTCAGCGCTGGGAGGAGAGTTCAGGTGCTCACCCCAGGCAGCTCGAGCCCGAACTACCGGCGGCGTTTTCAAACGAGACGTCCCTCACCAGGTCCCCGATCAACTCCCAATCCTCGGGGAGTTCGCCGGTTTCGATCTCCCGTGCTGCAAGTGGGTGACGTAAATTCCTCTGTGTAAAAGCTAAGAGGGTGTAAGTTGGTTTTTGCGACCAAGCGAAAACCAAATTCCTCAGAAAAGGAGACTTACACCCAATGGCGAAAGTAACACCGATTACCGAGCATTTCCAACATTTTGTCCAGGATCTAAGAGAAAGCTTCTGGGGTGACATGCAGGGGCAGGTACAGAAGGCGGCGAAGCGGTTCTTCGAACTGCTTTCGGAGCGACAACGCGACTTCTACATGGTGAGTCCGCGCTACGGCCGGGCGGAGAAGCGGAAGGATTACCGCAATGGGTATTACGAGAGGGATTTCGTGACCCGCTTTGGGACGCTGCGGTTGCGCGTTGCACGCACGCGCAAGAAGGGTTTTTTGCCCGAGGTACTGAAGAAGTTTCAGCGGCGAGCGGAAGAGGTTTCCCTATTGATTCGGGAAGCGTTTTTGCGGGGCATCAGCACGCGCCAAGTAGGGCGGGTGGTGGCCACGCTGACCGGGGAAGTGGTCAGCGGGCAAACCGTTTCCCGCATCACGCGCGATCTGGACGAGCTGGTGCGGCGATTCCATCAGGCGCAGTTGGAGGATGATTGGGCATATCTGTTTCTGGATGGGGTGAGCTTGCGAGTGCGCCGGCCAAGCGGGCGGAAACGGGTGCAGATGCTGGTTGCCTATGGAGTGAAGAAAGACGGGCGGCGGCAGCTGCTGGCGTTTATGCGAAGTCGTGGGGGAGAGAGCCAGGCGGATTGGGAAGCCTTGCTGAATGATCTCTACCGACGCGGGCTGGAAGGAGAGAATTTGCAACTGATTGTGACCGATGGCTGTCCCGGGCTGGCGGCCGCGATCCAAACCGTGTACCCGCGGGTGGCTCACCAGCGGTGCTGGGTGCACAAGATGCGCAACATCTTGGAAAAAGTGCGCCGTCGCGACCACGACGCAGTGAAAGCTGATGCCCAGGCCATCTATCTGGCGGAAACGCGGCAGAAGGCAGTTACCGCCTTCCGCAACTTCCGGGCCCGCTGGAAACGAGAGTACGCCGCCATGGTCAAGCAATTGGGGCGAGACCTGCCCGAATTACTCTCGTTCTTTGTTCTTCCCCGGCACTTGTGGCGTAAATTGCGCACCACCAACATAATTGAGCGTTGTTTTGTCGAGGTACGTAGGAGGACCCGGCCGATGGTCTGCTTCGTGAATGTGAAGAGTGTCGACCGGATCATTTATTCGATATTCCAAAGATTTAACCTGGAATGGAAAAACCGCACCCTCAAGCTATTTACACAAGCGGCTTGACATCACCCTGCAAGTGGCGCAAGCGGATACGCGCAGGGTGATGTGTTAGGATTGGCGCGCCGCGATGGCTGGCGTTCGAGATTGCTTATGGAATCGAGCGCGGGGCCACTCAGACTCATGGGACACCCTTCACTCGATCTTGCTTCGAAAACAGCCGTTGTAATTGGTGGCACTTCGGGCATCGG
Source organism: Acidobacteriota bacterium (assembly GCA_019241535.1). Lineage (GTDB taxonomy): Bacteria > Acidobacteriota > Terriglobia > Terriglobales > Acidobacteriaceae > Gp1-AA145. The sequence goes on along the minus strand of JAFAWX010000342.1, from coordinate 9,686 downwards.
TCTTACTCTGGCGATCGGCCTTGCGGAAGCTGGCGCCGATGTTGTCGCTACCGGGCGCCGGTTGGAGTTGGTTCGGGCGGCCGCCGATCGGATTCGGGCGCTTGGCCGAAGATCTCTGGCTAAGGAGTGCAACGTGGGCGATCGCTCCAGTCTGGAGGCCTTGCATGCGGAAGTTTGCGCTGAATTTGACCGTGTAGACATATTGATTAACTCCGCCGGCATCACCCGCCGCACGCCGACAATCGACGTAAGCGAAGCGGAGTGGAACGAGATTTTCAACACTAATCTGACGGGAACTCTGCGCGCCAGCCAGATCTTCGGCCGCAAGATGCTGGAACGGAATTATGGCCGCATCATCAACATTGCTTCTGTCGCTTCCGGGCGCGGATTCTTCGAGGTGGCCGCCTACGCCGCCAGCAAGGCGGGGGTGGTCTCGCTGACGAAGACGCTCGCCATAGAATGGGCTCGCCAGGGGGTCTGCGTGAACGCCATCGCCCCGGGAGTTTTCCGCACCGACATCAATAAGGCGCTCTTGGACGGCACGCCCCGCGGCCAGGAGTTTCTCGTGCGCACCCCGATGCGGCGCTTCGGGGAGCTGCAGGAACTGATCGGCGCCGCGGTTTTTCTGGCCTCCGATTCCGCCCGGTTCGTCACCGGACATGTATTGACGGTCGATGGCGGCTTGCTTGCGAGCGGAGTGAACCAGTGACCGCCGATGCCGGTTGATTCCAGTTCCCCTCTTTTCAGGCGATCGCGTGTTCTATGCCCGACTGCTCAGCAACTCGCAACCTCCTCGAAGGTCAAACCGACAACCCCCCCGGCTCGAGCGTCGGCTACTTCCGCTGGATCATCTGCGCGGTCCTGCTTCTCGGCACCACCAAGAATTACATGGACCGCCAGGTAATTGGCGTGTTGAAGACTACGCTCCAGCACGATCTCGGCTGGAACGAAATCGATTATGGCAACCTGGTATTTGCGTTTCAAGCCGCCTACGCCATCGGTATGGTGGTGGTCGGGCGGCTGATTGACGGGCTCGGAACCCGCATCGGCTACGCCGTGGCGATGGCCGGATGGAGTCTGGCCTCGATGGCTCATGGCATGCTCAGCTCGTTTTCTGGGTTTGTAGCTGCGCGCTTCGCCCTGGGTCTCGGTGAAGCCGGTGTTTTCCCCGCCAGTTTGAAAGCCACGGCCGAGTGGTTCCCCAAGCGGGAACGCGCTTTGGCAGCGGGCATTTTCAACGCCGGTACCAATGCGGGAGCCATCATTACTCCCCTCATAGCCCCCTGGATTACGCTTCATTGGGGCTGGCGATGGGCCTTTTTTCTGATCGGTGCGATTGGGTTCCTGTGGCTGGCGCTCTGGATGTGGATCTACCGCAGGCCCGAGGAGCACCCACGCTGCTCACCCGCCGAACTGCGTTACATTCGCAGCGATCCCCAGCCGCCGCTGGGAAAAATGAGCTGGTTGAAGCTTGCCGCTTATCGCGAAACTTGGGCGTTTGCCCTGGGAAAGTTCCTTATCGATCCGATCTGGTGGTTCTACTTGTTCTGGATACCGGATTTTTTCGAGCGCCGGCACGGCTTGGCGTTGTTTCAAATTGGGCTGCCGATCGTACTGATCTACCTTATGGCGGACGGCGGGAGCGTAGCCGGAGGATGGTTTTCCTCCCTTCTGGTGCAGCAGGGCAGGAGCGTGAATTTCGCACGGAAGACGGCTATGCTGGTTTGTGCCGCTTGTGTTGTGCCCATCGTCTTCGCCCCCCGAGTGGCGTCGAGCTGGGGAGCGGTTTTCCTGATCGGTTTGGCGGCGGCGGCACATCAGGGCTTTTCGTGCAACCTGCTGACGCTGCCCTCGGATCTTTTCCCCGGCCGGGCCGTTGCCTCGGTTGTCGGAATGGGAGGAATGGCAGGGGCCGCCGGTGGAATGTTAATCGCCAAGGTTGTAGCGTATTTCCTCGAGTGGACAGGCAGCTATGCTGTTCCCTTCGCCATTGCCGGCTCGGCGTACCTGACGGCGCTGGCGGTAATTCAGGTGCTTGCTCCCCGGCTTGATCCGGTGCGCTTACAGGAAGCCTGAGTATAGAAAGAAGGTCCATGAAGCTCGCCATCCGGGAGAAACAACATTGCCGTTGGGACCTGGTCAGTCTGGGAGAGGTAATGTTGCGCTTCGATCCGGGCGAGCGCCGCATTTGGACCACCCGCGCTTTTCAGGTTTCCGAAGGCGGTGGCGAGTACAACGTGGCCCGCGGTCTCAAACGCTGTTTCGGCCTGGACACCGCCATCGTCACTGCATTCGCCGACAACCCCGTAGGCCGCCTACTTGAGGACCTGATTTATCAAGGCGGAGTCGACCAGAGTCTTGTGCGCTGGGTAGAGTATGACGCCGTAGGGCGGCGGGTGCGCAACGGGCTGAACTTCACCGAGCGAGGCTATGGAGTGCGTCCGGCGCTCGGCTGCTCGGATCGCGGGCACTCGGCGGTGTCGCAATTGAAAGCGGGCGAGATCGACTGGGAGGAAATTTTCGGCCACCACGGGGCCCGCTGGTTCCATACTGGCGGCATCTTTTGCGCGTTGTCGGAGAGCACGCCGGAGGTGGCGCTCGAAGCCGTGGCAGCTGCCCGCAGACATGGCACCATCGTCTCCTATGATTTGAATTACCGCGAGTCGCTATGGAAAGCAAATGGCGGGAAAAAACGCGCCCAGGAGGTGAACCGCCGGCTGGCTCCCCAGGTCGACGTCATGCTCGGGAATGAAGAGGATTTTGTTGCCGCTCTCGGTTTTGAGGTGTCAGGGCTTGATGAGCATGTTTCCCGGATCGACCGAAACTCGTTTAAGACAATGATGGAAGCAGTGGCAAAAGAATTTCCCCTGAAAGCGATCGCCGTGTCCCTGCGTCGTGCCCTGACGGCGAGCCGCAATGACTGGGGGGCAATAAGCTTTGCCGACAGCCGCTTCTACGAATCCAGGCATTTCGAAGCATTGGACATTTTCGATCGTGTGGGAGGCGGAGATAGTTTTGCCTCAGGACTGATTTATGGCTTTCTCTCCGGACAGGGGCCAGAATGGGCTCTTGAATGCGGCGTTGCCCACGGGGCTTTGGCCATGACTACCCCCGGCGATACCAGCATGGTTACGCTCGGGGAGGTTCTGCAGTTGATGCGCGGCGTGGGAGCGCGCATCGCGAGATGACATGACTAAGAAGGAGACAGCCGAAAAGATCCGCCGCGTGGGGATCATACCCGTTGTGCGTGCGACCTCGGCCGAGCAGGCTCGGTTTGCCGCCGAGGCAGTCTGTGCGGGTGGAATTCCCATCGTCGAAGTTACGATGACCGTGCCGGGGGCGATTGAATTAATTGCCAAGCTCGCGAAGGACGCCGCGGCCGAAGTGCTAATCGGGGCGGGAACGGTGCTTGATACCCGCACCGCCGAACGTTGTCTTGACGCAGGGGCGGAATTCGTCGTCAGCCCGGGATTTGATCGAGAGACGGTTGAGCTGGTGAGAAGCCACAACAAGCTGATGATTGCGGGGGCGCTTACTCCCACGGAGGTGATGGCAGCATGGAGGGCGGGAAGCGACTTCGTGAAGATCTTTCCTTGCGCCTCGATGGGCGGGGCAAAGTACATTAAGGCACTGAAGGCTCCGCTTCCCCAGGTACCGATGATCCCCACCGGAGGCGTGAACCTGGAAACCGCGGCCGACCTCATCCGCGCCGGTTCAGATGCGTTGGGGATTGGCGGCGAATTAATCTCGGCCCCCGCACTCGTTTCGGGCAATGCCCGGCAGATTACCGAAGCTGCACGCCAGTACGCTGCCATCGTCGAGCGGACGCGGGAAGAAGCCCTGACAAGAAGCTGAACAGCAGGCCGGCAAATGGACACGCGGAGCGATCAGCTGGGCGTTCGAGATTACGAAAAGCAAGCTGCCGCGCGCGCTGCCGCCCAGCTGGTGCAATCGGGTACGGTCGTGGGCCTCGGATCGGGTTCGACCGCCACTTACGCGATCCGATGTATTGCCGAACGCGTTCGGGCAGGATTGAGCATCGTTGCCATTCCGACCTCCGAGAAAAGCAGGCAGCTGGCGGATGAACTCGGAATCCCGCTGACCACGCTCGATGAGCATCCTGAGATCGATATCGCCCTTGACGGAGCCGATGAAATCGACCGCGACCTGAACCTGATCAAAGGAGGCGGTGGCGCCCTTCTGCGCGAGAAGATCATTGCCTCCGCCTCGCGCAGGTTCATCGTCATCGCCGATTCCGCGAAGCAGGTTCTTCGCCTGGGGAAATTCCCTCTGCCTGTCGAAGTGATCCCTTTCGCGCAAACACTTATAGCCATGCGCATCGCTGTTCTCGGAGCTCAGGTCACCTTACGACGCGCTACGGATGGCGATCCCTACGTGACCGATGAAGGACATCAGATCCTCGACTGCACTTTCGGGGAAATCGCCGATGCGGGAGCACTGGCGCGAAAACTGGAGGCTATGGCCGGCGTGGTCGAGCATGGATTGTTTATCGGGATGACGGAGATGGCGCTAGTGGGAACAGACGGAGAAGTACTCGAGATCCACCCTCGCGATCAACCCTAGGGCATTAACTGACGTCCTCGCTCCAGCCCTCCAACGTCTTTTTTACAAAGGCCATGAACTGATCGGCAACCGCCCCGTCGATTGTGCGGTGGTCGTAACCGAGGGTTAGGTGGACCACGGAACGGATCGCGATCGAATCGGCTCCCTCATCATTGGTGATCACCAGCGGCATCTTGCTGATCCCGCCGACGCCCATGATGGCCGAATTGGGCTGATTGATGATGGGCAGGCCGAACACGGCGCCGAACTGCCCAGGGTTGGTAACCGTGAAGGTCGAGCCTTCCACCTCTTCGGGCTTCAACTTCTTGTTGCGGGCGCGCTCCCCCAGATCGGTGATGCCGCGCTGCAGCCCGAGAAAGTTCAGTTCGTCGGCGTTCTTTAACACGGGAACGATCAGACCCCAGTCGAGCGCCACGGCGATGCCCATATTCACGTGGCGATGGTAGCGGATGCCCTCTCCCTCGCTCGAGGCGTTGACGATCGGAAACTGCTGCAGGGCAATGATGGCGGCCCGCACGAAAAACGGCATGAAGGTCAAACGTGCGCCATGGCGCTGCTCGAAGCTGGATTTGAGTCGATTGCGCAGATTCACGATGCGGGTAATATCCACCTCGAACATGCAGTGGACGTGAGCGCTCGTACGCCGCGACTCGATCATGCGCTGCGCGATGATTTTCCTCATCTGGGTCATGGGAACGATCTCGCCGGGAATAGCCGTCTTGGGGGGAGAGGGCGCCGCTGCTATCGTTGGGCTGGGCGGGCTGGCGGCTCGAGCAGGAGCAGGACTGTAAGCGGAGGCCGGCGCTGCCGCGGGAGCGGAGGGCTGGCCCTCGATGAAAGCCAAAATGTCCTGTTTAGTGATTCTGCCGCCGAGCCCCGTGCCGCGCAGTTTCGATAGGTCCACGTTGTGCTCGCGGGCGAGCTTGCGTACCAGGGGAGATGAGCGAGCGTGTTCGTCCTCTTCCTGCGCAGGAGTGGACGGAGTGGCAGCGGCCTCGGATCTCGGTTCGGGCGTGGCCGCTTGCGGCACGGCCTTTTTTTCGGGAGCAGGCGCAGCGCCCTGGGAGGGCGCCGCCGGTGCTTCTCCGTCGGCGGCAATGGTGCCGACAACAGTATTTACCTGCACCGTAGCTCCCTCGGCGACCTTGATTTCCTGGAGCACACCTGACGCAGGGGCAGGAATCTCGGCGTCTACCTTGTCGGTTGAAATCTCAAATAGCGGCTCGTCGCGCTGAATTTTGTCGCCAGGCTTCTTCAGCCATTTGGTAATCGTCCCCTCAACAATGGACTCGCCCATCTGTGGCATAACAATGTCTGTCGGCATAATCCCTCTTGGAAAGGCGGATACGAGTCAATCGCCGCTGATAATTATAGCGAAGCTCAACTATAGCTAAGCGCCGCGTGGACATCGATGAACCCCAGTGGCGGCGATATCGTTGCTCATCTACTCCCGATCCGCGGCAGACCCGCAGCCGCACGTGGCGGCGTCCTAAGACGTCCATTTGTAGAGTCGAGACTCAGGGTAAGTAATCAGGCCTTTGATGGCCATGTGAGCTGGCCGCCATGCTTGTACGCTGAGTTTGCAATATGACCGGCGAGCGCGGCCGCCACCCCGGTTTCTACGGGCGCGTTTGGTTCTTTCCGACTCTTGACGGCAGCAAAGAAGTCTTCCATGTGATCGATGGTGCCATCGCGGTAGCTGTGACCGCTGAGAACGGGATTTGCTTCCTTGGGCGCACCCTCGCGATAGAGAGCAAATCCCGCCCGATCAATCTTTAATGTCGCGTCAGTGCCGCGAAACTCAAGACCGCCACCGTCAATCGACGAACTCATCATTCCCTCGTAGACCACGTCAAAGCCCGGATAACGAAAGGCTGCCTGGATGGTGTCGGGGCAATCCCACTGGCGAAAAATATATTTGTCGGCGAGCATCTGGGCCTGCCGCGGCTGATCGGCTTTCATCGCCCAGTGCACCACATCAATCCAGTGGGTGAATAAATCGGTCATGGCTCCCCCGCCAAAATTCCAGAACCAACGCCAATGAAAGAATTTTTCCTCGCTGAACGGTTGATCGGGCGCCGATCCCAGCCAAAGCTTCCAGTCAAGTGCCTGCTGGTCGACGGCTGTCTTTGGCCAGTCCTTTTGGTAGTTCTGCCACCAGTAGGTCCGCACTTGTACGATCTGGCCAAGACTGCCCCCCTGAATCAGATCGACAGCATCACGAAAGTGCGTCCAGCTGCGCTGCTGCATACCACACTGCAGAATCTGTTTGCTTGCGCGCACGGTACGAAGCAGGTTGGCGCCTTCGTCAATGGTGTGGGTAACCGGCTTTTCCAGGAAAACGTCTTTGCCGGCTTTCAGCGCATCGACTGCCATAGGTACGTGCCAGTGGTCCGGAGAGGCGATGATCACGGCGTCGATATCCCTTTCAAGTACTTCACGGTAGTCCAGGTGGCTTGTGGCCACACCGTTCGAACGCTGCTTGATGAAATCGCGATGGGGCCCATATACGTCGCTTACGGCCACGATCTCGTTGGGAGCGACCTTATCGGCCGCATCGAGAAGTTGTTTCATGCGCTGACCTGCACCCAGGACTCCGATCCGGAGTCGCTCGTTCGCGCCGTAAACGCGGGTGGAGGCGAGTGCCGTGAGTCCACTGGCAACGAGGAAACTGCGGCGAGTAATCATAGTTTTGGACTAACCTCCAATCCGGTTCTCAGGATGATGCTATCAAGTTTTGTTCTTTCTGCGATTGTATGGCCGGCTGCGGAAGTACCCCGGACTGCAACACCGGATAATTCCGTCAACTGAAACCGCGCTATTCGGCATTCGTTGGCCATAACCGCCAACGTGACGATAAAGACTAACGCTCCTTCCTCGATGTGCAAGGGCGAACAGATCTCATCGATGCGAAGAACCTTGCCTGTGACTCAGGTGTTCGAACCACTGTGCCTGCAGCCCGCATGTTCACGGGATTGTGACTATCTTTCGGGCACGAGTGAATCAACTCGATGCATGGTAGACTTCTTTGCTTTTGCAAACCCTATGGATTTACCGGCTGTGAACTTCCTGCTTGGGCTCATGGCTATTGCTAGCCTTGCTGCAACTGCGGCATATTCTGAGACCCCGGACAAAATCGACCAGTACATTCAGTCCGAGATGAATCGTCAGCACATTCCAGGCTTAGCGCTGGGCGTTTACGGAGCCGGCCGCACAGAGCGGATGCAGGGCTATGGTGTCGCCAATGTCGAGCTGAACGTCAAAGTCAAGCCAGAGACCATCTTCCAGTCTGGCTCGGTAGGCAAGCAATTCACCGCGATGGGAATCATGATGCTGGTGGAAGAAGGGAAGATCGGTCTTGATGACAGCATTTTGAAGTATTTCCCCGATGGCCCAAGTCGTTGGGCGCCAGTCAAGGTCAGCAACTTGCTCTCTCATACCGCCGGCATCGCCGAATACGAAACCGAGGCGCGCACCAAGCCCGAAGGTCCTTTTTACCTCAGACTCGACAACAGCGAGGACGAACTGTATCGCAAAATCACCGAGCTTCCGATGGACTTTCAGCCCGGCGAACGCTGGCGCTACACCAACACCAACTACGTTCTGCTGGGGATGATGATTCATCGCGTAACCGGGAAGTTCTACGGAGACTTTCTGGCAGAACGCATTTTTCGCCCTTTGGAGATGACTGCAACCCGGATCATCAGCGAAGAAGACATCATTCCCAATCGGGCTTCAGGATATCGGCTGGTTAAAGGCGAGCTGAAAAATCAGGAATGGGTCTCGCCCACTTATAACACGACGGCTGATGGCGCGCTGTATTTCAACGTGGTCGACCTGGCGAAGTGGGACGGAGCGCTCTACACCGAGAAGCTGGTGCGGCGGGCCAGCCTTGATCGGATGTGGACCGTGTTTCCACTGAGCGACGGCAAGCCGAATTCCGGCAACTACGGTTTTGCGTGGGAGGTTACCAGCGTTAACGGACATAGGGTAATCGATCATGGGGGAGCCTGGCAGGGTTTTACGTCCTACATCGGGCGCTACGTAAACGACAGGCTCACGATCGTGGTCTTGACCAACTTGGATTCGAATCATTCCAATCCCAGTAAGATCGCCCGCGGGGTTGCTGGCCTGCTGAACCCGGAGCTCATTCCGCCCTTCGCCCATCCCATCGAGGACAAAGACCCTCAAGTAACCCGGCTGCTGAGTGATGTTCTGAGCGAATTGGTAGAGGGGAAAGGTGATCCCAGTGCATTCACCGCTAAGGAATGGGAAGAGCTGTCAATGGAGCTTTCCGGTTACGCCGACTTCCTGAAGGAATTAGGCCCGCTCCAGAAGCTCGAACTGCTGGAACGGAAGGAGGCAGGCCGAGAGCGGGCCTACAAGTATCGGGCCACGTACAAGGAGCCTTTGAAAGTTGAAGTAACCGTCTCTGAGGCCGGGAAAATAGCGAATCTGGAAATCGATCGCGAGAATTAGCCCTGTCGTTATCGAAGAATCGGCAGAAGGATTTTGGTCGAGCCAAATCTCCCCTTGCCTTAGCGGCGGCACATCACGGCAACTGTGGGACGAGAGCGCAAGGGCGGGGAATGAGGGATCGAACTACCGCCCGTATTTTTCTAATCGTTGTGCTCGTGCGCGCCGTGTTGTTCCTCGCCGTGATGGGATTCGGGTGACACCCCATAAGTTTTTTTCCAGTACTGCTGTACGCCGGGCGGAAGTTTCTCGACGCGGGCAAGAAGAGCCGTGACCTTCCACATGTCCTGATCGGACAGTACCCGGTTCCAGGCCGGCATTCCGGTGTAGCGGACGCCGGTGCGGACAGCGTAGTAAATGTGCCACTCGGGATCATCCAGAGGATCGAGCAGCAATTGTGGAGGAGGGGGATACATGGAACGTTCGAGAGCCGCCGGCTTAAGATCCATGGTGCCGTGGCAGAGGGCGCAATTGGTGTCATAAATTTTCATTCCCTCGATCAAGCCTGCATCTGTGGCGGGCACCGGGTTGGCGAGCCTCGGAGCATGCCGATCCATGGAGGCATCGAGGGTGCTCATGGCAACCCGCCGCTCAAAGCTGGGGGGAGTTGCGTCGGCGCTTGTCGG
>JAFAWX010000337.1 GCA_019241535.1 Acidobacteriota bacterium | reverse complement strand
TCTCTGATCTTCAGCTACGATGCCAGGGTGGCACTGGCCGCGCCTGAAAATAGCGAAGTGCTGGCCTGGCCGAATACGCAGGCCGTTTTGTCCCGCATCACCGTAAAAATCCTCGAAGATGAGAATGCCCGCGAGCGGATACTTACTCCCGAGCGGTTTAAACAGCTCCTTAACGAAGTCAAGGCCGAAACCGGCGCCAAAGGTAAAGAATTATTTCACCCGGTGCGCATCGCGCTGACCGGCTCACACTCCGGGCCCGACTTCGACAAGTTGATTCCTCTGCTTGAAGAGGGAAGCCGCTTGCCGCTGCCCAAACATGTGCTCAGCGTTTATGAGCGTTTCGAAGAGTTCGGCAAGACCAGGTTCAGCTAGAAACGCGCGACGTCGGGAAGGGTGTGCACTCATCTGCAGACCGCAGCGGACGAAGCTGTGACGCGAGCCGCTAGAGCCGAGAGCCATGCTCGTTCAGATGGGGCCTTGAGAGCGCCGGAGCCGCACCGCTGCGGCGAGAAAAATGGCGGCCAGTGCCAGCCCGATCCACAGACTCGGGCTGGTCAGGAATTCGGCCGGCATGATGTGGGTCATGGGATCGGTTGGGAAGGTATGTTCTGGCATGTGGCTCGGGGCCGAGTCTCCGATCAAACGGTACGCGACCAGCCAGGCGAAATCGTAGGTGTGAAAAACGATTTTTTCCACCCCGGAAATCGCCAGCACGGGCAATGCCGCCCACACAAATGCTGCCCGCCGTGCCCAGCCTGATACCAGCAGGAGCCAGCAGTAGACCGGCGCTGGCCAGAGCGCATGGACGGTCACAATGTGGTAAAGCAGCAGGAGCGACATCTGTACCACCGGCAGGCGTGTCCAGAGATATGAAACACTCAGCCCGCTTGCCAGCAGTACGACGCTGCTCAGCATGAGTATCGTCAATTGCAGCACTAAAGTGATGGCGAAGGTTATGAGCGGCAGAACAACAAAAGGAATGCTCGCCTTGGCGAGCACGGTCGTCAAATCGGATACCGGCAACGACTTCCAGAACAGGATACTGCGATCGCGCCGTTCGCCGTGCAGCGCCTCGGCACAGTAAAACACGGTCACGAGGATGTAAGTGGCCATCATGAATCCAGCCGCCACGTTGTACGGGGCGAGGACGGCGTCGCGGTAGTGTTCCGGGTCACTGGATGACAGCCCGCGCAAGTGTGCCGGGAGATGAGTCAGGCTGATCAGATAGCCGACAAGGTAGAGGCCGGCGACCCCGAGAGGCGCCATAAAAACCAAACGGTTTTCCCAGAATTCGCGACGCAGCGCCCAATAAAAGGGCCGAGTACGGACCATTACGGCGGGGGCGCTGGCTTCGGACCCAAGTGCGGCCTCGCGCATGGCATCAGATGAACTGTTCATCGAACCGCTCCTCCCACATGCCTTGCCGGATCGCTCATTACGGCGATGAACAAATCGGCCACGCTGGGTGCGTGCACCTCACCAAAGGCAGCCAGTTTCTGACGATCGGCGCCCTCAAACAGCAGCATGCTTCGGCCCATCAGCTGGTGTTCATAGATGGGCTTGAGCGCCCTGGCCGCCGCCGCCTGCTCCGGATGGGCGGTGACTTCCGCATAGCGCAACTCGAAATCCTCCATGCTGCACCCCAGCACGATGCGACCCTGGTCGATGAAGACAACATCCGTCAAAACGTGCTCTATCTCTTCTACCTGATGCGTGGTCACCACAATCGTTCGACTGCGATCGAAGTAGTCGGTAAGCAAAGAATCGTAGAACTGTTTGCGATAGAGAATGTCAAGGCCAAGCGTGGGCTCATCGAGCACCAGCAGTCTGGCATCGATGGCCATGACCAGCGCGAGGTGCAGTTGCGTCACCATGCCCTTAGACAACTCCCTGATCTTGCGGGTCGGCCTGATCGAAGTCCTGGCGAGGAAGCCTTCGGCCCGGGCCCGGTCGAATCTCGGATGAACGCCCTCGACGTAGGCAAGCGCCTGAGAAACCCGCATCCAGCGCGGCAGAACCGCCACGTCGGCGATAAGGCAGACGTCGCGCATCAGGTGGTCGCGTTCTCGCCACGGGTCACGCCCGAGCACTTTCAGTTCGCCCTGGTAAGGAATCAAGCCAAGTATTGCGTTGAGCGCCGTTGTCTTGCCTGCGCCGTTTCGCCCGATGAGTCCCAGGATGCGACCTTCTTCGACACGCAGATCGATACCGTCCAGCGCGACCGTCGTCCCAAACCGCTTGCGCAGGCCGCGCGCTTCAATGCAGGCCATGGCTTCAGCGCTCCTCGTTCCCTTTCGATTTCGTTCGGCGGTTTCCGTCACCATTCAGCAGCTCTTCCGCGCTCAGCCCCAGCCGTTGAATGGTTGCGCGAATCCGCGGCCATTCTTGGTCCAAAAATCTCTGCCGTTCCCCGCGCAATAGCAAGTTGCGTGCCCCCGCCTTCACGTACATGCCGAGCCCCCGCCTCTTCTCAACCAGTTCTTCATCCACCAGCTCCTGGTAACTCTTCAGGACGGTGAGCGGATTCAGCCGGTAGTCGGCCGCCACTGTACGCACCGAGGGCAGCGCATCGCCTTCTTTGAGAATGCCGTCCAGAATCATCGCAACCACACGGTCGCGAAGCTGGCGGTAAATCGGCTGATGGTCGTTCCACTCACGGTCCATCGGATTCTCGGAACAGCCTAGTTTCCGGCCCGGCTGGCTCCGTCGTTTTTGCGCTGCAGATCCAGGTGGGCGTGGACGGGGCTGTCCCCCGGCATCATATACGTCCAGTCCTCGATGTGGTGATCGGCATCGATCAGGGTAAAAACGGCATGATACATGTGTCCGTTCTCATTGCCGCCGGAGAGGTCGGCAAAATCGAATTCGACCTTCTTTCCGTCTGCCGAGGACCGCGCCACCATGCGCGGACGGTTTCCCGCGTCGCAGTAATGCGTGAGAATCAGGCGGCCGCCGTCGAGATATAGCATGGTGAGCGGATGGTCGTAACGGGTGGGATCATCGGGCTTTTCCGGATCGTACATCTCGTGTACCAGCGCGTTACCGCGCGAGGTTACGCGCAATGAGACGTGTCCGAGGATTCCGTTTTTTATGTCTGCCTGCGGAGGGTCGACAACTATCGGCCCTTGCCAGTTGCCCGCCAGGGTTTTCAGTTTATCGAAGGATTTTTGCGCGTCCGACTCCGCTGCCGGTGTCGTGCCGGACCATAGCAGAGCTGCAGTTGATAGCGAAATGACGGTCGCGCACAGCGTGATTGAAATGGATTTCATGTTTCATTTCTCCTCAAGCCTCAAAGTCCCAATTCAAAGTCGAAGCGTACTGTTATACATAACTATAACAGTACAACATCTGTCAAGGAATTTCTTCGAGCAGGAGGGCGGAAGAGCGAGCCAGAAGAACGAAACGGTACGTCCTTGCGTGTTCTAGTTTTCCCGCGACGGTGGCTCAATCGCGTCATTTCTTGCACTGATCAACCTCGTGGGATGGATGAGCAGACGATGAACAGCAACGTTCATTGCCCAATCGTGTGCCCTAATTCACCATTATTTGAGCGGCCTGGTTGCTGGATCACCACAGGCTGATCCTATGCTCTTGACAACCTCACAGTGTGCCAGGCATCAGAAGAACCTTAAGCCTCGTTCGCGGGTTACCTGACAGAATGCGCAAACAGATTATTTCCCCGAAGATTCCCCCTGCAGCTGAGAAAGACTGGCTTGATTTGGAGAGCGTGGCTGCAGTCGAGGTAACCTCGGAGGATGACCGCTTCCCCATTGAATCTGCACTGACGGAGCGGGGCGGAAGAGGATGGCGCGCCGCAGGGCCTGGAACCCAGACCATACGGCTCACCTTCGACCGGCCGCAACCTCTAAGCCAGATCTCGTTAACATTCGAGGAAGCTGACATTAAGCGGATGCAGGAATTTACGCTGCGCTGGTCCTCCGACGGTGGAAGGTCCTTTCAGGAGATTGTGCGGCAGCAGTGGAATTTCAGTTCTCCCGACGCCACTCGCGAGGTCGAGAACTATCACGTCGACCTGCCAAAGGTCACAGTTCTTGAATTGACGATTGAACCCGACAAGGAGAATAAGCAGGCAGTGGCATCACTGCTGAGTTTGGCTTTGTGCGAACCCGCTAGCCGCGCGCTCTAGCCCTGCCAGACATGTTTGCCGCAGGCGCAGTGCACGGTTTCGGTCGGCGTCTGTTTCGTCAATTGCTGCCGGCAGATCGGGCAAGGCTTAGTCATTACGTACGTCATAATTCTCCTTCGGTTACGCGGCTACGCATTGTGCACGTTAGATTCCACAGCAGTGCTCCTTTGCGAGCTTCCCGCAGCCAGCAATGGCTCCATGAGAAGGTTATCGAGCTCCACGCCGGAGCTGAACTCCTCGATTGTGGGCGCGTCTAGATACCATCCCCTCCATTGACTTGCCGGACGTGAATACGTTAGTTGGGTAAGCGAGCGAGCATCGGCCTTGCAATGAGCCATCGGGCACTCTGGTCCCGTGCTCTTCTTAGAGGAGCTACCACCGGTTTCGGCCGGACCTTACAGCCATTCCTGTAGCGCAGATTTTCTCGATCACCTCCAGAAAATTCCGCACAATGCAGAACCGCCGGGCGCCATCCAACACAAAATACGGTGCGCCCGAGATGGCAAAATTCGTGCTTTCGGCGAAGGCGAGTGCATCCGGGGGGAAGCCATGCTGAAGCTGCAGACAGAGAGAATGGGTGAGCTTGCAGTTATCAAATGCCAGGGCAGAATCGTTCGCAGCGAGGCTGCTTACAAACTGCGCGAAGTGGTCAGATCTCTGGAAACGGCACGCATCATCGTGCTTGATCTCTCGAAGGTGAGCGTCGTCGAGGCCGGCGGTTTAGGCATGGTCGTGTTTCTACAGCAATGGGCTCACGACCATGACATTCGGCTCAAGCTGTTCAATCCCATCCGAGCTGTGCGTGAGCGGCTTAAGGACGCCGGCCCGATACCGGATTTCGACTTTACCTCATTTCCCGAGATGGTCGCCCTCCGAGCCGGCGCGGGAAATCGGTTCGCGTTGGCCGCCTGAGCTGTAGGCCGCCCGGAGCGTTCCGCAGGCAGCTGTAACCAATGTGCCTCGGACCGCCCTCGAACCGCGCGGACGAGTGATGGGAAAGGCGGGAAAATGTTATTTCGCTTCCTCAGAATTTCTTCCTTTACCGGCTTGCTTGTTTTTCTTTCCGTTGCTCGAGCCCTAAGTCAATCACAGGCAAGCCCCACGATATCGGCCAATGACCTGGCACGTGCAGTGGTGGCTAATGAAATAAAAGCGCAGGAGGCAAGCCACAGTCGCTGGATGTACCGTTCGGACCGGGAAGAGCAAGGTAAAAAGAAGGCAAAGGAGGTTGTTCAGACTGGGCAGGGGACGCTCGATCGCCTGGTCGCGATCGATGGCCATCCCCTAAACGAGAAAGAAGAACGGGCTGAGATCGAGAGGATCGAGAACCTAGTCCGAAATCCCGCGGAGCAGCAGCGGATGGAACAAACGAAGAAAAGAGACGGCGAGCAATGCAAAGCATTCTTTGAAATGATTCCTGACGCTCTCAGCTTCGTTTATGCCGGCGGCGACGGAGATCTGATCAAGCTCAAGTACCAGCCTAACCCCGGCTTCCAACCGCCGACACGCGAGGCACGTGTCTTCCACGAAATGGCGGGAGAGATGTGGGTGCATGCCAAACAGCGGAGACTGGCTCGTATCAATGGGCAACTACTCGCGGATGTGAAATTCGGAGGTGGATTCCTGGGGCATTTGGAAAAGGGAGGGCGTTTTGATGTCGAGCAGCGCGAACTCGCGCCCGGAGAATGGGATCTCACCTCGATTGAAGTGAACATGCGCGGCAAGGCACTCTTCTTCAAGACCATTGCCGTGCAACAGGCGGAACATCGCAGCGATTTCCGGCCACTCTCTCAGGATTTGACCCTTGCCGGTGCCGCCGACCTGTTGACAAAGCAGGTTGTAGTAGCCGCCAACCGTTAGCTGCCCGGCCGCACCTGGTGTCCGGCCTTCAGGGCAAATTCATGTTTCAAGCTTGGAAAAGTGGGAGACTCGGCCGCGCCGTCTAATCGCCGGCGGCCGTCGCCAGTGGCATCCTCAGCGCAATTGGAGTCGGAGCGTGCACGATGTTGTTGCGCACTGCATAGAGGACCAGTTCGCTTGCGTTGTGAAGGTCCAGTTTTCGCATCAGACGGGCGCGGTGGGTCTCGGCGGTTTTCAGGCTGAGATTGAGGGTCACAGCCGCTTCCTTCGTAGTTTTGCCTTCCGCCAGCAACTGTAGAACTTCGCGCTCACGCGCGGTCAGAGGTGAGGCATCACCGGGGTGGCTGGCACCATGGCCGCGATCGGCTCTGAGGTAGCCGTCCAAGATCATCTGCTCAATCCTCGAATTGAAGAAGGTACGGTTCTGCTGCAATGCCTCGATTGCCGCAGTCAGGTCACCGGCGGCGTCAGATTTCAGGACATAGCCTTTGACGCCAGCCCGCAGCAGTTCCTGTACTAGTGCGTCCGCATCGGCAATGGTAAAAACAAGAATTTTTTGTGCCGGCTTATGCCGCAGAATCTGGCGTGCCGCCTCGAGGCCGTTAAGACCCGGCATATGAATGTCGAGAATGACGATGTCAGGTGCCAGTTGCCGCGTCTTTTCAACCGCTTCCCGGCCGTCTACCGCCTCGCCGCACACTTGCCAGCCCCGATGACTTGCAATCAACGCACACACGCCGCGACGGACAATCTCATGGTCGTCGGCTATGAGAATTCGGACATCACTCACAAACCACCTCCGAGGGCAAGCCGGTGCGAAGGGCTGTTGTGTTTTTCCACAGGCGAATCGTTACCACCTTGATTCTGCCTGGGATGGCCGGCACTTCCTGGAGGAAGCAAACACAGGGCCAAAGCGCAAGTTGCTGCAGTTTTTGACCTGGCTGGCCGGATTTCCACTGCCAGCTCTGTAATTCTTATTCGGCGAGTTGCAACGTTTGACTGTCAAGATCTTTCTTTTCAATCAGGTTGAGAGGGTACCTCTCGGTTGTCGACTATTTCCGATCAAGCAACTACCGCCGGGGCCGTGGTTTGCCCGCGCGACGCGCACGCGCGCGCTCAGAGTGTGGGAGGTTGCAACCTGCTGTCGCGCACACGGTAGTATTCGACACACTC
>JAFAWX010000215.1 GCA_019241535.1 Acidobacteriota bacterium | reverse complement strand
TGGAGTTTGCGGCCAGGACAGAATGGTGTCGACAGTAATCATTGTGGGTGCGCCGGTGGGTATGGGCACGTGTTTCGCAGCATGGCGATAATCCGCAATATCAGGGAGCAGCGGAAGACAGCTGCAGAGATTCTGGAATTGACTGAGTACAGCGCAAGAAATACTGAAGAAGAAGAGAAGCACTGTTCCAGGCCAGATCGTTTTCCATCTAAGTTTCATGCCATCTATGATGCTGCACGCATTGCTGTCGTAGGCATCTGCGCAAGATTCCCGCGCGGAAGAGGGGTCTAAGCACGCGCGGCTAGCGCTCGCCCCGGGGTGGGTGCTCTGCCCTCTATCGGAGGCTCCTCTAGCCGAGCAAGTTTTGGGAGCTGGTTCCTGCTAAACACGTTGCGGGCGGAAAACTCCGGGGAAGCTTGTAAGAGACCTTGAACGATCGAGCCGGACTGAGACTGGCCGGCTCACCGCTGGGTTAACGTACCTTCAGGCACCAGTACGCTGCCCGCGCAAAACCCTGGGTGATCTTTTTTCGAGTCGAGCTCTCCTCTGGGGGTAAGAACATCCAGATCAGAGCGCGAATGATTGCTGGTGGGGCATAGCTCCGTTCATCGTTCAAGGCTGCCGGGAAAAGCCTGGCGAGCGCGGCATGAGGATTTTCGCGGAATTGATCGACCATTGAGACCTGGTGCACACAGGAAATCGTGCACCACGGAGCGCACGACTTCTCGGTCAGGTATTCGCGCTCGAGATCCCAGACCGTGTACTTCTCCAGTGGAATCGCGGGAGTGCCGCGCTGCTGGGAACAATAATGTACAAGGCCGTCCTCGCAGACGTACAGGTAGCGACTCCCCGCCCGGCAATTCCACTTGTTAGGCTTTCCCTGGAGGAGATTTTTCTGGAACTGGTTATAGTAGGCGAAGCTCGAGAAGGATCGGCCTGCTTCCTGAGTGATCTCCTTATACACACGCTGCTCGGCGCTGCCGAGAGCGCGCAGTTGACCTTCACCGTCATGCACAATGCCGACCGTAGTCATGAAGCCCAGGCTACGTGCACGCCGAGCCACTGTTGCCGCATCCTCGGGCCGCTCGGATGTGCCGATTACGGAATTTATGTTGACTTGAAATGTAGCGTGCTCGGCGAGCCACTGTAACCTTTTGTCGAGCACCTTAAGGCTCTTCATGGAAACCGTGTCGGGCTGGATATTGTCAATGCTGATTTGCAAGTGGTCGAGGCCCGCGGAATTTAGGCGCTCGATACGACCCGGCGAGAGCAGATAACCGTTGGTGATTAGCGTGGCAATGCTGCCCTGGGTACGAATATGGCGGATGATCGCATCCAGTTCGGGATGCAACAAAGGTTCACCACCGCTGATGGTGATCACGGTCGTCCCCAGTTCGACCAGCCGGTCGATGCGGCGCAGCATCGCCTCAAGCGGGACGGGCTTAGAAGAATGGTCGTACTCATTGCAGTAAGTGCATGCCAGGTTGCAGCGGCGAATGGGTACGATGTGGGCGACGATCGGATGGTGCTGCGACTTCATGGCCTTCGCGACCACACTTGCCTGCCGCAGCTGAAAGGACAAGGCGTGCAATTTGCGCCTTATACGCGGTAGATTCATCCTTTTATTCTACAAGGCTTACTGCCAGAATCTTTTTTAGATCCGCGATGCTCATGTTAGCGGATCTTCGTTCAAAGTCGGTTCAGCGCATAGATACAGGATGTCATCGCGAACACAATCAGGGCGATACCCATTGCGGAAAGGACATCGGCTACGTAGTGATAGCCGCCGATAATGGTGGCAGCAGCGATGCTCAGGGCAAGACAGAGGAAGATAGCTCCTGCCCAGGGTTCCAGGCGAAGCAGGACCAGCGCGGCGGCGAGCGAGGAGGCCACATGAGCACTGGGGCACGTTATTGCCTGGATGCTGAAGCGATCCAGTAATACACGGTTCAGGGCTCCGATCCGGGTCGACGGGACCTGGAACTTCTCATATCCGGGGAGCATTCGCGGAGGTAACGCGCGTATAAAAAGAGTCAGCCCGAAGCATACGTATGTTGCCACGAGGACCACGAGCCAGTAGAAATCCACCTTGCTGCGCAGCCTGATTGTGTAAAGCACAACGAGAGCGAGAGGCACCAGGGGATAATCCATCAGGTACGCGAGCTGGAGGTAAGTGGCAGCAGCGACGCTGATCTTGGCGCGCGCTGGCTCGATTCCCACTCGTCGAAAGAAGGCACTGTCAAAGTGGGCGAGGCGGGCTTCGAGGGCCGGGTTCGAGGCGGTGAAGAACTGGCCGACTTGCCAGTAGGGCACGAGCATCGTGGCCGCCGGAATCCAGTCGCGCACGACGGAGGAAGAAAGCGGGGACATCCAGCGCCCGCTGAAGCGGGCGGCAGCAATGGCGGCGGTTGCTGCCAACGCAAGCAGCGTAACGTGCTTTCGGCGTCCCGCTTCGAGCGGGCGAAACCAGGCGCCCAATCCCAGCAGACCAATGAAAACGAGCTGAATCCATTCCCCAATGCGCAAAGCGGATTTCACCTCGCGGGTTGCGCCTAAAGTAGATCCGGGAGAGCGGCTACAGTGCTGATCAACTCACACGTTCCCTAAACCTGAGCGGTACGCACTTAAATTTTCGAATTTTTCCATGCGGTTTTTCACTGCTGCTTTCATCCGGCGGCCACAGCCGTTAGAATGCTTTACTTTATCCAGAGTTCCAGCGAGTTAATACATATATGAACGGCCGATTTCGCAACAATTACAAGTTAACCTGCTTTGTCGTCGTGCTTCTGCTTTTCGGCCCAGCCACTGTCACCGCCGAAGCGCAGTCTCCACCGACCGTCGTCTTCATGACTGATTTTGGTACGGTGGACGACTCCGTTCCCATTTGCAAGGGCGTGATGTACTCCATCATGCCAGAGCTGCGCATCGTGGATCTAACCCATCAGGTCACACCGTTTTCGATTCTCGATGGCGCCCGTTTCCTCTACGGCACCACACCGTATTATCCGGCCGGAACCGTGTTCGTGGTGGTGGTCGACCCCGGTGTCGGCAGCAGCCGCAAAGCGATCGTGGTCAAATCCAAACGCGGCCAATTTTTCGTATTGCCGGATAACGGTTTGATCACCCTGGTCGGGGACAGAGACGGCATCGAAGGTGTACGGGAGATTACTAACCGACAGTGGATGATAGGCGCTGCGCTCTCCTCTACGTTTCATGGCCGCGATATTTTTTCACCTGTCGGTGCCCACCTGGCGGGGGGCCAGAGCTGGACCGATGTTGGCCCTGAAATGCCGATCAAAGATCTTGTGCGGCTCGACTGGAAACCGGCCAGGGTTGATGAGCGTGGCTTAACTGGGCAAGTCATCGCCACGGATGGTCCCTACGGCAATCTCGTGACCAACGTTGACGCCGAGGACTTTCTAAAACTCGGCTATCGCCATGGACAAAAGGTGCCGATTACGGTTGGCAGCAAACAGATGACGATTCCCTTCGTCAAAACATTTTCCGAAGTGCCATTAAAGGATCCGCTCTTATATGTCGATTCGCGCGGACGTCTAGGTATGGCAGTGAACCAGGGCAACTTTGAAGCGATCTACGGCCTGAAACCGCCGTTGCCCATCTTTGTACCCGCGGCGAATTCAAAACAATAATAAAGGGGTCATGGAACTGTCGAGTTCTCGGCCGGACCGGCTACATCATTGTTCATCAAGCGAGCGGAGGCCTATATGAGCAGCGCAAAACCTACGGTCATTCATTGCGAGGGTTTAGTGGTCATTATTGTCGCCCTCGGCCTGTTTGCACCTTATCTCTCGACTGCACAGAGCTTCCGTGGCTCTATTCGCGGCAAGGTACTCGATCCGAGCGGGAGCCTGATTGCCGGAGCAAAGATCGCTGTAAAAAATGACGCCACGGGTCTGACCCGCGATACTCGAAGTGGGCCGGACGGAGGTTACGTAGTTGCCGAGCTGCCGGCAGGCACCTATCGAGTCACAGCCGAGTCGGCCGGACTTTCGTCGGTGTCGCAAAACGTGCTGGTGGATGTTGGCCTGGACACGGCCGTCGATTTTCGACTGACCAAGGTTGAGGAAAAGCTCGAGCAGCTTACCGTAACCGCTTCGGCGCCGGTGGTCGAAACCGGCGGGGATGTTCTCGGGGAAGTAGTTGAAAGAGACTTGGTGGCGAATCTCCCTCTGAACGGCCGTGATTTTGGAAAGCTTGTGGCTCTTGTGCCCGGGGCAACGGTCGAACCCTCGGGAGTAGCGGCGATTCAGTCCGGATTCGGCCAGTTCAGCATCAACGGCAATCGCGACCGCTCGAATAACTATGAGCTTGACGGCTCAGACAACAACGACCCGTTTTTCAACAACTCGGCCTTTAATCAGACGGGGATCGGAGGCGCGCCGGCCTCGATTCTCCCCATTGACGCCATCCAGGAATTCAATCTGCAGTCCCAGTTTCCGGCGGAGTATGGGCGCAACAGCGGATCGGTCATAAATATCATCAGCAAATCCGGAACCAATCTTTTTCACGGCAGCGCCTTCGAATTCCTGCGAAATAATGTCTTCGATGCGCGTAACTACTTCAATCGGCGGCCCGCCCCGATGAGTGCGTTTCGCAACAACCAATTTGGCGGCTCGCTCGGCGGTCCGGTTGTCAAAAGCCGAACTTTTTTCTTCGCTGCCTATGAAGGTCAACGCGAGCGCGTGGGCTCGGATTTCACGCTGCTCGTGCCTACGCCGTCCCAGATTGCCAGCGCCCAGACGATTGCCCTCGCCAACGGAGTGACACCCAGTCCTGCGCTCAGCACGATTTTGGGGTTCTTTCCGGCGCCGACAGGTTTCAACGGGCAGACCGGCACGGTTGCCGGAAATGTTAAAGACAAGAACGATGTAGACAGTTTGCTCGCGAAAGTCGACCACCAGATTAGCTCGTCTGAGTCCTTCTCCGGGCGCTATGCGTACGCTAGCAGCCAGCAGGTTTTTCCGTTGGGTGGCCTGGGCAGCCTGGCGGCGTCCCGGCTGCCACAGTTCGCCCAGCAATCGCCCACCCGCGTGCAGCTTGTCTCCGGCAGCCTGCTCTCAACCTTCGGCCTCAGCCGGGTCAATGAAGTGCGATTCGGCTATAGCCGCTACAGGACTTCGTTCACGGCGCGCGACTCCAACTTCGATCCCTCGAGCTTAGGTATTGATTTTGGAACCGGAAAGACCGGCCTGCCGGAAATTGACTTTGGGGGAATTTTCGACAACCTGGGCGCTACCGCTTTCAGTGTCCCCCGCGGCCGCACCAGCCGAAGCTTTCAGCTGCTCGATAATTTCACCATCGCCGCAGGGCGTCATAGCCTCAAGTTCGGCGGGGAATATCGTCGCGCACTCATAGACAATTTCAACGACAATCTCGAAAGGGGAGGGATCGTGTTCGCGCCGAACAACGGTTTCTGTAACACCCCGGGCGTTTGCAACGATCCCGGAACGGACATCTTGGCGGCCTATTATCTCGGCTTCGATTCCTTTACCCTTGCCAACTCCGGCAACACACAACGGACTACCTCGAACAATGGAGCCGCCTTTTTCGTGCAGGACGATTTCCGTGCTCGACCTCACTTGATCCTTAACCTGGGATTGCGTTGGGAGTACTTCGGACCGATCAGCGAGTCCCACAACCTGCTGGCCAACCTAGGACGTGACGGCAATTTAGCAATGGTGGGCATGGATGGGGTAAACGGGGCTTACAATCGCGACCTCAACAACTTCGGTCCCCGCTTCGGTTTTGCCTGGACTCTGCACCCGACGACAGTAATCCGTGGCGGCTATGGAATCTACCATGATTACATCCCCCAGGATCTCATGATCGCAAACTTCACCAACGATGCGGGCCTGATCACTCCGCCAATTGGGCCGCGGCCGGTTCAGCCCTTGACCTTCAACTCGAGCGCATTCAACGGCAGCCAGGCGGGTGCTCCCGTGTTTAGTCCTGTGATTCAGCCATTTCCGTTTGACATCTTCTTTACGCCTCGCAATCTGGTAACTCCGTACGCGCAGAACTGGAATTTGAACATCGAGCAGGAGTTGGCCAGGAACGTAGGTTTACAGCTTGGTTACGTGGGCAGTAAGGGGACCAAGCTGGTGCGCCTGCGCGATGCCAACCAGGCCTTGGCCGATGGAACCCGTCCGAACCCTAACTATGGCTTCATGGATGAATTCGCGAATCTCAGCAGCTCGACCTACCATGCTTTCCAGGGCACGCTACGGGTGCATGGATCGCATGGAATTTCCGGCTTTGCCGGTTACACCTGGTCAAAATCCCTCGACGATGCCTCAGACGGAATCGATTTCAATTCCGCTACCGTAGCTCTGCCCCAGGACTCGAACAACCTTAAAGCCGAGCACGGACCGTCGAACTTCGACACCCGGCACCGCTTCACCGCCGCCTTCAGTTACCGTATTCCCCGACTGATCGGTCCCGAACAACTGGCAGGCGGATGGCAACTGAATACGATCTTTACCGCCCAGAGCGGTCGGCCCATTCCGATCGTGAGCTCGAGTGATACCAGCGGGTTCAGTTTCCCCACACCTGCGAATAGCCATCAGCGGCCCGACCTCGTGCCCGGGATAAGCCCCATCAATCCCGACTGGGAGTCCGCGCCCGACTCGATCGGATATCTCAACCCCTTGGCGTTTGCCCAGCCACCTTCACCCACCGGCCTTGCCGGCAGCTTTGGCGATCTCGGTAGAAACGCCATATTTGGCCCTCACTTCTGGGACTTAGATTTCGCCCTGGCTAAAGATACGCGCCTGCTTGAACGGCTGAACCTTGAACTCCGTGCGGAGTTCTTTAATATCTTCAACCATCCAAATTTCGCCCTGCCGAACTGGTTTGTGAATCCCGGCGCCGGCATAACCGCTCCCCCGGCGACAGGTCTGATTACTCAAACCCCCGACCAGGCACAGACCAATCCCGGATTGGGAGGTGGAGGACCGCGCGTCATACAGCTGGGATTAAAGCTGCTGTTTTAATCCGAAAACCACGTTGCAAAAAGCGGCGAATGCTTTCGGCCCAGGTAGCGCCTCGATCCTTTGTCTTCGGAAGCAGTACGTTTGAATGCTGGCGGCTTTCTTTGATCGAGGCATAGTGCAGTTCTTCTCTGCCGGACGGCGCTTCAGCCTGCAACCGCATTTCTCCGGACCGGGGGACATCAAAGCGCAGC
>JAFAWX010000200.1 GCA_019241535.1 Acidobacteriota bacterium | reverse complement strand
AGCTCCGTCTTTAGCATGCGGATGCGGGTGTCGGCAAACTCCTTCAACTCATGGTTCATTTCCGCCACGATGGCGGCGAGACTTCGTGCGCTGTGGTTGCTCTCGTTATGCATTTCCTTTTACCCCCACTTGAATTCGCACCGACGTTGCGACTCGATAAGCAGATTGCCTAATCGAACATCTCTGCATTTAACCAGATCTAATGGCCAAGCCTGGCCTATAAGCCTCACACTCGCACAAGCCACCGCGGCGCGACCTCAGGATTCTGCCGGCTTGCGAATGCCAGCCCGTGTACTCAGGAGCGCACTGGTGAGCTGCCCGCCTTGTCGGCTCAATCTCCAGAGTCTCGCCTGATGCTCTGCTTACCTCGTTCCGCTATTCCGCCTCAGTTCTGATGACTCCCAGCCGGGGCGGGTTTACAGGAAACGGCATGACGAGGGGGGGATCTCACTGTATCCCGCATAAACAAACCTGAGGTGGTCCCACAGATCGCGGGTCTCTCATTCTGGGACACACCACCTTTGGGGCGCAAGCCTAATCTAAAACAAAGAAAGCCAACCTTAAATGTTGCGGGGTGTACTGTGAAAGCGATTCTCTTCTGTCGAGTCTTCCTCATGGCAGCGCTTCTTTGCGCTTCAGCGAGCATCTTCGCCCAGAGCAGCCAAACCGAAACGAACGACGCTCAACTGGGTGCTTCAGGGCTGCACATGATTGCCCGCACTACCAAGGCCGTCGACTATCGAAAAGGAGCGACGACCGGTGTTGACATTGGGGGCACGGACCTGATGCCGGAGGTTTCCGGAAAGGCGAAAGTAATCAGCAAAAAAGGCCTAGTTGATATCCATGTGGATGTCGATCACCTCCGCCCGGCTAGCGCTCTTGATCCCGCATATCTGACATATGTGCTCTGGGCAGTGAGCCCGGAAGGTAAACCCAAGAACATAGGCGAACTTATTGAACGCGCCGGACGAGCTACGCTGCACACGACCACCGACCTGCAGGCATTTGCACTGGTCGTAAGTGCGGAGCCGGACTATGCCGTCAACCAACCGAGCGAATTCGTGGTAGGAGAGAACCTGATTCGTCCGACAACCAAAGGGGTGCCTGAAACCATTGACGTTCACTACCAGGTGTTCCCACGCTCTACTTATGTGCCGAGAGTTTTACCGGCAGCGGAGTATAGCAGCGAAGACCGAAATGTCCCGCTGGACCTTCTCGAGGCACGCAATGCGCTGCGAATTGCCCGCGATGCACGTGCGGAGGAGTATGCCCCCGACATGCTAAAACACGCCGAATCCCTCCTTACTCAAGCTGAAGACTATTACCGCCGCAAACAGGGAGAAAAGTCCATAGCCACAGTCGCGCGCGAGGCGACCCAGACCGCAGAGGAAGCTCGCGAATCCGCAGGTAGGGCCGAGGAACAGGCACGGCTGGAGCGCGAACGCAATGAAAACCAGCAGCGCACCGCCGAAGCCCAGACCGCAGCTGAACAGGCTCGTCAGCAGGCACAGCAGGCCGAAGACCAAGCCCAGATCGAACGGCGGCAGGCGGCGGCAGCCGAGCGGCAACGGCAGGATGCCGAACAGCAGGCAGCACTATCTCGCGAGCAGGCCCAACAGGCAGCAGAACGGAACAGGCACCTAGAGGAGCAGCAGCAAGCGGCAGCGCAACAGGCCGCGCAGGCCCAGCAGCAAGCCCAGCAAGCGCAGCAGCAGGCGGCAACCGAAGCGCAGCAACGCGCTATGGCGGAAGAGCAAGGGCAGCAGCAGGCCGCGCAGGCCGAACAGGCCCGCCAGCAGGCTGCGCAAGCCCAGCAACGGGCTGAAAATGCGGAGACCGAGCAAAGGCAGGAACGAGAGCAGCTCATGAGCCGTCTGAACCAGGTCCTGGGGACAAAAGACAGCGCCCGCGGTTTGATCGTGAGCATGCCGGATGTTTTGTTTGATACCAACAGTGCGAATCTGAAGACCGGAGCGCGCGAGAGCCTTGCCAAGGTCGCAGGAATTCTCCTGTCCTATCCCGATATTCATGTCGAGGTCGACGGCTATACGGACAATACCGGCAACCCGCTTCTTAATCAGCAATTGTCCGAGCAGCGGGCGGCAGCGGTCCAGGCTTATCTAACGCAACAGGGGGTCCCGTCTTCTTCCGTTGCTACTCATGGATTCGGGCAAGCTAACCCGATTGCCTCGAACGATACGGCAGCCGGGCGTCAGCAAAATCGCCGTGTGGAACTCGTGGTCAGCGGGCGCTCCATTGGCACGTCGCCGCCGGTACCCTAAGTCCCGGCTGCTTTTAAATTGTCCGGACGACGCTACCTGGCGTTCGCAGGCTTGGACTACGACCAAAGCTCAATTGCGCATCTGAGTTGCAGCATGGCTTCGATGCTGACAATGCTGGCTCTTGTTGTACTAATGGCTGGGCGTTGCGGAGCGGTCTCGGTTCTTTCCCATGAGGAAATGATCGATATCACATGGGAAACCGACCTTCGCGCGCTTTTGCTCGCTAGGTTTCCGGAGGCGTCTGTAGAGCAGGTCAAAAGAGCCCACGCTTTTGCCTACGGGGGGGCGGTCGTTCAGGACCTGGGCTATTACCCGCTGGGAAATCGCACCTTCACCAATCTTCTCCACTATGTAAGGTCGGGCGACTTCGTCATTGCGCTTATTCGAGACTCGCGCGACATCGATGAATACGCTTTCGCCCTAGGTGCGCTCGGGCACTATGTCGCCGACAGCTGGGGACATACCTCCATCAACCGTTCGGTGCCGATTTTGTACCCAAAACTCGGGCGCAGATACGGCAATTGGGTGACCTACGAAGACGATCATGACGCCCACCTGCGCACGGAATTCAGCTTCGATGTGCTGGAAGTCGCCAAGCATCGGTATAGATCGCAACAGTTCCACGATTTCATCGGCTTTGATGTTTCCGAAGATCTGCTCGAACGCGCTTTTCAGGAGGTTTACGGCCTGCCCATGGACAAGCTGCTGCACTATGACGACCTGACGCTCGAGACCTTCCGCTTCGCGGTTGCCAAAGTCATCCCCGAAATGACCGAGGTAGCTCTGGCCACGCATAAACCGGAGATCGTTCATGAACGTGGCGACTCTGCCAAAAATGAGTTTCTTTATCATCTCTCTCGTACTGCCTATGAGCGTGAATTTGGGAACAAGTACCGCAGCCCGGGTATCTTCGCACGCCTACTGGGATTCCTCATCAAACTGATACCGTTCGGTCCGGCCAAGATTCTGGGCTATCGTAATCCCACTCCACAAACTGAAGACTTTTACTTCCGCAGTATGGACGAGGCGATTGATCAATATCGTCAACTGCTCGCGCAGGTGAAGGCAAATCGACTGGAGATCGCGAACCGCAACCTCGACACCGGCCGGTTAACCCGTTCTGGAGAGTACCGGCTGTGCGATCGGGCCTATGCCGGGTTGGCCCGAGAATTGGCGAAAGACAAGTTCCGCAGCATCACGCCGACTCTGAAAACTGACCTGCTGGCCTATTTCCGTGGGGGCATCCCGGAGAATAGATCGCTGAATGCCCGCGAATGGAAAAAAGTGGAGGCCGCATTGCTTGGCTTGAGAGCCCTTCCGGTCACCAAGACGGGCATATCTAGTGTTTCACGCTGAACGATATCAGAAACCTTGATCACGATGACCCGACGGGCCCCCTTCCCTAGGCGCACTTGGCTCGAGGCTGCATTTTTTTGGGGGCGGCTGCTCGATGCAGTGATCGCAAATCTTTCGCTTCACTCGGTAGCGATGTGAACCAGGTGAATGCTCCGGGTGAAAGGCGTAGCAAGCCAAAAGCTTTTGCGAGAACCGGCTCGGAGGTTAAACATAGGCACGACAGC
>JAFAWX010000154.1 GCA_019241535.1 Acidobacteriota bacterium | reverse complement strand
GGATATGTCCACGATCGAAACAACGGACTTCTCACAAACCCAGTCGGTTCCAAGCTATGAGTCCTTTCTCACATCCTGCCTAGTACCCTACCCACACGGCGGGAGCAGCTGCCTACAGCTGCTCCCGCTCCTGCCTTTTCGTTCGATGTTATGACTCTTTAGGTCAGCCTGGACACGGAGTAACCATGAACCATCAAGCCGATGCCCAACTTAGCCGCCCTGCGCCGTTAGTTCCTCAAGCCCTGAAGTGGCAAAACTTCTTGAACCATACCCGCTCGGTAAAACGAAGCAGTTATCTGGTGATGTTACCGTTGAGCTACCCCCACGGTCATTAAGCCGTGACGCACTTGATACATAACCAGTCAGTGGTTGTCGGTAAGCTGCTGAAAGGAGCAAAGCCCATGGCGTGGAAGGTAGCTATCGCTGTCGCCAACCAGGACGATTAATTCAATCGTAAGATGTCGTTCCTGCTTGGCTGTTGTCCACGACTGCTCGGTGGTGGACACATTTTCGCAATTTGAATGACAAATGCTCGTGTCTTGGCACGCTCGACAATTCCATCCAACGCTTCCACGCTTCCCACACAGAATGTCTTTGTTGTTAGTCGCGGCCCCCCCTCGACTGCCGCGACGCTGATTAGAAAACAATTTCGGCTATGATCCCCGGCACATCACCTGCATGATCTATGGCGCCTTCGGGGATGGGCAGCCGGGGAGATTGGACCGGATGCAACGAGGCGAATCCGAGCATTTTCGGTTAACTCAATTTCTACCCGTCGGAGCGCCGCGAAGTGCAAAATAATTAGGCCACGGCTTGCTTGTCGGCTAAGGCCGAATCCGGTTGCTGCGACTCGGCCGTATGTACACCCTGACGTACAAGATCGGCGAAGAGTTCGAACAGATCTGGATCGATGGCGCCGGCGGCCACCTCGGAACGTAGGATACCGAGTGCCTCTTTCGCACTGAAGGCCTGTTTGTACGGTCGGTCAGAAGCGGTAATTCCGTCGAAGACGTCGACGATGGTCAGCATGCGTGTCTGCACGGGAATATCGTCTGCCGAAAGTCCCTGCGGATAGCCGGAGCCGTTCAGCTTTTCGTGATGAGCGCCTGCAATAGGAATGACACCACGGACCTCCGACGTCCATGGTATCTGGCTGAGAAAGCGCACTGTATAGATGACATGGGCCTCCATTTGAGCGCGCTCAAGCGGATCCAGCGAGCCTCGAGGAATCGAAAGCAGGCGGATTTCCTCATCGGTAATCAACCGTTGGGGAATACCGTCCAGATCGGCATATGTCCGCGCTGCGGCCTCTTCCAGCCGGGCACGCGCCGTTTCCAGAGTTGCCGAGGGCACGTTGCATTGCTGCACGCAGTCCCAGAGAGCATCCAGTTCGCTGCAGTATTTCTCAAGGCGGACATCGGCGTGCTGCGCGCCTTGCCTGTAGGCGTGCTCTCCCTCAGCCAGCAAATGGTTCAGTTTCGCTCGCAGCAACTCGGCCTCGGCGGTTCGCTTGGCAAACAAGAACCGGTTGCGCAGCAGCTCAAGTTGCGCCGGATAGAGTTTATCCTTTTTCAGCAGCACCTCCTCACGAACCCCGACTTTGCCGAAGTCATGAAGCAGCGCAGCGTAGCGTAGCTCTTTTTTCTGGGTGGGCGTGAAATGAATGTGGGCGAGGGGGCCTGTCGTGGTGCGGTTGACTGCCTCCGCGAGAGCCAGCGCCAACCGGGCTACCCGGGCAGAGTGCCCGCAGGTTGTGGGGTCGCGCTCTTCAATGGCGACCACCGAGGCGCGTACAAAGCCTTCAAATAAATTCTCGATCGAGGCGAGCAGCCGGCTGTTCTGAAGTGCCACAGCCGCTTGGCTTGCGAGCGATAGAAGCAATTTTCGATGATGCAGCGTGAATGGAACCACCTGTGCGGCCACCGCAGAGCGGGAAGTTAGTCTGGCGCCAGGGTTGCGTTTCGAGTTGATCAGTTGCAACACCCCGACCACTTCGCCTTTCTCGTTGCACATAGGAACCGCCAAAATCGACTTGGTCCGATAG
This sequence comes from Acidobacteriota bacterium, assembly GCA_019241535.1. Taxonomy (GTDB): domain Bacteria; phylum Acidobacteriota; class Terriglobia; order Terriglobales; family Acidobacteriaceae; genus Gp1-AA145. Next base: position 2,903 of record JAFAWX010000154.1, on the reverse strand, counting down.
CCGAGCTTCGCGTCAAACTCACGATTGCTGGAATAGGGGAGCCCGGGAGGAAGGTCGTAAGCGTCGTTCAGCTGAACACTCTCCCCGGTCAATGCGACGTGACCAGCGATGGAGGTGTTGCCGATCTCCACCGTTTTCTGCTCGAAAGGAGCGGAAACGGTGTCGTTTTGTGCCCACATAAACCGTAACGCCGCCGGCGGTCGAGTAACATCAGGCTTCCGCGGGTCAATTTCTACTTCCTGATTCGAGCTAACTGGCAGGACAGACCCGGGCGAGCGAGACCAGAAATCGTCTTGTGCAGCTTCCACCAAATAGATCGAACCGGCATCGGCAGCAGTCATTTGCCGCGCCCTAGTCAGAATCATCTCCAGTAGCTTAGGAATTTTGTGCTCTGCCGACAGCGCCACACCGATACGGTTCAACTCGTCAATTTCAGCGGACGCGATCCTCAACTGTTGTGCAGATTTATGGTGAAGATTGTCGCGATGAATGTCACGCAGGGCATTCTCGATCATCCGCCCTATAAGTGGGATCGGTGTGGACGGCGGTAGGTAGGCGAATACAGCGGCATCCAACTGCCGATCCTTGTAACGCGCTTCGCTGAGAGCGATGATCCGCACTGCGCCATGCCGCAAATTCCCCCAGTTGGCAGCGAGCGCCTGTTCCGAGGCAGCTAGCAATACTTGTCCGGCAACAGACCGAAGCGCTGGACCTCTCCTGAAATCCGGCCTAAGCTTTAATAAATTATCTATTACGACGCTGGCGACCAGATCCCCTTCAAAGCACGATACCTTTCTAGATCCTTTGTTCGTATCCGTCTTGGCGGGGTAGTCGGCCCGTGCGGACATAAGATCTGCACCGCCCTCACGTTTTGACTTAGCTTGCGCAAGCCTAGCAGGGTTCCCCGAGCCACGCAAATGTCGCATGCCAAAAGGGCTTCATCGACTTGACGGCTAAAGGGTCAAATCGCGGATTACACTACCAACCCCGTTCTCAGGGTTCGTTAAGTTTTTCCCCGTGTCTCCCGAAGCCGTTATGACTCCAACTGCGCGCGATTCCACTACAAGTCTTGCGGACACCACAAAGGACTGAATCGTCATGCCACAAGCGAGGTGGTGATCCGGCCGCGATTCAAGCCGTTGCCGCTTCCGATACCGGTGACATAGAACCGGCCGGCTGGTTGCACAATAGCATGGCGGTTCGAGATGGAATAGCCATCAAAACGAAATTCATTCTCGGCTGGAGCGGCCTGCAGTCAGGGATTTCCTGGGCTCAGGCACGCTCTTTTCCCTCTGCTGGCCTTTCATCGCAAAAATAGGGCTGCTTGCTCTTCAACCGATAACTCTCCCATAGCTGGTGGAGAGACAAATACGACTTCAGACGCGACCGCGCGATCAGCTTGCTGCAACCGTGCGCGTCCCCTGCGGTGCGGGTATTGACGTGTATAACCCGCGTTTTCAATACATTACCTCGGAGCGAATTATTCGCAGCCTGCAGGATTTTGCCCGCTGTCGAGGACCGCGATCAACTTTGCGGCTGCTCTTCGGAATTGCTGAATACCGTTGACAGGCCGTCCGCCAGGCTTCTCGCTCAATATTCGAGCGCTCTCGAGGCAGGTAGGATTGTCTATCATCGCGAGCCGCACAGCCCATTGGTGAGCCCCAAGCAGGTCATCAGTGATAGCATCACTGCACATGCTGGTTGCGTCTTTGAATCTGCGAGTTGCACTTGGGGGCCGGCACAATCCGGCGCGCCGGTGGGGTCGGGCCAATTGGACATGAGTGAAATGACGAATGTGAACTGTTGTTACTGGGATGAGCGGAGAACGGCACACCCTGCTACATGAAAACGGAACAACACGGGTTGTGCCTATACTCTCCCGGTCCCAAGAGGGAAAGGGGAGTTGCATGGGTAGCAATAGCTATTGAAATTCTGGTGAAAGAACGTGACCAGAGATGCATACGTGAACCGGAAAACGTTTGCAGCGCATCCTGGCGCGATTAATTTTCGCTGATCTTCTCACCAAGGACTTTTCGACAGCTATTCGTCTTAAGACGAGATCGATTCACAATCAAAGAACCAATGTAGAACTCTGCGTCTGCCGACTCGTCGTGCTGCGCCTGCGGGGATAGGAGCTAACCATGGATCCGAGGATTGTCGTTGTGCTCGGCGCTAAAAAGGGTACGATCACGCATCTGAAGGACGCGGAGACGACCATTGGCCGCGATCCAGCGAGTGCATTATGCCTGCGTGAGGAGGCCGTTTCTCGCAAGCATTGTGCAATCCAGGCAGAAGGCGACGCCTATAGAGTCATTGATTTCAACAGCAGCAACGGAACATTTGTCAATGGCATTCCGGTACGTAATAAGGCCTTGCAGCATGGAGATAGGATTCGCCTCGGCTATACCGAACTTGTGTTCCTGCTGGAACCAGATGAGGCCCTGGCGCCCCCGCGTGAGCCTGAATTCCCTTGCGATGGACGCACGCTGATACTGCCCAAGGCGCAACCCGGGCTGACATTCGGCGCCGACCGACCGGGCGGCGCCACTATGCCCGATCTGGGCGTCGTCATGCCAGATCTTGACGCGCTGTTTAGGATTAGCCGCATCAACACTATCGCTAAAGTCGACCTGCTGCAACGGGAACTACTAGATCTCCTCTTCGAAGTCATACCGGCTGAGCTCGGTTCGGTGATACTGGCCTCCTGCGACAGCCCCGGCCGGGCCACGAGCTGGCACCGTGATGGCCGGAAAGGTGAGCCCGGCGAGGTGAACTGGAAAATTGTGAATCGCGTTTTGTGGGAAGGCTGCGACGTGGTGAATGTGAACGAGCCCGAAACGCTCGGTAAGCAAGCGGTGAACGAGCCCGAAACGCCCGGTAAGCAAGCGGCGAACGAGCAGTTC
>JAFAWX010000150.1 GCA_019241535.1 Acidobacteriota bacterium | reverse complement strand
GTCGAGTTCTGCTATAACAGGGTTCGGAGGTCCCTATGCCCCGCGTAGTACGGTGTGGTCTCATCCAGGTTGCTACTCCACTCGATGCCGATCGTCCATTGTCCAAAATCAAAGAGGCGATGATTGCCAAGCATTTAAAGCTCATTGAGCGGGCGGCAGCGAAGAAGGTACAGGTCCTGGGCCTGCAGGAGCTGTTCTACGGACCTTATTTTTGTGCGGAACAGAATGTCCGCTGGTATGAGATGACGGAACCGGTGCCGGAAGGGTCCACGGTCAAGCTCATGCAGAAAGTTGCAGCGAAGCACCGCATGGTGATTGTGGTTCCGGTTTATGAAGAGGAGATGCCGGGTTTGTTTTTCAATACCGCAGCGGTGATCGATGCAGATGGCAAGTATCTGGGCAAGTATCGCAAGCACCACATACCTCACGTGCACCCGGGTTTTTGGGAGAAGTTCTACTTCACGCCGGGAGACCTTGGCTATCCTGTCTTTACCACCAAGTATGCGCGCGTCGGAGTCTACATCTGCTACGACCGTCACTTTCCCGAGGGGGCGCGCATCCTGGGACTGAACGGAGCGGAGGTGGTATTTAATCCGTCGGCCACGGTTGCCGGCCTCTCCGAGTATCTGTGGGAACTGGAACAGCCCGCTCATGCGGTCGCCAATGGTTATTTTGTAGGCGCCATTAACCGCGTGGGCAGAGAAAAGCCGTGGAACATCGGAGAGTTCTACGGAAAAAGTTATTTTTGCAATCCCCGCGGGAAAATCGTAGCTCAGGCGAGCCGCGATAAGGATGAGTTGGTGGTTGCAGACCTCGATCTTGACATGATTATTGAAGTCAGGCGGACATGGCAGTTCTTCCGCGATCGGCGGCCCGAGACTTACGGCCAGCTTACGGCACAAACCGGACGATCGGCAGCAGCGGATTGAGCGAGGGTAGGCAGACGAGCGCGATTCTATGACTGCTCGCATCGAATCCAGTCCTCTCTATAACCCTGATTTGGCGCCTACGACCAGCGAGCGTCGCCACTGGGGAACCTACAACTACGCTGCCCTCTGGGTTTCGATGTCGGTGAACATTCTCACCTACATGCTGGCGGCCAGCCTGATTCAGGGTGGAATGAACTGGAAGCAGGCGATAGCCACCATATTTCTGGGCAACAGCATTGTCCTCATTCCAATGCTTCTGAACTCGCACCCGGGAGCACGCTACGGAATACCCTTTCCGGTGCTAGCCCGCGCTTCATTCGGGGTGCTTGGCGCAAATGTGGCGGCCGTGCTACGGGCGCTGGTGGCCTGTGGGTGGTTCGGTATCCAGACCTGGATCGGCGGCGAGGCGATCAGCAGCCTTATTACCGTGCTCGCTCCCGGATGGGCACGGCTCGAGCACAGCACGGCAGTGTGCTTCCTTGTTTTCTGGCTCATTAACCTGATTGTGGTTGTCAGTGGGATTGAATCCATCCGCTTTCTCCAGGGTATCAGCGCGCCCATTCTGGTGGGGGTAGGTCTGCTCCTCCTCGCCTGGGCTTACTATGCTGCGGGCGGATTCGGCCCTATGCTCCGGGCTCCATCACGCTTTGCTACCTTGACAGATTTCTTCAAGTTCCTGATTCCCGCACTGAACGCCACGGTGGGGTTCTGGGCAACGGTTTCGCTGAACATACCCGACTTCACGCGTTTCGCGCGCAGCCAGCGGCAGCAGATGATCGGGCAGGCGCTAGCCCTACCCACCACTATGACGCTCTATTCCCTGATCGGCATTCTGGTGACCTCGGCGACAGTCGTGATTTATGGCACAGCTATATGGGACCCGGTGCAACTGCTCGGCCGATTCCATTCACCAGTGGCGGTGGTCATTTCCTTGATCGCGATCCTGCTTGCTACCCTCAACGTCAATATCGGCGCAAACGTGGTTTCTCCGGCAAACGACTTCTCTAACCTATGGCCGAGGAAAATCAGCTTCCGTACGGGTGGAATAATTACCTGTTTCATGGGGATTGCCTTAATGCCCTGGAAGCTGCTGGCGAACTACCGGACGTTCATCCTTGGCTGGCTGGGCGGCTATGCCGCCTTCCTGGGACCCGTGGCCGGCATCATGATTTGCGATTATTTTGTCCTGCGCGCGCGGGAGCTGCGGGTTGAAGATCTCTATCTGCGCGACCGGGCCTACGAATACCGGCATGGATTGAACTGGTCGGCCCTTGCTGCTCTCGGAATGGGCGCAGGAACGGCCTTGGTCGGGTTGGTCGTTCCCGCTTTACGCCCGCTTTACGATTACTCCTGGTTTGTAGGATTCGGGGTCGCGTTTGTCGCATATTACGCCCTGATGAATTTCCAGGCGCAGCCCGAATTGCCTGCGGAACAAGTACCGTAATACCTGCGAATCTTCGCCAATTTCTCTAGGTCTTATTCGTGTCCTTGTAATTCGAGATCGTGGACACAAAACGTGCCACAATATTGCCATTGCCTGACATCAATATCCGTCAGCTGCGTGATCGCAAACTCAAGGCCCGGTTGCGCGTGGCAAAACGGTTCTTCTTCGGGAACGGACTCGGGTTATTGCACGCATAGTTCCCGGGAAACCGGCGATCTGACTGGTGCTCTTGTTACTCAACTTCCTAACCAGATTTGAACCCCTTGCTTTGGTTCCTTTCGATTGGTTTTTAGAGGCTCTCTGTTTCACGTAAGCGCCCGGCCGGACTGGCCCACCAATCTGCCTCCTCGCTCTCGCTTTTCAATCGCGGCATTTGCAGCTTTTTCTATTCATTACTTCCACTCTCCATGTGTACTCCTATTTAAAATAATCCGACAATCGACAACTCGAGCTTGCTAAAGCCATGGGCCTCGCAATCGATTGACGCGATCCTGTGGTGCAGCGCTGGGGCGATCCCATCGACTGAGCTTCACTCCCTAATGATTTATGCGCGTCCAGGTTTAGAGCGCGATTGGTCGTCGAAGGCGGGAAGGATCTCTCGGCCATAAAGTTCCAGCGTCTGTTCTTCATCACCGCTCATGAGGTAAATGTTGAACTGAGTTACCCCCAGGCTGGCAAGCTTGCGGAGTTTTTCGCGGTGCGCTTCTGCCGGGCCGAGCAGGCAAAAACGATCAACGACCTCATCCGAGACAAAATTTGCGTTATCGCTCTCCACTTCGCAATGATGGCGGTAATCGTAGCTTCCTCGGTTACGAACATAGGAGGTCAGGGCAGGAGGGAGCTCCTCAGCTTTGTAGCGGGCGATCAGATCCACGACGTGGTTAGAAACCAGGGCGGGAAACCAGCGCACTTGCTCACGCGCACGCTTCAGATCATTGGATACCCATACCGGAGCTGCGGCCATGACCTGAATGCTGCGCGAATCGCGGCCCACGGATTCTGCGCCTTGCTTTACGAAGCCCAGACACCAGGCGATTAAATCCGGATCGGCAAATTGAAGAATTACTCCGTCGGCCACCCTGCCGGCGAGCTCGAGCACTTTGGGCCCATAACCGGCAACCCACACCGGAGGCGCCCCGCGCGCCCAGGAAATGCGAATGCGCTGCCCGGCATATTCAACCTCGCTACCCGCATTCAAGTTGCGAAAATCTGCAATCGCTCTCTCCAGTTCGGCCGCGGTAACGGGTTTTTTGCCCAGCACACGCCGCGAACTGTCGCCGCGGCCGACACCAAGCTGCATGCGCCCTTCAGAGATCAGGTTCAGGGTGGCGAAAAGGCTTGAGGTCACGGTTATGTCGCGAACCGCAGGATTGGTAACACAGGTCCCCAGACGCATGCGGGTTGTGTTTGTCGCCATAAGCGTAAGTACCGGATAGGGCTCCAACCACAGAACATGGGAGTCGAAGATCCAGCCGTAGTTGAAACCAACAGCCTCCGCCTGCCGCGTGAGTGCCAGAATGCGTTGCACACTCATATCGGGTTTAATGGTGATGCCAAAATCCATGGAATTCTTCCGCTCGTCGAACTTAACAAGCTGCGCAGTTTAACATAGAAGCAACCGGAGGACGCACTCATGGCGTTTGATATTGTCATTGCCGATGGTCGAGTGGTCACGGCCACTGATACTTACACGGGAGATGTTGCCATCAGTAACGGCAAGATCGCGGCCATCGGACAAAACGAGCTTCGCCAGAACGCTGCCCGCGTTATTGATGCCGCAGGAAAATACGTGCTGCCCGGCGGAATTGATGTACATACCCACCTCGACATGCCATTCGGGGGTACCACAAGCTCCGACGACTTCGAAACCGGCACCCGCGCCGCGGCGTTCGGTGGTACGACAACATTGATCGATTTCGCCATTCAATACAAAGGGCAGCCTTTGCGGAAGGCATTCGATACCTGGATCGAGAAAGCGTCCCGCAAAGCAGTCTGTGACTACTCCTTCCACTGCATCGTTACGGACTTGACGGGTGACCAACTGAACGAAATGAATGCACTCGTTGACGAAGGAGTCACCAGTTTCAAACTCTTCATGGCCTATCCGGGAGTGTTCATGCTGGACGATGCCAGCATATTCAAGGCTCTGCGGCAGACCGCCGACAATGGCGGACTGGTCTGCATGCATGCCGAGAACGGTGGTGCCATTGATGTTTTAGTGCAGCAGGCCCTGTCGGAAGGCAAGAAAGCCCCGAAATATCATGCCTTGACCCGCCCCACAACAGCTGAAGCCGAGGCGACCGCACGCGCAATCGCGCTCGCCGAAATGGCCGGTGCACCTGTTTACATCGTCCATTTAAGTTGCCACGACGCTCTTGAGAAGGTGCGCGAGGCGCGGGACCGCGGGCTGCCCGTCTATGCCGAAACCTGCCCCCAATACCTCTATCTCTCGATAGAGAACTTCGACGTGCCCGGATTTGAAGGCGCCAAGTTCGTCTTTACACCTCCCCTGCGCGAGAAGTGGAACCAGGAAAAACTCTGGAATGGACTCAAGCGCGACCACCTTCAGGTGGTTTCGACCGATCATTGCCCGTTCTGCATCAAGGAACAGAAGGAGCTTGGACGCGAAGACTTCACCAAGATTCCGAACGGCGGCCCCGGAATTGAACATCGCATGAGTCTGATCTATTCCGGCGGCGTGAAGGGTGGGCGATTTAGCGTCAACCGTTTTGTCGAGCTGGTTTCAACCACCCCGGCAAAGCTCTTTGGCCTGTACCCACGCAAGGGCACGATCGGCTTGGGGAGCGACGCCGACCTGGTGATCTTTGATCCCAACCGCAAACACACCATCAGCGCAAAAACCCATCATATGCGGGTGGATTACTCGATGTTTGAAGGAATCGAAGTTACCGGTGTTGCTGAAACCGTGCTCTCCCAAGGTCGCCTCATCGTAGATGGCAACCAGTTCCTGGGACAACCCGGAAGAGGCACGTTTGTGAAGCGATCGACTTATTCGCCGCCATAACAGAAGCGGTCAGAGATCAGCGGACGGGTTCGGACGCCCAATCTCAAGTTCTACAAGGCTCTTTTCAACAAGCATTGCGGCTAGTTGCGCCGGGCTTATCCGTCTGCCATAAGCGGATAAAGCCGCCGCTTGTGCTTTCAGGCTTTGCCAAACCTGCTTTTTGATCGGCACCAGCCGCCTGATCGTGGGTCCGGGATCAGAGGGACGTCCGCCACGGCTGACTAGCCGCGACCGGATTTCGTCCAGCAACGCAGCGAGACCGAAGGGGCCATGCGGCCGGCTTGTCACCACGAGAGTCCGCGAAGCACCGAGGGTCGCTCCCAAGTCGCGCTTCCCTGTTTTTGGCTTTCTCTGACGCCGTAACCGCCTCGCGAGTTTCCCGTGATAAGTTGGCACGTCTTATATTCTTTCGGCCCGATCCGGTGCGCCACCTTCGGATAGATCAAATTCCGTAATGCCGTAGTATTTGTTGCCAATCACAATGCCGATTTCGCCTTGCTTGGCATCGTGCCCCATTCGGTGCAGAAATCCGCGCAAGCGCAATTGAGCTTTCATTGTCATGGCACGAGGATCAGCGTAGCAAGTGATGATAGTCGGTTGTTCATAACGCAGCGTGCCACCGCGCTCATCATCGCGCCAAACGCCCGAGCACGCGGAAAAGCCGTCGCCCCTCGAAAAAGTGTGCCCAGTGTCTCAAGCGCCCTTGTGACCAGAAATCATGATCGATGTCGTTGCCATCCCGGTCTTGGCTCGGTACGAATAGCATGTGAGCGCGCCTACCGGGGGCGACGCGCCGAGCCACATTTCGGCGCGAT
>JAFAWX010000367.1 GCA_019241535.1 Acidobacteriota bacterium | reverse complement strand
CCTTTCTCGCTGCCGGTTACGGTGGACCAGGTACAAGGAGCCCTTCTCGTCGGTCAATTGAAGAGTATGGTTTGGGCTGCACGCAAAGCAGAATTCCACTCCAAAATGGATCCTCGGCCAGGTCAGCAAATTTCGGCAATATATTGCCGTTCTCCTCGCCATTGGATGAGTCCTGATACCGATCCCAGGGTTAAGGCTTCCCGTCACAGGGAGCTTAAGCCCGGTCACGCAATCCAGTTGCTTCGTTATAATCAGATACATATGCGGCCTGCAGCAATGGATGAAAAAGGCGGCATCCCTGCACTTGCCGGGCTTCGAAATCAGCTCGAGACCCTGGTCACAGGATGCGGGATTTACAGGCTGAATCGGGTGCAGATTGCCTTGACCGGCTCGCACCGCGTGCGCTGGCTCAACGGCATGCTCACGAACAATATTCGAGATCTCCAGCCCGGGCGTGGCGTTTACGCGTTTGTACTGAACCCGCAAGGCCGTATCCAGGCTGACCTGTACGCGTTTCAGCAGGGGGAACGGCTGCTAGTTGAAACCGAGCAGGCCCAGGTTGATAAGCTTCTCGCGCTTTTCAGCCGCTACATCATCATGGATGACGTGAAGCTTGAAAACCTCTCTGGAAAGCTCGCCGCGATTGGCATCGCTGGAGGCAAATCCTCTGAGGCGTTACAGGCCATTTCGTGGACGAAGGAGCTCGAGAGTCTGGAATTTGCGACTACGAACTGGCACGGCACTGAAATCACGGTTATGCGCGGCGATAACCCATTGATCGAGAATTACGAAATATGGCTCCCAAACGGGATGTCAGATCAAATGTGGAGTACATTGCTCGAAGCTCAGGCAGAGCCAATCGATGTCGACGCGCTTGAAACCATTCGCATCATTTGTGGTGTGCCTAAATTCGGACCGGACATTCGCGACCGCGATCTCCCGCAGGAAACTGGCCAGCACCGGGCGCTGAATTTCACCAAAGGCTGCTACATCGGGCAGGAGATCGTCGAACGAATCCGCTCCCGCGGCTCGGTGCACCGGGTCTTCACCGGTTTTAACGTCCACGGCCAAACCGCTTTAGCTCCGAGCAAAATCTACAGCGAAGGTAAAGAAATAGGTGAAGTCACCAGCATCGCGCCTGTGCCCACCGACGCAGGCGTGCAGACCATAGCGCTGGGATATCTACGGAAGGAGTATCTGGCCAAGGAACTGACTGCTGGAGAGGCGAAGCTCCGGGTCGCATCGCTGCCATTTTCCGAAATTCTCGACCCGCTGGCGAGCCGGGCATCCGCCGACACTCCAGCGTGAGCAAATAGAAGGACGGGATTAGAAATTATGGCTGAGAAGGAAAAAGAAAGCTTTACCGTCACCGACCGGCGCCTTTTTACCTCCGAGGGCGAACTCCGCAAAGATGTTCCCGAGGAACGGGAAGCGCCATTACCGGCAAAGCCGTCGGGCGAGCGCACTGCGGAGCAGCCAGCGGCGGTCGAGGCCCCTACCGCTGCCGAGCAGCGGCAGCAGGCCGACGCTTATCGGAAGTCATCCCTGGATATGGACCGGCAAGTCGAATTGAGCGGCCAGTCTGCCAAGGATCTCGAAATTACGTTCGAGCGCTTCCTGGCTTCGCTCTACATGACGGGGATGCTGCAACTGGGGCTCATGCATGAGCAGGGTGGTGCACCGCAGCTGGACATCGTCGGTGCGCGTCAGACGATCGATTCCCTCTCCTTGCTTTCTGAGAAGACGAAGGGGAATCTCACTTCGAAAGAGCAAAACTTCCTGCAGAATGCACTTTATGAGCTGCGCATGGCGTACGTGGAGGTGACTAACGCCCTCGCCAAGGGCCCGCAGCAGGCATCCGCCGTAAGATGAAGGCGACTCTTACCGTGCTCGGCAGCGGCACTTCCATGGGCGTGCCAACCATCGGATGCGACTGTGCCGTATGCCGCTCCACGGACCCGCGGGATCGGCGAACCCGGCCTTCGGTGCTGATTGAATACGACGGGCGAAACGTTCTGATCGACACCACGCCCGATTTCAGGCAACAGGCCATTCGCGAGAAAATCCGGCGGCTCGATGCGGTCCTCTATACCCACCCCCATGCCGATCACATCCTGGGCATTGATGATCTGCGCCCGCTAAGCTTTCTGCATAAACCTAACCGGCTGCCGCTTTACGCTCGGCCTGATGCAGCGCGCTTCATCCGCGAGATGTTCCGCTACATTTTCGACGCAGATTATAAATTTGGGGGCCTGCCACAGGTAGAACTGAAGAATCTTGAGGGCTCGGTCGACCTGTTCGGGGCAAGCTTTGAGCCTGTTAGCGTCATTCACGGGGACTCGGAAATCTACGGTTTCCGCTTCGGCTCGGCCGCCTACCTCACCGACCACAGCGAGATCCCGGAGGCATCTCTGAGCCGCCTCGAGAATCTCGATATTCTCTTTCTTGACGCCCTGCGCTATAAGCCGCATCCGACCCATTCAACCGTCGCCGACTCGCTGAGAACGGTGGAGATCTTGAAGCCGCGCCGTGCCTTCTTTACCCATATCTGCCACGACCTGCCGCATGAACAGACCAACCGATCACTGCCCGAAAACGTGAGACTTTCCTATGACGGGATGAAACTGGAGTTTGAGATCTGATGATGATCTTTCGTCGACTCGAGGACATTCATTCAAGTTTCGGGCCTTCGATCGCAAGCGTCGGGAATTTCGACGGGGTGCACCGGGCGCATGCACGTGTGCTCGAAGAGATCGTAAGCCGTGCTCGCAGACAGAAAGTCACGTCGATTGCCGTGACTTTTGAGCCCCATCCGATGCGCATACTGCGTGCAGGTTCCGACCTCAAGTTGCTGACACCCATCGCAGAAAAGCTCCGCCTCCTCGAGCAGTCGCAGCTCGACGCAGTTCTCGTTCTCCCCTTCACGCCGGAGATGTCGCTCATGACGGCCGAAGAATTTGCTCGGAAAATCCTCTCCGAGCGCCTCAAAGCGGAGGAGGTGCATGAAGGCTACAACTTCCGTTTCGGCCACAAGGCCGCCGGCGACGTGACCCTGTTATCGGATCTGGGCAAAAAGTTCGGCTTTAAGGTGGTGGTTTACCAAGAAATGGCGCTGCGCGGAGAAACAGTCTCGAGCACGCGGATTCGCGAACTGGTGCGGGCAGGACAGGTTGGACGGGCCCGCGCTCTGCTCGGCCGTCCATTCAGTCTGCGCTCGACGCCCGGCAAAGGCCGCGGCTATGGTACGAAATACACTGTCCCCACAATCAACCTCAGCCATTATGAGGAGCTCGTGCCCGGAGACGGTGTCTACATCACGCGTACGCAGGTGGGCAAAGAGTGCTTTGATTCGGTGACCAACGTAGGCAAGCGGCCCACCTTTGGGGCAGATTCTTTTGCCATCGAAAGCCATCTGCTCGACTTCCATCCGCTTGAATTGACGGATGAAACCGAGCTTCAGCTATTTTTCCTGGCACGCGTCCGGGACGAAATAAGATTTGAATCGATCGATGCCTTGCGGGAGCAGATCGGCCGCGACGTTCAAAAGGCGAGTCATTATTTCAGCTTGATGCGACGCACGGCGGCATCGGTTGAGGCCGGCTCGTAGCTAT
>JAFAWX010000358.1 GCA_019241535.1 Acidobacteriota bacterium | reverse complement strand
CGCGTGGGCATCGCAAAGGAACCCCGCGTACTCGACAGCCTGCGGGCGGGCGTTCATCTGGTGACCTATAGTGGCGATAAGCTGCTGGGCGGCCCGCAGGCGGGTCTCATCAGCGGCCGCGATGAGCTGGTCGGAAAGATGCGCCGTAATTCCCTGTTCCGGGCGCTACGCGTCGACAAACTCACCTACGCGGCACTCGAAGCGACGCTGCTCGCTTACGTTAGAGAGGAGTGGCAGGAAATTCCCGTCCTGGGCTTGATAAAGGCGAGCAAAGCGGAGATCGCTTCCCGTGCCGAAGCCCTCGTCGCCCGGGTACATTCGGAAAACCTACACCTGGAATTGAGGGATGGAGAGTCGCTCATCGGCGGCGGATCGGCTCCATCGGCAGTACTACCAACGAAGCTGATTTCGCTCGCCTTCGCGGGCTTGACCGCCACGGAGACGGGCTCCCGGCTGCGCTCCTCGGACCCACCCGTGGTCGCAAGGGTCGAGCAGGGACAGGTACTACTCGATCTACGCACAGTATTTCCGGAGCAGGACGGAGTGCTTGCCGAAATCCTGAGCCAGCTTCAATAACTCGTTCGCTGAGAAATGCCACCAGGAGGAGGAGGAGGAGGAGGAGGAGGAGGAGAAATCGCTGCCGCTCCGGTAGCTATCTGGACCCGGCGCTACCCGCGGGGCCATCCGTCAAGCTGAGGTCAGACTCAGCAAATTTCGGCCGGTCCGCTTACCATCAAGGGGGGCGCATGGCCAGCATCTACACCATCGGCCATTCCACTCGGCGGTTCGAGGAGTTTACCGCGACGCTACGCGCTCATTCCATTCAAGCTGTGATCGACATTCGCGCGTTTCCCGGTTCACGCCGTTTTCCCCACTTCAGTCGGCAGTCGCTCGAAGGCGCTCTAGCGGCGGAAGGTTTTCAATACCGGTGGCTCGAGGGACTCGGCGGGCGACGGCGGAAGACTCTGGAGGTTTCACCCAATTCTGCTTTGCGCAGCGCCAGTTTTCGCAACTACGCGGACCACATGCTGACGCCTGAGTTTAACCAGGCAGCGGGTCATCTGATTGAAATTGCCGCCGAATGGCGGGCGGCGATGATGTGCGCCGAACGCTTGTACTTTCGTTGTCACCGCATGCTCGTATCCGACTGGCTTGTCGCGCATGGACATGAGGTGCTGCACATCGACGACGCCCGCCCGCCAGTCGCGCACAAGCTGCTTCCCGAGGCGCAGATTGTGAACGGGCAATTGCTTTATCGCGGAAGTCTTTTGATCTAGCGAGGGCGCCTGAATTTACCGTACCCTATCGGCATGATTGTAGGCACGGGTATCGACATCGCCGAAGTACTGCGCATTGGGGAGTCCATTGAGCGCTTTGGCGAGCGCTTCTTGCGGCGGGTGTTTACCGAGGGCGAAATTCTCTACTGCGAATCGAAGGCCAACCGAATAGAGCGCTATGCTGCCCGCTTTGCCGCAAAAGAAGCGGCCATGAAGGCTCTCGGCACCGGCTGGAATCACGGCGTTCGCTGGCGCGATATTGAAGTGTTTCGTCAGCCTGGCAGTCGGCCCAGCCTTCGCTTTCACGGCCGGGCGGCGGAACTCGTCACCCTTCTCAAGACGACCAACGTGGCCCTCTCCTTGTCACATACCCCGGACCATGCGATTGCCAGCGTAGTGCTAGAGAGTTAGGGCCGAAATTCCGCGGGGCTCGAGCCCATTTCGCTCCGGTCGCGAAACCATGTAGATCTGCGCGCGAGCCGCCTTTTCTGCGGTCTCTTGCTCTCGAGTTTGACCGCTCCCTGCCGTCACGCTAAAATGTTTTTGTTTGCCTGTATTTACGGCCTCATCGGGGCCGTCCCTAGCTGTTGGCGAGGGCCAACGCAGCAAGCAGCAAAGCTCTCAGGATCAATCAAACTCCTTGGTGCCGGGGGAAAGCCTACCTTAGCGACCTGGAGGTGAAGGCCCTGACCGGCGTTCAAGACAGGACAATGGAGGCACGGCTATGTATGCGGTCATTCGCGCCGGCGGCAAGCAGTATAGGGTGTCGCCCGGAGATGTTGTTCGGCTGGAAACCCAGCCTGGTGTGAGCGAAGGCAAGATCGAATTCAATGACGTGCTGGCCGTTTCCCCCGATGCGGGGCAGATTGCTCGCCCACAATCGGGAGCCATGGTGACCGGCGAGGTGCTGGGCGAAGGCCGCGGGCGCAAGGTTCTGGTGTTCCACTACAAGCGTAAAAAACAATATAAGAAGCTGGCCGGCCACCGGCAGCCATTTACCAGCGTGCGTATCACCGAGATTGCCTTCGACGACCAGAAATTCACTGCCCCGGAGTTACCCCGCAAGCAGACCAAGCCAGTGCGGGAACGGGAACAGAAGAAAACCCCCGAAACCCAGGACGCGTCGCCCACGACCGCCGCGGGCGCGGCACGCAAGCAGCCAAAGAAGGGGAAAGCGACGGTTCGAAAAAAGAGCCCAGCCGGGAAGCGCACCGCCCCCAAGAAGAAATAGAGGGCGACCGCAACCGAGCCTTGTTTAAAAGAGCTCTTAGCGACATTTTTTTAAAAGCTCCGGCCAGGCAGCGGCTGGACAGAGAAGCCTCAGGAGAAGTTTTTATGGCGCACAAAAAAGGACTCGGCAGTTCGCGAAACGGGCGCGACTCGAACGCACAGCGGCTGGGATTCAAGGCATTCGGCGGCCAGGTGGTGCCCGGCGGCACAATCATCGTCCGCCAGCGGGGAACCCGTGTAAAACCGGGACTCAACGTGGGCCGTGGAAAAGATGACACCCTTTTTGCCAAGGTCAGCGGCCGCATCGTATTCAAAGACCGCGGCTCCATGGGCAAGTTCGTGATGATCGAACCCATTGAGGCCCGCTGATATCGTTCCAGCCCGCCTGCCGCCGCTGCTCAAAACCGGCTATTCGTCGAGGCCGCGGCTTGTCCCCCAGTATTTCTGCCTGATCCGGAGCGGCGCTCAGAGTTGCTTCGAGACTGCCCGGGCGTGCGATTATTCTTTGACGCCAGCGGCGAACCATGTTCATTGACGAAGCCAGCATTCGTGTCAAGGCCGGAGACGGCGGCAACGGGTGCCTGGCTTTTCGCCGCGAAAAGTATGTTCCCCGGGGCGGACCGTCGGGTGGCGACGGAGGCAAGGGCGGGGATATCGTCATGGAATCGAGCGAGCGTCATAACACCCTGGTGCATTTTCGCTTCAATCCGGAATACAAGGCCGAGCGCGGCCGCCACGGCGAAGGCGCTAATAAGACCGGACGGGACGGGGAAGACGTCGTACTCAAGGTGCCGGTTGGAACCATTGTTTACGACGCGGAGTCCGGTGGCAAAGTGCACGACTTCTCGCGGGCCGATGACCGGATCGTAGTCGCCCGCGGAGGGCGTGGAGGGCGAGGCAATGCCCAATTCAAAACCTCCACTCACCAGGCGCCGCGCGAGCATGAGCCGGGCCGTCCGGGGGAGGAGAGAAACCTGCGCCTGGAACTGAAGCTGCTGGCCGACGTCGGGCTGGTCGGCTACCCGAATGTCGGGAAATCCACTTTGATTTCGCGCATCTCCGCCGCGCGGCCAAAAATCGCCGACTACCCTTTCACCACTCTCGAGCCCAATCTGGGCGTAGTTGCCGTGGGGGAGCCGCCGCAGGAAACAAGCTTTGTGGTCGCCGATATACCCGGACTGATTGCGGGTGCGCACCAGGGAGCGGGTCTGGGGACACAATTCCTGCGGCATCTGGAGCGCACACGATTGCTCGTTCACCTGGTAGATGTCTCCGACGCGAATGGGCGGCCCGATCCAGGGAAAGACTTCGAAGTCATAATGGGCGAACTGGCCAGCTTCGGCGCCGGGCTTGAGGCCAAGCCGATGATTCTGGCAGCTTCAAAATGCGATATTGCCAGTAAGAGCAAGCTGGCAAAATTGAAGCGTTATGCCAAGGCCCAGGGATTGAATCTGCTGCTGGTCTCGGCCGCAACCGGCCAGGGTATCGAGGCGCTGAAACATCAAATGGCGAACAAGGTTGAAGAGCTCAGGCGCGCAGCCTGAGAAGACATACTCATGAATATCGGCCTGTTTGGCGGCACGTTTGACCCTATTCACAAGGGCCATCTCGCGCTTGCCCGCACTGCCCGGGAAAAATGTCAACTGGGACGCGTCTATTTCGTGCCCACCTACTTGCCTCCCCACAGAACCAGCCAGCCGGCAGCATCTTATTTCCACCGTTACGCTATGACCGTTCTGGCGACCGAGGGCGAGAAGGCATTTGTCCCGTCGCTCCTCGAGGCTCCCCCGGAACTCCCTCAGGAGAAAAAAACGGGCACGCGCGCAAACGTCTTTCCCACACCGAACTATAGTATTGACACCATTTGCAGGCTGAAGACACAACTGAAAGGCGCCGACCGCCTGTTCTTTCTCATCGGCATCGACGCCTTCACGGACATTGCCAAATGGCACCAGGCGGAGGCCCTGTTTTCTGAATGCGAGTTTGTGGTTGCCAGCCGGCCCGGATATTCCCTCGCGGACGTTGCTCTGGCCCTGCCCGAAAAGCTACGTCCCCGGGCTGAGATTACCGAGCCGTTTTCCCGGCAACCGGCTCGCGGAGACCTGGTGCTCCCCGGGGTCGCGCTCCACCTTCTCGCGGATGTCAAGCAGAACATCTCCGCCACGGCCATCCGCCAAGCTTTAGTCGGCCGTCGCCCCATCAAGCAGTTCGTGCCGGAAAATGTGGAAGAATACATAAAGAAGGAAGGCCTGTACAAGGGTCCCGAGTCGCAGCCCAGGCCAGCGAAACCAATCACCGGATGAAAGACAACGGTTCGAAAGCGCAAGTCTCCGAGGCCATCCGCGCCTGCCAGGACAAAAAAGCCGAGGAACTCACAATCCTCGAACTGGATAAGACGAGCGGTGCATTCACCGATTATTTCGTTATCTGCAGCGGCACCAACCCGCGTCAGATCCAGGCGATTTCCGATGAAATCGAGCTGCGCCTGAAAAGAACGGGAGTTTCGCCTCACAACATCGAGGGCTATAAGCAGGCGGAATGGGTGCTCCTCGACTATGTCGATTTTGTGGTGCATATTTTTTCGGGGGCGGCACGCAAATACTACGATCTCGAGCGGCTCTGGAGATCGGCAAAAAAACTCGAGCCGGCGGAGCTGACGATGAAGTCCCGCCGCCGCCCTGCGGCTCGGAAAGCTTTGCGCAAGCACGGCTAGCGCTCAGGCGCCAGGCTTCGCAACTCACCTCCTGTGACCCTCACCATTGCATGGATCGGCAAGAGTAAAAATCCTGCGATTCAGTCGCTAACCGAGGATTATCTGAAACGCCTGCGGAATTACACCGCCGTCGAAGCCCTGGTCTTCAAGGACGAAGACGCGCTGCTGAAGCTCTGCGGGCTTGACGGCCGGGGAACCAAGCGCCGCCTGGTTGTTCTCGAGCGGCTCGGGAAACCGCTCTCCTCGGAGGAGCTGGCTGACTTTATTGGCAGGCACCGGGAGCGTGATTCTCAGCCGCTGGTTTTTGCCGTTGGCCCGGCTGATGGCTTCAGCGACCGATTACGCCGGCAAGCGGATTTTTGCCTCTCCCTGGGAAATATGACCATTGCTCATGAGCTTGCCCGCGTCGTGGTGCTCGAGCAGCTCTATCGGGCGTTCACCATTCTTAAGGGCCATCCCTACCACCTGGGCCACTGAACCGGCTCGACTCCGGCCGAAAGTGCAGCCGCGTCACGGTCTGTCCGGACGATCAAAGTTAGGAGGCGAGGATGGGCCTACACTCGTACCTCCGTCATGTTTTCTCGGACAAGCGGCTTGCTTAAAGTGGTGAACGACACCGCGGAAGAAGGTGAATTCATGAAGAATCCGATCGAGGTACTTCGCCGCAAAGAGGCCGAACTCGAGCGCCTGCAGGAAGAGGTGGAGGCGTTACGGCTGGTGGGAAGATTATTGCGTCGCTCATCCGCGGCCGACGACAAGCATCAGGATCGCGGCAAGATTCTTCAGATGCCCTGAACCCCTCCACTTGGCGTACCCCGCGCTCATGAACCCCATCGCCCCGGGACCTTCCAATCCCAGTTTCTCCCCGCTCGAACTTCTCCGGTAAACTCCTGTCATGGTCTTTGCCGACCAGCTCGGATTCCAGTTCCGGGCTCCAGAACGCCGCATCTGGGTAGTTCGCGACCTGGTGGCCGCGGTGCGCACCGCGCTCGAACGCGAGTACAGCGACATATGGGTTGAAGGGGAGATCTCGAACTTTCGGGCTCACGACTCCGGGCACCTCTATTTCACGCTTAAGGACGAGGAGTCGCAGATCCGCGCGGTCATGTTCCGCACCCAGGCCCGTCTTCTGCGCTTTCGGCCGCAAAACGGCATGCAGGTGATGCTGCGGGGGCGGGTGACCATCTTTGAAGGCCGTGGCGAGCTGCAGCTCTCGGCCGAATATCTGGAGCCGAAAGGCGCCGGCGCCCTGCAGATCGCCTTCGAGCAGCTCAAGGCGAGATTGCAAGCAGAGGGGTTGTTTGACGCGGGACGCAAGAAACCCGTTCCCGCTCTTCCCCACTCGATAGGTATCGTGACGTCGCCCCAGGCGGCCGCACTTCGCGACATTCTGAACGTCCTTGGGCGTCGCCACCGTTCGGCAAACATCCTGGTCTACCCCGCCCAGGTGCAGGGCGACACCGCCGCCTTTGAAGTCTCGGGGGCAATCAGATATTTCAACCGGGCGCGGAATGTGGATGTCATCATCGTGGCCCGCGGAGGAGGCACGGCCGAAGACCTGGCGGCGTTTAATCATGAGGGCCTGGCGCGCGCCGTGGCGGCCTCCGGGGTTCCCGTCATCTCAGCCGTAGGCCACGAAACCGATTTCACCATTCTTGATTTTGTCGCCGACCTGCGCGCCCCTACGCCGTCTGCCGCCGCAGAACTGGTGATCCGCTCGCGACAGGAGATCGAAGAACAGGCCGAAGCGTTGCGTCTTCGCCTGGCGCGCTCCGTGCGGTACCGCCTTTTGATGGCAAGGCAAGTGCTCACCGAGGCCGCCCGCCACGGCGCCTTCCCCCGCATGATGGACGTCATCAACCAACGCCAGCAAAAGCTCGATGACCTGCGGTTTCGGCTGGAAAAAGCCGAGCGCCGGTTGCTTGAGCAGCACCGCAGGCGCTGGGACCGCGCCTCCGCCTCGGTACGGCACTACGACGCTCGGCGAATGCTCGTGGGGATGGGCCGCGATCTGGCCGCCCGCGTCGCCGCCATCGCCGCCGCCATTCACACCGCACTGCTGCGCCACAGGTCAGGTCTCGAGCAACTCGAGCGTCAACTGAAGGCGCTCTCTCCCCTGGCTATTCTGGAGCGTGGCTATGCCCTGGTCTTTGATCCTTCAGGAAAGCTGATAAAAAGCTCGGCCCAGGTCGCGACCGGCGATGAGATCTCGGCGCGGCTAGCCGAGGGCAGCTTGATTGCGCGGGTCGAACGGAAGAATTGACGAGCAGCCAGGCATCTGTTCCTACACCGCCCCGGCTGGCTCGCCGTGGTACTCGATTACAATTGCTGGTGCGCATTTTCCGGAAAGGAACCTGATTTCGTGGCGCCCGCTGGAAACTGGCCACACCTGGGTCTGATATCGGTAATTGACATCCTGGTCGTGGCTTTCATTATTTACGAGTTCCTGGCGCTGATTCGCGGTACTCGCGCGGCCTTGATCCTGATCGGGGTCTCGGTGGTGTTCCTGGCCTTCTACTTTTCCCGGCTGGGACAGCTGGTGACCTTGCACTGGCTGATTTCCCGCGTACTCCCCTATGCGGTATTCGCCCTGATCGTGATTTTCGCTCCCGAAATTCGCCAGGGGCTGGCACGCCTCGGCAGGCGGCTGACAATGACGCACTCCTCCGCGACCGCAGCTGATGCCTACGACGACGTCGTTATGGCCGCCAATCTGTTTTCTCAAAATCAAACGGGCGCGCTGATTGTCATAGAACGCGAGATCGGGCTAAGGACCTACATCGAAAGCGGGGTGGCAATTGATGCCCAACTTTCCTACGATTTATTGGCGACGCTGTTCCGCCCCAGCGCGCCGCTCCACGACGGCGCGGTAATTATCCAGGGCGACAGGATTGCAGCCGCCGCCTGCTTCCTGCCGCTCTCGATGAATCCTGTGCTGTCGACGCAGCTTGGAACCCGCCACCGCGCAGGCATAGGCATTACGGAGGAAACCGATGCCATCGCCATTATCATCTCGGAGGAAACCGGCAGCATCAGCTTGGCGGTGGGCGCAGCCATCGAGCGCGAGCTGACGGTTGAACAACTACGGGAACGCATGAGTGGACTGCTGCGCCGCTACGTTCCTCCCACCCCCCTGCCGACCACCATCTCCGACAGCGCCAGCATGCTCGAAGAAGAGAGCGAAATGCCTGTGCGTTCGAGCGACTCCCACGTTAAGCCGGGAGGAGGCCTGTGACCGCACCGGACTTTCTACGAAGGCATGTTTTCACCAACCTCGGACTCAAGCTTATTTCGCTCGTGCTCGCCGTGGGCTTGTGGCTGGCCGTGTCTAGCAGTCCTCCATCGGAAGTCATCCTCAACGTTCTCCTTATCTTCCGCAACATGCCTGCCGACCTTGAGATCAGCTCGCAGACCGTTCCCGGCGTACAGGTCCGAGTGCGCGGGCCGGAGAGAATCGTACGCCGCCTGGAACCCGCGGAACTTCGTGCGGAAATCGATGTGCGCGGCATGAAGGCGGGAGAGCATACCTTCGATCTGACCAAGGCTGTCACCGTGCCTGACCGGCTGGAGGTAGCTGAGGTCGTTCCCAGCGAAGTTCATGTAACCTTCGACACCCGTGCCAGGCGGCGCGTGCCGGTGCACCCGCGCATTGTGGGGAGCCTGCCGCCCGGCTTTGCTATTCAGGAAATCCAAGCCGAGCCCGATTGGGTCGAGATTCTCGGTCCCCGGAAAGAAGTAGATTCGGTCGAAAGCGCCATTACCGACCCCATCGACGTCAGCGGCGTGCTCGATCGCATCGCCGTCATGCGGCCGGCCTACGTCTCCGATCCGCTCATTCAAGTTACTAATCCGCAATCACTGCGGATCACGGTTATTATGAAACGGGAGAGATGAGCTTCAACATCGGCCCGCAATGACACTCGCAACCAGGCAACTGTTCGGCACTGACGGAATTCGCGGCGTGGCGGGGGAGTTTCCCCTCACACCGGAAAGCACCTTCCTGATTGGCAGCGCTCTCGGCCACGACCTCGAGCGCGTCCGTCCCCATCCCCGGGTTGTGATCGGTCAGGACACGCGCCAGTCGAGCCACTGGATCGCCGACCGCATAGCCCTTGGCTTATGTTCGTCCCGGGTGGAAACCCACAGCGCCGGAGTGATCACCACGCCCGGAATCGCCTACCTTGCGCGCTCGCGCGGCTTCGATGCCGGCATCGTGATCTCGGCCTCCCATAATCCCTGGACCGACAATGGCATTAAGGTCTTCTCTGGCGACGGCTTCAAACTACCCGATTCCCGTGAACTGGCCATCGAACAGGAGATTTTCGCGCGCCTGGAGTCTCCTGCTTCCCATCCCGAGCCGCTCACCAAGCCGCTCTCAACCATACCCGGAGAGGCAGCGTTGAGAACCGCTTATATCGACTGGTTGGGAACCAACATCCGTGGCGACCTGAGGGATTTGCGGGTGCTGGTCGACTGTGCCAACGGGGCTGCGGCCGCCGAGGCCCCCGAATTGTTCCGGGCCTGCCGCATCCAGGCAACCTTTCTCCATGCCACGCCCGATGGCGAGAATATCAACCACAGCTGCGGGGCCCTGCATCCGGAAGTTCTCGCCGGGAACATAGCCAGGGCAAAAGGTGCCTTCGATTTGGGAATCACCTTTGACGGCGATGCCGACCGGGCGCTGTTCAGCGACGCCCAAGGCCGGGTCGTAAATGGAGATGCCGTTCTGCTTCTCGCGGCGCGCGAGATGCAACGCCGAGGCGCCCTCCGGGGCAACACGATTGTCGCCACCACTATGTCGAACATGGGCCTCGAGATCGCTCTCCGCCAGTTGGGGATTCGCATGCTGCGCGCGAACGTAGGCGACAAGTACGTGCTCGAGGAAATGATCAAAACTGGCGCCACTCTAGGCGGGGAACAGTCCGGCCACATCATCTTCCGCGACGGCGAAGCTACGACCGGCGATGGATTGTTAACGGCGCTGCGCGTCATGGAGGTAATGACGGCGAGCGGGCAGGCGTTGGCGGATCTGGTCGCTGACCTGAAAGTCTTTCCCCAAAGAATCCAGAACGTCCGGGTGCGGGAGAAGGTGCCCTTTGATCGCCTGCCCGAGATCCAGCGCGCCATCGAGGCGGCGCAAACCGAGCTCGACGGAAACGGCCGCGTGGTGGTGCGCTATTCCGGCACCGAGGCACTGGCCCGGATTATGGTGGAAGCCGAGTCGGAGGAAAAAATGCACGGCATCACCGAGAACATTGCCGGCGCCATCCGGGCTGCTCTGGGTACACAATAGCAGCGGTCGATGGAGCCCGTCATCGCCGAAGAGCGATCCCTTCCCGCTCCTGAGCGTCTCTGTACCTAAATTGCCGGTCGGGCGTCTTCAACCACCAGCCGTACCTACTCCAGATCACGCCAGTTTTTGCCCACCCCGAGCTCAACCATGAGCGGCACGGACAGGGGATGGACGTGCTCCATCTCCTGCTGTACCAGCCGGCGGATGCGATCGAGCTCATCTTCGGGAACTTCAAAGACCAGCTCGTCGTGCACCTGGAGCAGCATGCGCGCACGCAGGCGGTGCTCGCGAATGGCGGCATCGATGCGGATCATGGCCAGCTTGATCAGGTCGGCGGCGGTTCCCTGCAAAGGCGTGTTCATGGCCGTTCTTTCGGCAAATCCGCGCAGATTGTAGTTCTTGCTGTTGATGTCGGGGATGGGACGAATCCGTCCGAACAGCGTCTTGACCCTTCCTTCGCGACGGGCATCGGCGACCGTGCGATCGAGAAATGCGCGCACCCCACGATATTTATCGAAGTAGGCGTCGATAAACTTCTTGGCCTCGGAGGTTTCAATCCCCAGATTCTGCGAGAGACCGAAGGCGGAGAGGCCGTACACGATGCCAAAGTTCACGACCTTGGCCTGCCGGCGATGCTCGGCGCTTACCATGAGGGGCGGAACGCCGAAGACCTGAGAGGCGGTCAGGGTATGAATGTCCTCGCCGCGGCGGAATGCCTCGACCAGCAGCGGGTCCTTCGCGAAATGGGCAAGCAGACGCAATTCGATCTGAGAATAGTCGGCGGCTACCAGCAGGTGCCCGTCGGCCGCCCTGAAGGCGGCGCGAATCTCTCGTCCGAGTTCGGTGCGAATGGGGATGTTCTGCAGGTTGGGATTGGCCGAGGAAAGCCGGCCGGTAGCCGTTCCAGTCTGCTCGAAGGTGGTATGCAGTCGCCCGGTGCGGTGATTCAGCAGTGCCGGCAAAGCGTCGACGTAGGTCGACTTCAGTTTCGCTAGCTGGCGGTATTCGAGTACCAGTCTGGGCGCCTGATGGTTCGCAGCTAAGGCTTCGAGCACGTCGACGGCGGTAGAAATGGTTTTCCCTTTGCCGTATTTGACCGGCTTTGGAAGGCTCAGCTTGTTGAACAGCACATCGCCCAGCTGCTTTGGCGAATTGATATTGAATTCGGCGCCGCAGCACTCGTAAATCTGTTTCGCCTTGGCGTCTATCTCGCCCTCGAGCCGGCCCGACATGTGGGCCAAGGCAGTGCGATCGATGGCCACTCCGGCCTCTTCCATTCGCGCCAGCACCGGCACCAGCGGGAGGTCAATGTCTTCGTAAATGCCGGCGAGCTCTGCCTCCTCAACTTCCTTTCGCAGGCCGGCGGCCAGCCGTCCGGTCACATCGGCCGCTTCGGCAAGCGAACCGGTAAGCTTTAAATTGAACCGCCGCAGGGAAACTTCCGCGAGAGTGTGGGAAGCATAGGTCGGATCGAGCAGATAGGAATAGAGCTTGCTGTCGTGGCGTACCCCGGCGAGAAACTCCTGCCCTGACGCGGCCATCAGGGCTTTCCAGTCGTGAATGGCTTTCGGAATCTTTTCATCCGCTAAGCGCTCTTTGAGCCAGGAATTCGCACTTGATTCGGGCGGAATCAGCAGCCCTGAACCGGGCGCCGCGGAAACCGCTATGGCGCCCTGGGCCTGTTGTTCGCTCGAGTCGGGCTCCGGGGCTATGAGGGGATTTTCCTCGTCAGGTTCCGGCGCCGGCTCGGAAGTTGCGCGCAGTTCGACGGCAACCGCCAGAGCCGAACCGGGAGCGAGCGCATCCAGCGCGGAGCGGAGATCGTCCGCCGACTGGGCCTCGCGATAGTTGCCGGCAGCGGTCTCAATCGCAGGGAGGAGTTCCTTGAGCAGTGAGGTGAATTCCAGTTCTCGAAAAAGTGCGCACAAGGCCTCCATGTCGGGTTCGCCGGCATGCATACTGTCGACATCGAGCTGAATATCCACATCGCACTTGATTCTGGCCAGCTCTTTGCTCAATAGGATTTGCTCGCGATAGTTCTCGAGGGACTCGCGATAGGTCTTCCTCTCGACTCGGCTCGAATGCTCGAGCGCAGCCTCGACACTGCCGAATCTCTGAATGATCTCTACCGAGCCTTTATCGCCAATTCCCGGCGCACCGGGAATATTGTCGATTGAGTCCCCGCGCAATGCCATTACGTCGACCACCCGTGCAGGCGGCACCCCGAGGATCTCCTCAACCTTCGCGGCATCGCAAATCAAATTGTCTTTCGGCGGGTTCAGGACCAGCACGCGGTCATTTACCAGTTGCAACATGTCTTTATCGCTTGAGACCACATATACCAGCCGCCCCTGGGCGGATGCCTGCTGCGCCAGGGTGCCGATCACATCGTCGGCTTCATAGCCGGGCATCTCGAGGATCGGAATGCGATAGGCTTCCAGGGCGCGGCGGATGTAGGGGAGCTGCTGCGCCAGGTCTCCGGGCATTTCGGCGCGATTGGCTTTGTATTGTTTGTACTGCTGGTCGCGGAAAGTGGGCGCCGCAACGTCAAACACCGCCGCCAAAAACTGCGGTGAAAAATCCTCGCGCAGCTTGCGCAGCATGTTTACGAACACATAGATGGCGGCGGTTGGAAGCCCTTTGCGCGTCGACATGCCCCGCTGCCGCGCCATGGCGTGATAAGCGCGAAAGATGAAGGACATGGCATCGATGAGGAAGATCCTTCCCGCTTCCTCAAGCAAAGATGGCGAGCCGGGCAGCAAGGTCTCCGCTACCTGGTCCCCAGGTTCAGAAATCAGCGATGATTCTCGTTTGCCGGACAAGAGATCAGTCTAGCAGGGAAGCCGACCGGGGCCATTCCGGAAGAGGATTGTCTAGTGCTCGAAAAAAGAACGTCCGCAAGCCGTCTCAAGAGGGTACAACGCGATTGGTGGCGGGCCTGCCATACACGGTGTCGTAATGAAGGCCGATCATGCCGCAGGTTCCCTGTTCAGGCGAATAGACCACGCAGCTGTCAAACGGGCGCGAGTAGATATGCAGACTCACGGCGCGCGCGGCAAATGCCTTGGCATTGACCACCCGATGGACGGGATCGGCCGGATCAACCGCGCAGGGATGAGTGGGGTTCATTTCAACCGAGTCGGCGGCCGTCAGCTGGCAGCGGCCTTTTTCGATGTCCTGCGATACCAGATGGAAATTTTCAACCTTCAGCCGGCCTATCGGCACTGCCATCCAACAATTCTGGTCGCGGTGATTGTGCACCGAGCTCAGCTGGCCAACCTCCCAGCAAATGCTGATCAGTTCGTACAGGGGCGTTTTGTCGATGAGGTTGCGGGTGTAATGCTGCCGGTTCCAGGTCAGGTAAGGGGCCAGCGTTTCCGGTGATACGGTTGTGCGCTCAAGATAGGAGAGAATCTCATCAACCCGCCGAAACGCGGGTTCGGGAAATTTGTGCAGTTCGGAAACGAATTCCTGGATTGAAACGCTTCTGGGAACAACCTGGGTGGCCATACATACCTCTTGCGATAGGAAGTATACGCCTTTCGCGATCGAGAACCGCCGGTTGAACCCCGCGCCGGGCTTGCCGTTTCGGCTGCCAGGAGGCGGTTCGAAGAGAATTCCTCAATCACTCGATGAACATGCAATCGCCATAAGAATAAAAGCGATATCGCTCCTCGACTGCGTGCCGGTAGGCGGCAAGCACGCGGCTCGTCCCCCCGAAAGCACATGCGAGCATCAGCAGTGTGGAGCGCGGCAGGTGAAAGTTCGTAAGCAGCGCCTCGACGATGCGGAACTGAAATCCCGGATAAATGAACAGATCGGCTTCCCCGCGGCCCGCTCGAAGCGGCTCGGAAATTCCCGCGGCGTGTTCCAGTGCCCTCACCGTGGTCGTGCCGACGGCCACAATACGCCGCCCGACCGCGGCCGCACGGTTGATCTTCGCCGCCGCCTCGCTCGAAATGTGGTACGCCTCGCCCCGCAGCTTATGCGCCTCCACCTCCGGCACGCGGATGGGCTGAAAGGTTCCCAGGCCGATATGCAGGGTAATTTCCGCCATTTCAATTCCGCGCTCTCGTATGCGGGCAAGGACCCCGGGGGTGAAGTGCAGCCCGGCAGTCGGGGCCGCTACCGAACCGCTTTCCCGCGCGTAGACCGTCTGATACCGCTCCCGGTCCGCGGTCTGGTCAGGGCGGGAGATGTAAGGTGGAAGGGGAACATGCCCGAGGCGCTCGAGGACGGCGAAAATGTCGTCCGTTGGCTCAAAACGAAGGCGGCGCTCGCCGAAGTCTCCCCTGGAGACGATCGTCGCCATCAGCTCATCCCTCTCGCCAAAGAACAACCGCTCGCCAATATCAATTTTTCTGCCGGGATGTACCAGGCATTGCCACTCATTGGCCTCACGCGAGAGTTCGCGGGTGAGCAACACCTCGACCTGTCCCCTGAGAAAGTGACGCGATGCGGGGTTGCGTGCGCTCAGGGGGACGGCTTTCTGGCCGCTGCGGCGGGCGAAGAGCCGGGCGGGGAATACACGCGTGTTGTTCAATACCAGGAGATCGCGTTCGTCGAGCAACTCGGGAAATTGCCCAAATCCGCGATCTTCAAAATGTCCGCTGCGGCGCGAAAGCCGCAGCAGGCGCGACTGATCGCGCTCGGCCGCAGGCTGTTGCGCGATCAGTTCGGCGGGGAGCTCATAGCTGAAGTCCGAAACCAGCACATCTGATTATAGGAACCTCCGGTCCACTCACCGCATACATCGCGGCTTCGATGCACTCCCGGTCTCGATGCTGTTTCAAATAGCGATTGTTTTCCTCTCGCGACCTGCGATACCATACGCGCACCTGCGGGAGCGTGGATGGCCACAGAACATCAATTGCGGCGCGAGATCGTGCGCCTGGGCAAAATGCTTCATGAACGGGGCTTCATCGCGGCCTGCGACGGCAACCTGTCGGTGCGACTGGACGAGAACCGAATTCTGGCCACTCCCACGGCCATGTCCAAGGGCGCCATGCGAACCTCGGATTTGGTGATCGTGGACATGGACGCTCGCAAGCGAAAGGGCCGGCGTGCGGTAACCAGCGAAATCGGTATGCACTTGCTGATCTACAACATGCGGCCCGACGTCGGCGCCATTGTTCACGCCCACCCCACGACCGCCACGGGTTTTGCCGCCGCCGGAATCGCCCTGAATCAGCCCCTGGTTTGCGAGGTTGTTATCGGGCTCGGTCAGATTCCGCTGGCGCCCTATGGCACGCCGGGCACCCGCGAACTTGGGGGAGCCCTGGCCGGGCTGGTCCCGCAGTATGACGCCATTCTCATGGCCAATCACGGCGTGGTCACCTACGGGGTTGACTTGCAATCGGCTTACATGAAAATGGAGACGGTCGAGCATTTTGCCCGCATTACCCTTACGACCCACTTGCTCGGACAGCAGCAACCGCTCGACTGCCGCGAACTGGAGAAACTGGTCGCCACCCGTAGCACCTACTCGGGGGTCAATTCGGCCGCCCCGATGCCGGTTGATTCTTCGAACGGGAACGGCGCCTCCAGCACTGATTCCCGGCCGTCTTCAACCCGCCCAACGGGTCGCCCTATTCTCCGCCAACGCGAAAACGCACCCCTGCGCGGAAGTTAAAGCCGAGCGCCGGGTAGCCGGTCACTTCTTCATAGAACCGGTTCAGCACATTCTCCAGGTTGACGTAGGCCGTCATAGAGGGCCGCAGCCTGCGCCATGCTCCCGCGTCGAGCCGCACATAGGATGGGGCGTGCTCAATGCCGAAACCCAGAAAATCGGAGTCCGGGCGTCGACCAACAAAGCTTCCCGCTAGATCAGCACCCCAGCTTTGCCCCCCATAGGTTGCAAGTGCCGTGGCAGAGTGACGGGGACGCCGGAGCAGGGGCTGGCCTGCCATCAGCAGGGGGTCAAAGGCAAGCGGCTCCTTCAGGATCTGGGTGGAAGTGTACACATAGGACATCGTCACCTCGAGCCCAGGAATCGGGCGCCCCTGGGCTTCTACTTCCGCCCCATGGGCCATAGCTTCGTTGACATTCACGTACTGGCCGGTGCAGAAACAGGGGGCAAAGTTGAAATCGATCTTATTTCGAAAAAGATTGTTGAAGTAGGTTGCCGTCAGGGAATATTTGCGGCCAAAGCTCTCGGCCACGCCCGCCTCGAGGGCGCGCGTCTCTTCAGGACGAAGAAGTGGATTGGGTTCAATGGGAAAGCCGCCGGCGGTTCCGAATGATTCCGAAAATGCCGGCTCCTTGATGCCCTCACCATAGGCAAAACGAAGCCGGGTGGTGGGAGAAAAACCGCCGCCCCGAAACGCAAGCACGGTCAAAGCGGCCCGGGGGACGAATTTCCTGCCGAAACTCTGGTTTTCAACCAGGCGCCCTCCAACCAGCAGAGAGGCACGGCTGAACGTAAGCAACTGTTGTCCAAAGGCTGCATGGTTGCGCCGCAACCCATGGCTGAAACTTGCCGCCAGGCGGTCTCCAACCGTGCCATTCTCCTCTTCGAATTCGTAGCCGACGGCGGTTTGCGCCCAGGTCCTCTCGGAGTAGGTTCCCTGATAGTCGAGCCCTGCTCGGTTGATCGTCACAAAATCCTCAAAAGCAGTGTCCAGATTGTCGCCAAAGGCATCGACCCGTCCCGGCTGGCTGAGGAAGTCGGAGTTAACGGCGTGAAGCGTGTAGTCGAACCCGGTGAAAAGGTGCTGCCAAGCCGAGGGCCCGACCACTGCCAACTGCAGGCTTGAAATCAGATTGTTCTGGCGGGCTTTCTGGTCGAAATCGGGCAGGAGTGTATAGGTAGTGCCGTTTACGTTGAAGACGTTTGTGCCGTTGTAGTTCCAGGCGGAAGCAACCCCGGTGGCGCTGTTATCGTGACGTAGGCGGAGGCGCAGCGCGGAACGATCGTCCAGCTTCGTTCCGAGATTGGCCCCTTCGAGCGAATTAGAGTACTCATCATTGGGCCCCGAACCAAGGGTATTGAACTGGTCTGCAAAGAGGTTGTAGTCGAGCCTTTCGTGCGCTCCTGAAAGCGCCAGGTGGCCGTGTTCGGTTCCGTAGTTTCCGGCGTCGGCGCCCAATTCCAGTTCAGGAGTCGGGGTGGTGCCGGTGCGGCTCCAAACCTCAACGACGCTGGTCATGGCATCGGAGCCATAGAGGATACTCTCGGTGCCCCGCAAAAATTCCAGGCGGTCGACCTCGACGAGAGGCAGCGTGCCGAAATCAAAGGTCCCGCCCGGCTCGTTTACGCTCACCCCGTCCACGATGATCTTGTTGTATCGGGAGTCGCCACCCCGGACAAACAGCGAAGACAACCCACCTCGGCGGCCCGCAGTTCCGATGATTGCGCCCGGCAGAAAACGCAGCCCATCGGCCGCCGACGACGGATTCATGCGGTCGAGTTGCTTGGCTTGAAGCGAATCGGTCAAAGATCCGGTCTGATCTTCGGGAAGCGGAGTTCGCGCCGCGGTCACCACCACGGTCTCGAGGCGGGCCGAAAGTTCCAGGCCAACCGTCACCGTCGCATTCCCCGGCTCGCCGCCCAAAACCGGCTGCCACGCATCATCGAAACCGGGCGCAAGCACGTGAACACGCAACGGCGCCGGGGCTAGATCGCGAAATCTTACCGTGCCCTGGGCGGAAGTTTGGGCCAAGGCAATCCGCCGGTTCGAAGTCGCCCGAAACAGTTCGACTTGCGCCCCGGGAACCGCCGCTGACTGCGGGTCGATGACTTTGACGGTGAGTTCGGAACCTAGCGCAGGCCGAACCCAGAGCACCAGGCCACCAAGAAGGCAGGTCAGCCGAAAGCAGGACCGCATCACTCCTCCTTTACGCGCGAAAGGGGTGGGTGTTCGGTTCGCGTCGGTCTCCTGGCTTGCGAGTCAGGACGGCCCCGAGCAGTGTGTCGGGTCGTCCATGGAATGCTGCCGGGCCTTCCCGGAGCAAGCTCCAGTGACCCGGGGCCTTTGTCCTCGCTTACAGTTGCGCGGCAGCGCGGGATTTACACCCGCTTCCCTTGTCTCCCCCGGGAACGGTTGGCCTTCCAACCGGCGCTCCCGGAAAGACGCGCAAACCTAAAAAAACGGAGTCTCCATCGTTTGTCGGGTTCTGCTTCGAGGCAGGAGCGGCAGCACGATTAAAGACCAACCATTATGCCATCACCACCAC
>JAFAWX010000090.1 GCA_019241535.1 Acidobacteriota bacterium | reverse complement strand
GGCTTGTGGATTCGAGAGTGATGATAGGAAGCGTTGTCGGAAATGACGACCACGTG
Organism: Acidobacteriota bacterium; assembly: GCA_019241535.1. GTDB lineage: Bacteria > Acidobacteriota > Terriglobia > Terriglobales > Acidobacteriaceae > Gp1-AA145. The sequence continues at coordinate 10,846 of JAFAWX010000090.1, read as the reverse complement.
CCGCCCGTAAGCGCGCTCCGTTGAAACCCACTTCCTGAGTGTCGAGATTGAGCGTGATTGTTAATGACCCGGATTAGCGGTCGTTCGTGCCTGCCCCTAGCTCAATATCCTCCTTGAGCAGGAGGTCGCAGAGGGCACGCTTCAAATCATCCCTCAGCTGCCAGTTTTGAACGTGTGGCAATGCACGGATGGCCGCATATAGGATTCTGCTGCTCTCACTCGAACTCAACACCTGTGCGTTAATCTCGGGTGAGAATAGATGCGGATTACGAACCGGAAATTGCAAGACTTTTGCCGTCGACATATGCCACCAGATCACGGATCGGCGAGGTCGTTTTTCGCTGCCGACACCCGGAGGATAGCACAGATTCGTATTTTATTCGCCGGTTTTTATGGGCCATTTGCGACAGTGCGAACCAGACTTGCACACAGCACGCTTCTTTGAGGGGTCATCTGCTCGAGGCCATGGACGGTCGAGGTCCGCTGGAATACTCTGTTCTCGATATTTATCACAAATCATTCCAAGTAATCAGACGTCGTGAGAACAAAGAACCCGGCGGCAACGGCTGCAAAAATCGCGGCAGTAGTCGGACTACTGGCTCTGTTGTATTTCGCCCGATTCGCCTGGGACTACTTTGACCCGCGCAGCCCCGCGAATCTGTCAATTAACGACCAGCTGAAGTTTTTTGGAGCCGCAATGTATGAGTATGAGTCGACTACCGGACACTGGCCACAAAACGTGAACGACCTCGCCGAGACCTCCCTGCCCCGTCGGAGCCACGTCTGGCGCCAGACGGCAGGCGCAATTGTGTTTCTCTGGCCGCAGGACTTGAAACCAGAATCGAAGGAAAACGCTAACGTGTTGCTGGCCTATTGGAACGCTGGTCTGTTCAGCAAGCTGGGCCGGATCTGGGTCTGCTGGGGTGACTTGCACACAGAACGCTTAAAGCACTCTGAGCTTCGCGCCCGGCTGGCGGTTCGACGAAAGCAGTGAGAATCAGCGATATTGCGCTTGCCTTCAGATCAAATATCCTTTCTCTAAGATGCTCGCACTCTGCATCATCTACTCACGTTGGCCGGAGACCCTTGGGCTGTTTCCGGGATGTTTGGCCCCAATTTGATTGACGGCCCCCAATGCACCCCGCCCAAAACTCCCGGCTAACGTTACGGATCCGAGCACGGATTAAGAGCGCGGCCACCCTGCGCAGGTCTGCCGTGGTTGTTGTCCCGGGCGAGTTTTCGCTAAGCTTGTCGCTTATGCCTAAGAACCTATTTCCCTTCTTGCTCACTGTTGTTGGGATTTTCTTTCAGCCGTCCTTGAACGCTCAAGAGAATGGCGGGAGCAGGCAGCTCGCGCACGACATTTTCAAGCAGCTGATTGAGATCAATACCACTGATTCGGTGGGCAACGTGACTACGGCAGCCGAAGCCATGGCCGCACGTTTTCGCGATGCAGGTTTCGCCGAATCGGGAATTCAGGTTCTCGGACCCAATGACCGAAAGAAGAATTTAGTTGTGCGTCTGGCGGGATCGGGCAAACACAAACCGGTACTCCTGATCGGGCACCTCGATGTGGTTGAAGCCCGCCGCGAGGACTGGACGACAGATCCGTTCCAGTTCGTCGAACAAGACGGCTACTTCTATGGGCGCGGCACCCAGGACATGAAAGATGGCGACGCCATAATGACTACCACGCTGATTCGTTTCAAGAAGGAAGGCATTGTTCCCGACCGTGACGTGATTCTTGCGCTCACCGCAGACGAGGAAGGCGGAAGTTATAACGGCGTGGACTGGCTTATCAAGAACCGTCGGGATCTGATCGCGGCTGAGTTTGTGCTGAACCACGACGGAGGCGGAATCCTGGCTGTTAAGGGAAAGCCGCTCATGATGGAGGTCGATGCCACCGAAAAGCTATATGCGGATTACAGACTCACGGTAAAGAACCCGGGTGGCCACAGCTCGCTTCCTGTGCCCGACAATGCCATCTACCATCTGGCCAATGGGCTCATTCGATTGGAACACCACCAGTTCCCCCTGGAGTTGAACAACGTCACGCGGGCATATTACGAAGGCATGTCGAAAGTTGAGAGCGGGGAGCGCGCCGAGGATATGCGTGCCCTTCTCAAGAATCCTCCTGACGAGGCAGCCGTCACCCGGCTCTCACGGGACCCGATCGACAATTCCATCCTGCATACAACCTGCGTGGCCACGCGGTTGAATGCCGGGCATGCCAACAATGCACTGCCACAGACGGCAGAGGCAAACGTGAACTGCCGCATTGAGCCTGGCCACAGTCCGGAAGAAATACGTCAGCAGTTGCAGCAGGTTATAGCCGATCCGCAGATCTCGATCGCTTACGTGGTAACGACCAGTGGCGGCCCCGATCGCCGGGCCCTTCCCCCTTCACCGCTTCGCCCCGACGTATTCGGACCGCTGAAGCAGGTCGTGGCGGAGATGTGGCCCGGGCTGCCGATCATTCCTACGATGTCAACCGGCGCCTCGGACGGTATCTACACGAATGCCGCGGGAATGCCGACTTACGGAGTTTCCGGCGAAGCCATCGACCGGGACGACATTCGCGCCCACGGCAAAGATGAACGCGTGCGGCAAGACTCCTTCTATCGTGCCGTGGACTTCTACTATCGTTTTCTGAAGCTCCTCACCGGCAGCCGGAACTGACGGAAGTCAGAACGTTATTAACGGACGCAATCGCACAATCGTACGATCGCGTCTTTCGATTGAAAATGGTGTACCTCTGCGAGCTTGACGGAATCCCGGCATCCGATGCCTGAACCGAGTCGGTGACCGAAACATCGTCAGTTAATACACCGTTTCGCCAAACCTCCCTGCTCGACTGGTATTTCTGTGTAGTTGCAACCGTGAAGCCAAATGTCGAATTCGGCACCGGAAAAACGAGATCGACCGTGATCGGGAAACTGAACCCGTCTTTAGTAACCGTGGTTCCCTGATTGTTGATCACGGTTGTGGTTGTATTGAGGCTCGTTTGAACGGAGGTGTTCTGGTCGAGAACGGTGGAATTGACCAAGTCGAAATTAATAGCTTGCGTGCTCGAAAAGTTTTGTTGCTGGGCAATTGCCGTGGACACCTCACCGTGTGAGGTATTGACGTACCCTCGAATCGCGGAATCTCGTGCTGAGGTTACACCGATAGTCCCGCTCACCACCGATGTTCCCTGCAGGTTCTCGCTTACAACGGGCGATGGAGGCAAAAGAGTGTTCTCGGTAAGCGCCCCTGTTACCTGCCGATTGTCACGGTCGAGATAGAGGAGCAGCGAGGCCGCCGCGCTGAAGTAAGAATCATTGTTAAAGACACTCACTGAGATCGTGTGTGGCTGGCCATCGTTCAACAAACTGGAGAATGGCGTCAGATTTACCCGGAAAGGAACGAAGTCGAGAGTCTGCACCGCCGGAATTGGGCGCCACTGATCTGGCAGAAATCCCGTGTAGACCCAAGGTGAAACTGGCGCTATTCCTGCCAGTTGCCCGTCAATCATAACTTCGGTCTCGCGGAAGTCGGTATTGCCGCATCCGTAGAGTAGATTGATGGCACTCAGGTCGTTTGGGAAGCAGGCAAACCACTGCTCATCCGTGGACTGGCTCTGCGAAATCACGTCAAGGTACGCTTCCTCGATGTTCTTCGGCAGGGTGAAAGTTGTTGCCAATTGGTCGTTCGGAGAAAACAGGAAGGCCGGAAAGTTTAGACCGCCGCTACTGTTCGGTTGTACGAGCGGGAGAACCATGTCCGCAATTCTTGGCGCAGGGCCCTCTCCGGCGGTCGGGAAGAACTCTATTTTCGCGCTTACGGTGAAAATTCCGGTCAGAAGCGTGTTGTAGGGCGCGGGGCAATCGGTAGTGCAGTTCTGAAGATTCATGATGCCCAGCCGCGGCTCGCCGAGCAGTGCTCCGTAATCCGTTATGTCGCGTTCAATGTGCCACCGGTTTGTCTCCGTCCGTATGGGCTCGGGTGTGGTGCCGAAATAGAGATTGGTATTCCCCAGGTACAGCTCTGCCGTTCGATCGAATTGACGACCGGCATTCTCACTGAAGTCAATGCTAAGTACAATTTTCTTCCAGGGTGCGGTACAGTTCGCTGGCGGGACATACGCGTACTTCTGCGCGGTATTGGCAAAGAATGCAAAGCGAAAACCGGTAAAGAGATTTACCACGCAACCGCGGGTGGAGGGCCGGGACACAAGCGGATCGGCAGTAGCCGTCAACTGCGTACCAATCTGCCGGTTCGTGCTTTGCGCCTCGAGCCGGTCCGCTGGCACGAACAGCAGCCCGGCCAGCGGGACTAGAATCAATCTGACGAACCTACATGCACTCATGCTGGGCTCCATGGTTCAACATGCGCCGCGCGTAACCGGAAGAGCCGGGCGGCCGAACCGAGGAAACACTTATCGCACCGCCGGGAACGCAGTGTCAAGGACAATTTGAGTGAATTTTCTAATAACGATCAGGATGGTGCCCATTATTCCCAAGCTGCGCAAAAATCTGGAGCGAGGTCTGGTTCTGCTTCAGGCTTCTAGACACGCCGGACCTCGATACCGCGCTCGGCAAAAAGCGCGACCATTTTGTCGGTAGCCGAGGTGTCGGTGATGAGCATGTGAATGTCGTGGATGGGGCAAACCAGCGCTGCTGCTACCTGTCCCAGTTTGCTCGAATCCGCTACCACAATCGCTTTTTTTGCTTGTCTGATCATGGCTCGAAAGGTTAGCGCTTCTTCCGATTCGATCACGGTAACGCCTCGCACGGGATCAATTCCGCAGACGCTCACGAAAACCTTGTCAATGTAAATGTCGTTGAGAAAGTTGATGCCCGCATGGCCGACGAGTGAGAACGAGCCTGCCCACTGCACAAAACCGCCGGTGACAAAGGTCCGCAGCCCCTCGCAATTGCTCAACTCCATGGCGATATTCACGGCGTTGGTAATTACGCGAATATTGTGGCGGTTTCGCAGGCTCCTGGCCACGTGCGTAGTCGTCGTACCAGCGGTAAATCCGACCGTGTCATTTTCCTCGACAAGCTCAGCCCCTGCCACTCCGATTCGGCGTTTGTCAGCAACCCGGTGCTGTTCGCGATTCTGAAACAGCGAGTCGTAGCGGAACGGCTCGTAAAGTAAAGGCTCCACGAGCGTCGCGCCGCCGGGCGTGCGGCGGACAAGCCCCTTCAACTCGAGCCTGGCTAGATCACGGCGCACGCTGGCAGGCGAAGTATTGAGCCCCGTCACGAGTTCCTCCAGTGACACGTTGCCCCGGTGCCGCAACTCGCGCAAAATTGCCTCTCCACGCCTGTCCGCTCGCAGTCTCATCAGTCTTATCGGCCCAATTTTGGCTGGAAGAGTTTACATCAAGGTGGCGGCCCAGGGCGGATCTCAATTCGCCAGGTATTTCATTATTTTGAGCAAAAATGATCAAATCAATCAATTTTCCTTGACAACCCAACTACTCCGTTATTACTGTCCCAAAATCAAGATTTCGGCCGGAATACCGTCGCGGGACTCGGTCGCGCGAAGAATAGGACACTTATGAGCACAAAATGGTCGCAATTCAGGTTCGTGGCCGGGCTTGTCGTCGCACTCGGCTCGGTTACGGCTCAGGCGCAAACGGTTACGGCGTCGATCACCGGTGTGGTTACCGACCCGAGCGGCGCCGTGGTTGCGGGAGCCACAGTTACGGCTCAGAACACCGCAACCGGCGTCGCGACCACCGCTCAGACCAACGGTGCCGGGGCATACACCATCCGCTTCCTCCCCGTTGGCGTTTATGCTGTGGCGGTTGACGCCAGAGGTTTTGCGCATGCTCAGGTAGACGCGTTTACGCTCGAAATTGATCAGACGGCGAAGATCAATGTGGCCCTGAAAATCGGCGCGACGGAGACGGCGATAGTCAATGAAACCGTGCATCCCATTCTCGACACAACCGACGCCACTCTTGGTACAACGCTAACCACTACCGAAATCGAGAATATCCCTCTCAACGGACGAAATTTTTCCTCGCTCACGCTTTACCAGCCGGGAGCCATCGCCACCGATCCTACGGGCATGAACGGCAACAACGCAATTGAGCGGAACACGTACAACAGCGGCGTAGCCTCGATCAATGGGAACCGCCAGCAGGCGAACAACTACACCATTGAAGGCGCCGATAATAACGAGCCCCAGAATAATCTGATCGGATACAATCCAGCGCCTGATGCAATCGCCGAGCTACGGGTAATTTCTGCAAACGCGAACGCGACCTATGGTAATGCCAATGGCGGAGCCGTAGTAACTGTCCTCAAGTCCGGCACCAACAACTTTCACGGTTCCCTCTACGACCTTCTGCAGAGTCAAATACTCGATGCCAACACCTGGGCAAACAATCACAACCTGCCCATAACACCCAAAAACTCCTATACCCAGAATATTTTTGGGGGCACGCTCGGGGGGCCAATCCTCAAGAGCAAACTCTTTTTCTTTGGCGATTACGAAGGTATCCGCCATCATACCGGCGGCAAGGCCTCCGCGAGCCTGCTTACTCCGGCCATGCTCAGCGGGAATTTTTCGGCTCTCTTGAACCCAAGTCTCCCGAATGGCGCCATTCAGCTCTACGACACGCAGAACAACTTTGTCCCCTATGCCAACAACCAGCTCCCGGTGATGAATCCCCTTGCCCAATATCTTGCCGCCCATCCGGGGCTCTATCCGGCGCCGAATTCGGTGCCTACCGACGGTCTGATCCAGAATGACTTTCAGGGCCCGCAATCCAGCTTTGTGTCGAATAACCAGGGAGACGTTAAGATCGACTGGATCGAGAGCAATTCAAACAAAATCGCCGGGTTTTACTCTCAGGGAACCGGCAGCGACTTTACCACGGCGCTGATTCCGGTTTTTTTCCCCGCTCATAATAGCTACCCAACGAAGATCGGCGGCGGCAGTTTCTTTCACACCTTCTCGCCCTATCTGGTGAACGAATTCCGTTTGGGATTCACTCGCGTTCGCTGGCTCAATGGCGTGCCCAGCGACCCGTCGGGTCAGTTCGGGCTGACCGGCGACCAGAAAGTCGGCATACCATTCGGCGCCCAGACCTATGTGGGCTTCACGGGACAAAGTCTGGGCAGTAATGCCAGCTATATCGGCACTAATGCCAACCCTCAGGTCTTTACCGATAACACCTTCAACTACTACGACAATTTGACTTGGCAGCGCGGCCGGCACTATTTCTCAATTGGCGGCCAGGCAATCCGCTACCAGCAGAACTACCTAAATGCCGGGAACGTCGGATTTCTCGGGCAATTCAGCTATACCGGCCAATTCACCGCCCTTCCGGGAGGCGCTCAATACGGTCCGGCCGACTTTATCTTAGGCCGTATCCAGAACGTGCAGCTGGCATCACCGCTCGGCTGGGTGGGTAACCGACAGTGGCGGGTGGCCGGATACCTGCAGGATGATCTTAAGCTCACGGCACGGCTGACTCTCAATCTCGGAATTCGTTACGAGTACGATCAACCCTGGTACGAGCAGAACGACAAAACCGCGAATGTCCTGCCCGGAGGCACGGTAGAATATGCCGGCCGCGTGCCCGTTGGGGCCGTTGCCGGATCCGTCCGCTGCCCGACGCGTGCCTGCTACAACGCGAATTACAAGCAGATCATGCCGCGCCTAGGTTTTGCGTACCAGCCGGCCAATAAGCTGGTTATTCGCGGCGGATATGGTGGAACCAGCTTCTTCGAGGGCTATTCCTTCAACCAGCGGCTGACCTCAAGCCCGCCTTTCTCCCTGGCAATTAACAGCAACGCCACGACTCCTTCGGCCGGCTCCGGGGGATCGCCCTTCAGCGTGGCAAATGCTTTCAGTCAACCTCTTGGGATCAACAATTCGCTCTATTCGGTGTGGCCGCAGGATGTGCAGCCTGCCTATATTCATCAGTTCACCCTGGTCACGGAGTACGCTCTTACCAATGAATTGTCACTCAGCGCCGGCTATCACGGCCAAATTGGCCATCACCTCGCGGATTATCGCAACGGCAACCAGCTGACCCCGCAGCAGGCGCTTGATATCTCCACCATCGGAGGATGCGGGGCCGCAACTATTCCCGCGGCTGACCAGCCCCCCTACTTTGCGCTCGTGGGGGAGTGCAACGCGATTTTGATCACCGAGTCCGAAGCCCGCATGAGCTACCACGCCGGTCAGCTGACGCTGCGTCAGCGCACCCACCACGGACTGGAATACGCGCTGAATTACACCTATGCGAAATCTCTGACCGACTCCTCCGGGAACTATGCCGTCTCGAACACCAGCTTCAACGGGTCGTCGCACCAAAACGGTTATGACATCAATGCCGACTACGGTCCATCGGCCATGGACGTCCGCCACAGCCTCAATTTTGTCGGCGTGTATGAACTTCCTTTTGGGTATGGCAGAGCCTATGGCGGGAGCACAAACCGTTTCCTCGACGCAGTCTTTGGGGGCTGGAAATTCGCAACGTCTGCCATCCTGTATACCGGTTTCCCGGTGACCATCTTCGGGCCGGGCAACAGCAACACGAATACCTTCGGCTTTAGCCGGGCTAATCAATATCGTCAGATGGTCATTCGGAACCGCTCCATCAACAACTGGTGGGGTACCGACCCCTCGGCGCAACCCTGCCTTACGCCGGGGGTCGATAACGGCGTTTGCGCTTATGGAAGCGCATCTCCGTTTACTTTCGGCACGGCACACAACAGCACCCAGCGCGCGCCCGGCTATCGTCAAGTCGACACATCGCTGTTCAAGGACTTCCATGTCTGGCACGAGCAGGTCGTGGGCTTCCGTACTGACTTCTTCAACATCTTCAATATTGCCAGTTACGGAAACCCCGACAATAACATCAGCGACAGCAATTTCGGCCAGATCAGCAACGTGCGCTCCCCCGCACGACAGATACAGCTCAGTTTGCACTATATTTTCTAAACCGTGGCCAGCGAGGAAGTTGATCTAGGGGCTGCACACCGGTGGGCTGTTTGAAGTCACCAGCTTATGCGCAAATCAGTGATTCTTGAAATCTGCGCGGACTCGGTCGAATCGGCGCTCGCGGCCGAGCGCGGCGGAGCACACCGGATCGAGTTGTGTAGCGGACTGGTCGAGGGCGGCACGACCCCGAGCTGCGGGCTGATCTCGACGGTCCGCAACAAGGTTTCAATTCCAATTCACGTGATGGTACGTCCGCGCCATGGAGATTTCTGTTATGGAACTGATGACTATGAGGCCATGAAGCAGGATGTGCTCACCGCCAGGCGATTGGGCGCCGATGGCGTGGTATTTGGAATCCTGAAGCAGGATGGTCGCGTGGATATGGACAGAACCCGGCAACTGCTCAAGCTCGTACGCCCGCTGAAAATCACCTTCCATCGGGCATTCGATATGTCCCGCAATCTCGACGAGGCACTCGAGACGTTGATCGCTACGGGGGTTGACCGCATCCTGACATCCGGCGGCAAACAGCGGGTCGAAGACGGTATTCCGACCGTGAAAGCTCTGGCCAAGTCCGCCGCCGGACGGCTCGTAATTATGGCAGGTGGGGGCATTTCAGAATCGAACGCACATCGTGTAATCCGCGACAGCGGGGTCGCCGAACTGCACGCCAGCGCCTCCGTCCTGGTCTCAAGCCAAATGCTGTATCGCAACGAAAATATCGCGCTGGGCGGAATTAAAGGGCGTGAGTATCACCGCGCCCTGGTAACCGAGGACAAAGTGCGCCGCCTGCTCCTGGCGGCAGCAAATGGAAACTGCCACACTGAAAAAGCGCGCTGACGCGCCCGCAGGACGGCTCCGGCCCGCCAGGTATTCCAAGGTTATTTATCCCCTTCTGCACCTCGGGAGTTCCATCCTTTGATTCCTGGAAAAATAATCGTTGTGCACGCCAGACCGCGAGGCTCACTCACGGCAGATCCGACGCCTCTATTAATCACGGGCATCACCTATAAGGCACACCCGTCGGGAAACGAAATTGCAGGGAACGTTCGAACTCGTCTAAAGCGACGTGGGATCTCGCAAGAATGGACTTATTACCCCAACTCTTGGTCGCTCTCAAAATCCTCGCTGAGTAGATATCGGCATGAAGATGCCCGGGTCGCCGCAACAATCAACGCATCCCAGAAAGAGAATTGGTATCGGTCTTGAATTTTCCAGCTGTTTTCAACGAGAACGTGATCCGCAACCACAGGATTCCAAGCAAGTAGGTCGCGTATTTCCGCCCGGGCTTTTTTTCGAATATGGGGCCATTTGTGAGTAGCTTTGACGTAGAACTCCTGCAGAACCTGAAACCTAATTCGACCGCGACACTTTTCCACAATTCCGCTCGCCATGCCCGGGCTGCATCTCTTTTTTTCTTGTCACCTTCGTCCAAGGCATAAATGAAGACGTTCGTATCAACGACGACGGGAACGCTCATGGACCTCCTCTCGCGACAAATAATGTCCGTCGATCTTCAAGAATGGCTCTCGCGAAAGGGCTCGGCGCATCGCCTTATCATAGCCACTCTCTTGGCGCATGTAGTCTTTGAGAACATCGGCGAGGAGGCGAGACCAGCGGGCAACGTGCTCTTCCAAGGTGATTGTAGTATTGCGCAAAGCGATTCTCCGTCAGTTACACGAATTAAGTGTAATACTGATTTCGTGTACATAACCGGGTTGTATGTAACAACCGACTCTGCGTGGAAGGTTGTGCTGAATGCAAGCGTTATTGGCCACATGCCCGAGCCTCAGACTGTGCTGAGACGGAGATCACGCTGCGGTACCCGGGCCAGGTCCTGAGTCTCTACCGGGACGAAGAAACCGTGGCGCCCTGCAACGGGGAGATCCGGTAC
>JAFAWX010000048.1 GCA_019241535.1 Acidobacteriota bacterium | reverse complement strand
AACATTACCGTGGCAAGTTGCTTATAGTCGAAGTCGACCGTATCCGAATACGGACGTCATTACCGAATTTTGGTTGTCGCGCAGGAACCAGCGATAGGAAAACAAACCATGAGCGCTATCGAGCCAGCGCCCTATTTGCAAAATGATTAATCCCCTTCATCAGGTCGTGCGATATCGTCCAAGTTCAGCGGAAAATCAACCCTTGGATTTAGCGCGACGAGCGTATGCCCTCGGCGATCGCCCTTGCGGAATCAAGAAGCGATTGGGGCCCGATCGGTGCCGGCGCCATGGTGAGGATCAGCATGGCGAGCGCACAAATCGCCAGCCAGCGCCTCCGGGGAGTGATATCGGGCCACTCCGTAACCGCGGGATGGCGCATTCCGCTCAGGCGGAGCAGAATTGCCCACACCAGCCATCCTGTCCAGAAAAACAGGGCGAGCGGAAGCAGGGCAATGATGGTAGCGCGCGAGATCGCCTTATGCGCGCGAGGCGAAACGGCGAATACGATATGCCCGCCGTCAAGTTGTCCCCCGGGAAGCAGGTTCAGCGAAGTCGCAAACATCCCTACCCAGGCAGCAATTGCCACCGGATGTAGATACAGTCTCTCGAGCGGCACTCGCGCAATGGCTCCCCCCAGGCCGGTTGCCATCAGGAAACTACGGACGAGGTGGAAAATCAGGGGATAGCCCAGTTGAATGTCGGCCGGCGGAGCTCCGTAGGGTGCAGACCGCGAAAGTGCCAGCGAAAAAACCAGGACAGGAAGCGCGACCAGAAAGCCTGCGATCGGGCCGGCGATCCCGATATCGAAGAGAATTGCGCGCGAACGCAGGGGAGAGCGGATGCGAATAAACGCGCCCAGGGTTCCGATTAGAGTAGGAAACGGTATGAAATAGGGAAGGGTAGCGGCAACGCGATATTTTAGGCAGTAAAGATAATGGCCCATCTCGTGGGCTAGTAGGATCAGCATCAGCGCAAGAGAAAAGGGAAGCCCGAGAAGCAGGTGGTGTCCGCGGATGGCCCAAGTGACCGGGAATATCCCTTGGTCAAGAGAGAGCGGCGCCACGCCGTGCTCGAAGTTCCACTCCAGCCGGGCGCCGACCACCAGAGTTGTCGAGAAAGTCAGTATGAAGAGCAGGATGTGGAGCCAGTATCTTCGACGCAGGCGAGGTAAATACACAAGGGGCGGGGAAGAGGGCCGATAGATTTCGTCGGGCACGAGAACTTCTGGGGAATCGTGGTTTGACATCTAGTGACTTCTCGGATCGAGGAGACAGTCGAGTGCGCGCGCTTCGGCGGGGATTTCTACTCGATCGACTGTAACTCCTTGCCCGGCTTGAAGCGAACCGCTTTACCGGGCGGAATCGAGACTTCGGCGCCGGTGCGTGGATTGCGTCCGATCCCGGTCTTTCGGGGACGGACGTTAAAAACGCCAAATCCCCGCAGCTCAATGCGATCGCCTTTGGCGAGTGAGCGCTTCATGCTCTCGAATACCGTTTCTACTGCCATTTCGGCTTTGGTTTTTGTGATGCCAGTCCGGTTGACAACTTCATTGATGATATCGAGCTTGATCACGGGCGCCTCTTCGCGTGGGAACTAGGGGTGTCCCAAGTCATTGATGCTAAGAGACATAAGGAAGATTGTCAACGGTGCGTGCACTCTCGTAATATGAGCGAACCCGGCCACAGAACCGTATTTGAACGATTGATGACATTGGAAGGCGGCTCGGTTACTTTCGGGCGCCTTATTCGAATGATTCACCCCCGGTTCAAGCATTCAAATCTCCCCGCTCGAGCAAAGGAATAGCATGTTGAAAAATGATCGTTGGATTCGCCGCATGGCCCTGGAACACGGGATGATCGACCCCTTTTCGGAGAAGCAGGTTCGCGCCGGCGTAGTCTCGTACGGGCTTTCCTCCTACGGTTACGATTTGCGTGTGGCCGATGAGTTCAAAATCTTTACCAATGTCAACTGCGCCATTGTCGATCCCAAGGGCTTCGACGAGCGCTCGTTCGTGACCGTGCGCTCCGATTGTGCTCTGATTCCACCGAATTCCTTTGCCCTTGCCCGCTCAGTTGAATATTTCAAGATTCCCCGCGACGTTCTCACGATCTGCGTGGGCAAATCAACCTACGCCCGCTGTGGAATCATCGTGAACGTCACCCCCTTCGAGCCTGAATGGCAAGGGTTTGTGACGCTTGAGATTTCAAACACCACCCCGTTGCCGGCGAAAATCTACGCCAACGAAGGCCTGTGCCAGATTATTTTTTTCCAGTCCGATGAGGTCTGCGAAACCAGTTACGCCGATCGCGCCGGCAAGTACCAGGCACAGAAGGGAATTGTGCTTCCGAAATTATGAGCCGCGTTCTTGAGCTGACCAAACGTGGGTAGAAGCGGCTCAGCCCTTCGGCGCGCGAACGAGAGCGTCACCCAGCGGCCCCGCCTTTGACTTGCGCCGCCTGGATGGGTACGCGTTCGTCTATCTCAAAACATTCGCTGAAGGCGCCGGCAATCGTGTGGCGAATGACGTTCTGATACTCGACGCCCAGAAATAGCGCCAGACGTGACGTATCCAGCAGCGTGTCGGAAGTCATATAAGGAGCGACATCGGGAGGAATCGTCGAAATTCCTGTCCTCCAAAGAACTTCAAGCACCAGCCGAAACAGCTTTTCCGTGGGAACCTGAATCAGCCTGGCGCTGGCTCGACGCACGCACTCTGCAAAGGTGAGCGGACCGCCTTGTCCAGCGACGTTAAGGATGGTCAGGCGCTGAGATTCCGGCTGACTCTTCCGCAAGATATGCACGATTAATCGGGCCACGTCGTCAATGTGTACGAACTGGATGCGGTGGTCCAGGTACTGCTGTCCGGAGGGAAGCATGCACGGCAAGCGTTTGCCGTCCTCCCGCATCCGCCGGGCAAGCTTCCCAGTGCCTCCGGGTATTCCGCGAAAGGCTTCCATAAAATAATTGTCGACCGAGGCGCCGGCAAATATGTGCGGCCGCAGGATGTACACGCTCGCTCCCCGGAGGGCCGGCGCTCGCTGCTGCACCACGCGATCAGCCTCCATTTTGTGAATGCCGTAAACGTAGGTGTGGGCGGCAAGCGGGCTCTCCTCGGTGGCCGGCCGGGAAAGCTGCGGTCCGTAGGCCGCCACGCTGCTGAGAAAGACGAATTTCTCGATCATTGGCCATTCGCGGTTGGCTTCAGTGATCGCTTCCATTACCCGGGCGGTACCGGCCACGTTGATCTTCCACATGCGATCGGTGTCGAGAACGCCCGTCCGCACCATGTCCATCACGAACGCTAGATGGACGACGGCGACGGGGCGAATCTGCCGCAATAGGTCGAGCAGTTGTAAGCAAGAAGGCTCCGTGCCCAAGTCTATCTGCTTGAAGATCAGATCCGGACTGTCCGTAGTGGGGGGACGAATATCGATTCCAATGATCTTAAAGCCCGTCAGCATAGGTAAAAGCCGACGGCCGAGGGTGCCGGAAATTCCCGTCACAACAATGGACGGTGGTGCGCCTTCCATTTATTTCTTACCAGGCGGTGAAGTCGGGGCGGGGTTGGGCTGCGCAGGGGCTTCTCCCGGATTGCGCAAAGTCGGAGCCGCAGGCGTCGCGAAGTAGGCAGCGTCATAGGTGGTGTTTTCGGTTGCCGATTTCTGCAGCGAGTCGGAAGCCTTCTTCAGTTTTTCACTCTGCAGCTTGCGCGCCACCTCCTCTCGTACCGAGGCGAGCGGCTCGTCCTGGAATTCCTCCGCCTTAAAGACCATGAATCCCTGCGGCGTCTCGACAACCTGGGAGACTTCGCCTTTCTTCAAGTCGAACACTGCGGCATCGGTGGGCTGGAGGTTCGTCTTTTTAACATTTGCTAAGTGCGTGTTCGTGGGTTTGAGCTTCATGCCCGCAAAATCGTAAGCTTCCTGCTGGAGCTTGGCAAAATCTTCGCCCCCGGCCGCCCGGGTGCGCAGCTTCTCGGCCTCCTGTTTCATCTCCGACTGCGACGAGTCGTTCTTCTTCGCGGCATCGGTAGCCGCCGGGTCGGGCTGCCTCTGCTTGGGCACATACAGTCTGTCGTAAGTGGCGGCCCGAAAGTCGGCGCTGTGTTCGCGGTAATAGTCTTCGATCTCGCTCTCGCTGACCTTCCCAGCCTCTTTCTGCATCTCCTCTCCGGCCAGGCGGGCGAGGACCTGCAAGCGGGAAATGTACATCTGCTCGTCAAATGTCGGGCCCTGGTCGAGTCCCTCTTCGTGCGCCTTTTCGGCGAGCATCAGGGCGGCAACATAGCGCGCGGCAAACTGCTTTTGCGCCGCCTTCGGCATGTTGGGCTGTATGACGCTGAGGACCTTCTCAAATTGGGCGCGGGTGATGACCGTCTTGCAGTCAGACGGCGTGGCGCTCGATGCCGCGGGTTTTTCACACAGCCCCTGCACGGTTATAACCGGACTGTCTGAAGCGACGGCCGATGCCCCCGGGCCCGCCGCCTGCGCTTCTGAGGTGCTCGGTCGGGGCTTCAGCTGGGGCTCGGTTTGGCCCGTCGCGCAGCCAAGCAACAGCAGAAAAACGCAGGCGCTTCGACTAATGGTCAAAAAATCCTCCAGAATGTGGCCGTGATAAGGAAATCCTAGCACACAGGGGGCGCGTTCCCGGCCATTCCTGCCTCTCTAGTTGCTTGGCGGAAGCGCCTCTTGCAGCGATAATCGTCTCATGGGAAGCGTTCCCGTCACCTTTCGCCGGGAATTCGGCTCCGAGGCCATGCGCGCCGAGAAGCGCTCGGTCGCGAGCGGTTCTGTGGTGGCAGCGCTCGGCATCACGGCACTGAAAATTTCCGTCGGCATAGCGACGGGCAGCCTCGGTATTCTGTCTGAAGCAGCCCACTCGGGTCTGGACTTGCTCGCCGCCACCGTAACCCTTCTCTCGATACGTGTCTCCGATAAGCCGGCGGACGCTGACCACCAGTATGGTCACGGGAAGTTCGAGAATTTTTCCGCGTTCATCGAGACTGCCCTCCTGCTGATGACCTGCGTGGTCATTGTTTATGAAGCAATCAAGCGATTGTTTTTCCGCGAGGTGGAAATTCAGCCCAGTCTTGCGGCATTTGTGGTTATGTTCGCCTCTATGGCGGTAGATTTTTGGCGCTCGCGTGCCTTGGGGAAAATCGCAGCCAAGTATGACAGCCAGGCGCTTGCGGCCGATGCCCTGCACTTTTCGACTGACATCTGGTCGAGTGGAGTGGTCGTCTTCGGGCTGGCCCTGGTCGGATTCGGCAGAAAGTTGGGCGCCCCCTGGCTTGTCGCCGCCGACCCCGTTTCAGCTCTTTTTGTGGCCGGAGTCATCGTGTTTGTCAGCACCCGTCTGGCGCGCAAGACGGTTGACGCGCTGCTCGACACGGCTCCGGTCGGCGCCCGCAGCAAGATCATCCATGCGCTTGGGAAAGTCGACGGCCTGTTAGAAGTCGACCGGGTCCGCATACGTCGTGCCGGTAATCGGTACTTTGCCGATGTCTCTGTCGGTCTGGCGCGCAATGTTACTTTTCAGAAGTCAGGCCAGGTGGCCGAAGAGGTCACGCGGGCTGTCAACCAGATTCTTCCCAATACGGACGTAGTCGTGCACCCCGTTCCCCGAGCCGCTTCGGCAGAAAATATCTTCGATCGCGTGCGCGCCGTCGCCACGCGCCACAACTTGAATGTCCATGACGTCAGCGTACAAAATCTCCGCGGCCACCTGCACGTAGAGCAGCATCTGGAACTTGACGAGCAGCTGCCGCTCAAAGAGGCGCACGACCGTGTGAGTACTCTTGAGACCGAGATTCGCCAGGAAGTGCCCGAGATTGCGTCCATTCTGACCCACATCGAAAGCGAGCCAGCCACAATTGAGCGCGGAGAACAGATCCGTCGCAACCTGCAGCTGGAGGCCAGGCTGAAGGCGGTAGCCGCGGAATTTCCCGAAATTCTCGACATGCATGAGGTAGAAGTGAAGCGGGTACGGGGCCACCTGTACATTTCCTGCCATTGCACCTTTCCTGACGATCTGCCGCTTTCGCGAGTGCACGATATCTCAACAGCACTCGAGATTCGCTTTAAGCAGGAGGCGCCGGAGCTGTTCCGCGTCCTGATTCATCCCGAGCCGAGCACCGATAACCGCAGATGAAGATCTTTGTGGCCAGGGCCGAGTGGAAGGAAGCCATGCGCTTTGAGGCCAGCGGGAACTCCCACCATACGATTACCGTTGATGGAGACAGCGAAGCCGCCAATAGCCCTATGGAGCTTGTTCTCATTGCCCTTTGTGGATGTACGGCATACGACGTGGTGAGCATTCTCAGAAAGAAGCGGGAGCCGTTTCGCACGGTTGAAGTTAGCGCCGAGGCGGAAAAAGCGGTTGAACCTCCGCGCGTCTACACAGCTATCCGGCTTACCTACCGGGTTCGAGGGAATGTCTCCCGCAAGGCCGTCGAAGATGCGGTTCGCCTTTCGGAAGAAAAATATTGCTCGGTAGCAGCCATGCTCAGGACAACAGCGACAATTGCTTATCAGATCGAGCTGGATCGCAGTGAATAGTCCTGAAAGCCGGGTTCGCGAGGACTCGACCACCAATCCGACTGCCCCCCGACGCTCCTACTCAGGGTACTTTTATATCGCGGGTGCCTGCCTTTTCTGGGGACTTTCGGCCTGCCTAGGCCGCGCCGCCTTCAGCGGACGCTTACTCCCGGGTTCGGGAATTGAACGCGTAAGGCCGCTGATTCTGTCGCAGGCTCGGAGCACCTTCTCCTTCATCCCCCTCTTCATAGGGCTCGGTGCCGTTCGCGGGGTCCGCCGTCTGCGTGTCAACAGGCGGGATGTTGGGTGCATGCTTCTGCTCGGCCTGGTCGGGCTTGCGGCGTCAAACTACTTTTACTATCTGGCCGTTCAAAGGACGAGCGTTGCAACCGCTATTACCGTGCAGTACACGGCACCGGTATGGGTTTTGCTCTATATGCTGGCACGAAGACGGGAGAAGCCTACGCTCTCAAAGGCGATGGCTGTGATGCTGGCGGTGATTGGGATTGGTTTCGTGATCGGCTTATTTGGGCAGGGAGAGCTAAAATTCGACCGGACGGGTATCGAAGCCGCTCTTTTTGCGGCTTTTTCTTTCGCGTACTACAACATCCACGGCCATTCGATTCTCGAGCGCAACGAGCGCTGGACGGTTCTGCTCTATTCAACGATGTTCGCTTCCTTGTTCTGGATTATTGTCAATCCACCGGGGGCCATTCGATCTGCCAATTATTCGTCGATGGCATGGTCATTCCTATTTGCCTTCGCCGTCCTCTCCGCCCTCGTGCCGTTTTCGCTGTACTTTGCTGGCCTCGAACGTCTTCAGCCGAGTAAAGCCATAGTGCTCAGCTGCCTCGAACCGGTTTTCGCCATTCTCATTGCGGCCGTGATTCTGAAAGAAGTCGTGCGCCCGCTGCAAGCTGTTGGAATCGCAATGGTTTTGGTCGCCATTGTGCTAGTGGAGGGCCCCCAAGCCATTCTTCGCCGAACGGCCGCGATCGGACCTGTCGACTGAGTGAGCCTGTATGTGAGGCGGGTCGCAACAGCTCAGTGGCAGGAATGTCGTGAAGCGGAGGAGCTGGCCGAAGCAGCGGCGCACAATGCGCAGGCGTGGCAAGGTTCAGGAGTGGTCGGACGCGAGTTGGGTCATCTCACTCCGGCCCAGCAGCACTGAATGCGACGCAAAGGACGGACTGATCGGTCGAGGCGCGGTGGCGCGAACACGAGGAAGAGAGCGCGCCTACAGACGAGCAGCTCGCAACAGCTGCTCTGGGGACAAACAGAGGGAGTATTGCCCTGGCAGCGCTCAGGATCTAGGGGTCCGCCAGCTCCCGGCTATTGCTGCTGCGGGTTCGATCCGTTGTTCTGCGCGGCCGCAGCCCCGTTGGCTGGAACGCCACCCACAGTTCCGAAGCGCGTCAGTCTGGGAAAGAAAGGTGACACGCCGAATGGATTCTTGTCGCGGCTTGAGAGAATCGCAACCGGTGTGGCTTTAAGCATCTCTACTCGATCATCCCATGGATCAAGCTTGATTCTGCCACCGAGCGGTAGGGCCGCGATCTGATCGAGTTTATTGTCATCGAGTTGAGGAGCGGAATTCATCAGTGCGGCCAGGCGGATCACGCGGTGTTTGTCATCTACAAACGAGTTTCCGAGATGTGACTTGAGCAGCGCGGCGAGCCTGGGTGCACGAACTTGAAGCTGCTTCAGATATAGACCCGGCGACGCGAGCTTCTGCCCGTAGGGAGACTTTTGCAGCATCTCCATGGCTTTGGCATCGGCGGCCGCTTCTTCTTCTGCATTGTGGCGGAATCCGAATCTTTGGTACGTCGTGTCATCAGAAAAGAGCATGCGATCGCTGAAAGCGAACTTGCTGCCGAGATTGTGTCCCAGCACGATGTGCCCCAGCTCGTGGGCAAGGATGGCAGCCAGACTGGCTTCATCGGGCAGGGTATCGATCAAACCCCGGCTCATGACAACGGTGTTGCCCACACTGAAGGTCTCAAGAGGGGCGGTCAGCATCACCCGAGCGCGCACCGGGCGGGGCAAGTCAATGTTGTTTGTGATGGCAATGTTGTTCACCACCGTTTGCAGAATCTTGTCGACGTCGCCCGGAGGAGCCAGTAGGCCGGCCTGCTGCAGCCTGTCGAGAACGTTGTCCTCAGCCTGTTGCCGCCATAGGCGCTCGGCCTCAAGGGGAGTGGCGTCCTGTGCCGTCGGGCTCGTGTCCTTGACAGACTCCACCTGCACATCCGTGAGTTCCTCTTCCCGCCGGTACTTCTTAAGGTTGTATCCCCAGATCCGGGACTGTGCCCGGAACGACAGCTTGTCGTGCGACTTGGGGGTAAAGTTACCCTCTTCGCTGTAGATATAGGCCGGCAGCCAGAAACCCGGCGTCAGGTTTAAACGCCAGCTGTCCATGTGGAAGAAGTAACCCCCCCGGGGAGCCGGAGCATAGGTTCCGTTCAGGCGGACGATATTGTAATTCTGATCCTCGGCCCAAATCCGTCCTTCAAACCTGCCTCTCCCCGCATCAGGCCTTGGCGCCACGTCGAAAACCAGGCAACGCACCTCGCCCAGGAATTCCCGGCGTACAAACTGGAAGTTGTAGTGACTGCGATCGAAATCCTGCCGGTCGGCAAAGATCATCCAGGAGAAGCCAAGGGGTTCGTACCGAATTCGGAAGGGTTTGCTCAGGCCGCCGAGAAGCGACTTTTTCATGTGAAGATAATCGCGACGCTCGATCGACCCGGACAGATCCAGCCGCCCGAGAAAATAGTGATCCTGCTTGGGAGCGATGCCAAACTTCGGGTCCGACTCGACATCCTGCAAATAAGTCTCGATTAACGGTGTGCGGCCACGCAGAAAATTGATCAAAGCGTGCTCTCGCTCGATAATCTGGTCGACAACCTCGTTTATGCTGGTGGGTTGGCTCGCCTGTGGTTGTGTAACCGTCGGGCTGGAAACGTTCGTAGGTGGCGGCTGTGGGTCCGTGCTCTGTGGCGTCGGGGGCAGGGCTGGCTGTGCCGTTGAAGGCGCGGGAGTCGCCGGCTGGGCAGCCGGGGACTGGGTATCAGGTGTTTGTTGGGCGCCTGCGCTCAGCGCAAGCATCAAGGAAGCGGTGAGAAGCCATCGCCCGCGTGGCATTTTTTAACTCCGTTAATTGAAAAGTTACGAGGCTAACTGAA
>JAFAWX010000023.1 GCA_019241535.1 Acidobacteriota bacterium | reverse complement strand
GATCACGTCGGCAGCGCGCCGTATTTTGCATGATATGAATGCCGAGATTCCCCCCCGTTTCGGAACCTTCTCGCAGATCTATTCGGGCTCTCTTAGCTCCCGCCGTTTCTATCTGGTTCTGGTTGGCACCTTCGGCGCGGTTGCTTTGATGCTGGCATCGGCTGGGGTGTTCGGTGTAATGGCGCACTCCGTGAGCCGACGCACACGAGAGATTGGCGTGCGCGTCGCATTGGGTGCGAACTCGCGAGACGTTCTTACCATGGTTCTCGGGCAGGGGTTCCGGACCATTCTCGTCGGCGTATTCATTGGGGTAGCCGGCTCGCTCGCGCTCACACGCGTTATTCAGTCCTTCCTTTTTGGTGTGAGTGCGACAGATCCACTGACCTTCTGCGCGGTCGTGGTGTTCCTGGCAGCTGTGGCGCTCCTGGCATGCTACATCCCTGCCCGCCGTGCCACTAAGGTCGATCCGATGCTGGCCCTGAGATACGAGTGAAGGCGATGAGTGGACTAATTCACGACCTTCAATATGCGCTGCAGCAGAGAATCGCCGCGAATTGCCGCAATCCGGCGAGCGGCACATGAGACTAAAAGGTGAAGCCCCGGCTTGCGCCGCTAGAGCTCTTCGATGGTGTGCCGAGAATGTTCGACGGCTTCAGGATGAAACTTCCCCGGGGCAACCGATTGAGGTGAGGTCATAGCGAAGGCAAGGGGAAATAACATTCGCCGTTAGGCAAGGCCTAAAAAAGACTGCGGCAAAGATGCGAATCGATGAACAAACCGAATATGAGGCCTTCGCTGGCAGACGACAGAAACCGCTTTGCTTTAGCTTTCGTCCAGGGTGACGAGCCACTCCTTGACGACTCGCTCCAAGATTGCCTTTCGGGATTCGACAGCGTCCATGTCGTGAAACACGGCCAATCTGCGCCCGTCTGGATAATCTCCCTCCAGCAAACCAGAATTGTCCTTCATTCTTGCCCCGCTCGGGAATACTAGGCGAATGCAGTCCTGCCTGTAGAAGTTGAATACAACGATTGTGCCGTTTGTGTTCCCGAGGGTTGAACGGCGGCAATTCACCCGAACAAAAAAATGCAGGAGCGTTCCATTTAATCTCTTCGCCGATCTCTGGATCAGTCTTCAGAATGATTTCCCGCAGGGCCTTTGCGACTTCGGCGAGCGGATGCTTCAGATTGTTCATATAAGCATCCACCTTGTCCGACTCAGATGCTTTAGTAAGGCCTTCTCTTACTTTCATCGGTCTTCCTCGCTTGCCGTAAAATCCGGGCGTTCAGGCACCCGTCCGTCTTCCTGACTGTGTGATTCTGAGCCTTCCGCCGACTCACGCCGAAGGCAGCGCTAACGCCACTGGATACCAGTGCGGGCCAAGTACACGGTTCCCCGTTGCGGCAGCACCGGTGATGCTTACAACCGTTCTGATGTCCCCGCCGATCAATGCGTGCTCCCGGGTTCGAAATGGCGCGAGCCGAGCGACAATGTAGGCGCCGACGTGCAATCCAAGATCAGTTGCAACAGAGAGCACAACGACGGCGACGAACCCCGCGAATAGCGCGAGTATGCTGTGACCAATGCTTCGCGGCTGAGCCGCTCTACTGCCGTTGTTCATGTTCATCTCAGCTATGTTTGACACAAGCAGCTTCTGCAACTCGTCTTCGCCGAAGGCAACGCCGTCTTCCATGGGCGTTTGTGAAACGATATTCCGAGCCAGAAAGCCTGTTTCAGAGGTGCAAAATATCATATGGAATGGATGATTGTGGCAAGATCTTAGTGTGACAGTGCACCGTCCTCGGGGAAATCGGCGGTGCCTTGTCCTTGCGTATCCAATTCCACGTAGTTTCCAATCCTCTGGGATGGCAGACACGGCATGCTATTGCGCGATACACATCGAGATATATAACGGCGTTGCCCAAACGAATTTCAGCGACCAGTAACGAGGGTTTCGACTGGTTTTCCCTTGTCAGGCGACCAGCCTATCGCCTACCTTCTCCGCTGGTAGGATAGCAATCTGTTTGTCCGCGTTTTCAGCATTGGGGCAGGGGCAGCCGTTTGATGGCGCAACATGCGATGTTCTGCGCAGTGTCCTAGTGCAGAAGAACGGAGGAGCGACCGAAAAGGAGAAGTTATGCAAAAACGCAAATTGGGGAAGAGCAATTTGGAAGTTTCAGCGATCGGACTGGGCTGCATGGGGCTGAGCTTCGGTTATGGCCCTGCGGTAGAGAAGCAGCAAGGTATCTCGCTGATTCGCGCTGCGGTGGAGCGTGGCGTGACGTTTTTCGATACGGCGGAAGTTTATGGGCCGTACATAAACGAGGAGCTAGTTGGCGAGGCGCTCGCTCCATTGCGCAATCAGGTGAGAATCGCCACAAAATTCGGCTTTAAAATTGTTGACGGAAAGCAGGCGGGGTTGGACAGCCGGCCCGAACACATCAAGGGAGTTGCGGAAACCTCGCTCAAGCGACTTAAGACACATGTCATCGATTTGTTCTATCAGCACCGCGTCGATGACCAGGTTCCGATCGAGGATGTTGCTGGAGCTGTCAAGGAGCTCATTCAGGAAGGCAAGGTGAAGCATTTCGGACTTTCCGAGGCAGGTGCTGATACGATTCGCCGGGCGCATAAAGTGCAGCCTGTAGCCGCCTTGCAGAGCGAATACTCGCTTTGGTGGCGAGAGCCGGAACAGAAAATCATTCCGCTTCTCGAGGAACTCGGCATCGGTTTGGTGCCCTTCAGCCCACTCGGAAAGGGCTTCCTCACCGGAGCCATCAACAAAGACACACAATTCGACAAGAACGACTTTCGAAATATTGTCCCTCGATTTTCCCCCGAGAACCGGGCAGTCAACCAAGCAGTTGTCGATTTGGTTGCTGACTTTGCAAAGCAAAAGAAAGCAACCCCTGCACAGGTCGCGCTCGCGTGGGTTCTGGCCCAGAAACCGTGGATAGTGCCGATTCCCGGCACGACGAAGCTCCATCGTCTGGAAGAGAACCTGGGCGCCGCGAACGTCATACTCACGGCTGACGATCTCCGTCAACTGGACGAAGTAACCTCAAAGATCAACATCCAGGGTGCTCGTTATCCCGAACATCTGCAGAAGATGGTCGGTCGGTAGGAGAATGCGGGAAAGTACCCTTGCATAGCTTGAATGGTCCGTTGCACGAATTCGTGAGGCGCCCCTTTGGTGCCGGTAGAGCTCTGCCGCCCCCGAAGGCGATGCGATTCAGCGTGCAGTATTTCTAAATACTTCCAAAGGTGGGGAAAGGATCACTCGATGCCGCCTACATTCGCGAACGGTAAGATCTGTTACATTGAACTGCCAGCAACGAACATTCTGCGCTCAGCCGACTTCTACCAAAAGGTTTTCGGCTGGAACATTCGTAAGCGTGGCGACGGCAGGGTTGCTTTTGATGACGGGATTGGGGAAGTGAGTGGGACGTGGGTGTTGGGCCGGCCTCCAGCCTCAACGCCCGGTCTTCTCTTTTATGTCATGGTGGACAGCGTGGCCGCGACCCTAGACGCCATCCTCGCGAACGGAGGCGAGATCGTACAGCCGAACGGCGGAGATGCACCGGAGATCACTGCCAGGTTCCGAGATCCGGGAGGAAATGTAATTGGCCTTTACCAGCAGCGCTGAGTTGATGGCGAGCCGCCGCGGCTGCACGGGGAATAAGAGCGCACGATGCAGGATCGTCTACGGCGTGGCCTGACATACTGATCAAAGGCAACGCTCCACCTATGTATCTCCGGTGGGAATAATTTCGGCATTCTCGATCATGAGGATTACCGTGCGCCGGGGCGCCCGAGTTCTGTGTAGCACGCCTTTTGAGACTACAAATCCCTGCCGGGAAGAGAGTTCGACGGTTCGATCTTCCAAATCGATCAGCAGCGTGCCATCTACCACATAAAAGAACTCGTCTTCACCAGCATGCTTATGCCAGTGATACTCCCCCTCGATTACTCCCAGCCGCACGACCGACGCATTCACCTGACAAAGCGTCTGGTTGTACCACTTGCCAGGGGCTCTGTCGGAGAGCGCTTTTTCATCGATTAGCTCAAGATGCTTGTGCAGGATATTGAGGCGAGTGTCATAAGGATATTGGGCATGCGTACTCACGTTTCCTCCCCGTTATGGCTGCGTTTCCCGCAGGCTGAGTCTATAGCAGGCGGTTGAGACGGTGATTAATTTGCTCTGGTCGATGTTTTCCGCTCTGATGGCTCCAAAGCGTTCCGATTAAGAATAAGACGACCGTACTGGTTGCGGCTGGAACTTGCAAGCTGGTTTGCTGCCGTCAAAGCGGTGCTTTCACTCGTGAAGTCGGTTCGCGCGATGCGGCGTGCGCGTGGGGCGGGAATGGCCTGGGGCGCACCAGCACAGCAAATGGTTCAAAATCTGGGTGGGACCTGGGGCTTCCCTGGCAGGCCGGCGGCTCAGGGAGATCATTGGTAATCTTTAGCCGCCTTTGCCGGCTATCACGAGCTCGGCCTGCTCCCGCGAACTTTCACGCTAGAAGCAGGCAAGCTCGAGCTCACTGCTGTCTTTCTCTAATGAGCAGAATCAGGATGCAACATCCGGCTCCGTCCCGAGAAGCGTCAACATGCGCCAACTCTGGAATTTTTTCGCAGGTAATTCAGACGCAGAGCGCGGTAAAGAAGCTCGCCGTGATGGCTGCGTAGTTTGCGCCCAAAACCGGCTTTTACCCGGGTGTTTCTCCCTTTCACACGTACAAGTAAGGCAATTGCGGCTGACCAAACCGGCAAACAGGTTGTAGTGCCATTTGCTACTGCTGAGGTGAGCAGCTCGCCAATGAGATAATCAAATCGAAATCGTTGTGCTTTAGTCGAGGTGGCCGAACTCCGCCGAGAACCGCGGCTCAGACGAGGTCCGGGTACGGGCAGCAGGCTCTTGACGTTCCGCTGACTGGCAATTCAAAGGCGTGTCGCTATCCGCTGGCTGGCGGTTTGTACGGCTTGAAACCGGCGCGCTGCATTCCAATCTGCGCCTCGGGGTTTTGCATAAATACATCCCAAATGTAGCCGGTGCGGGCATTCTCAGCCATCAACATGCTGATTCCCAGGTCGATTCCAACGACGTCGGTGTCATACCAGTCGGTCAGCGGATTAAACCCGTCGACGAAGCCATAAGCCGTCCAGGCCTTCGGATATCGGGTCCGAATCGTCCTCAGTACGCGAACCGTGTCTTGGGGAAGAAAGGGTAAGGATCCCCCCGCGGCTGCGGGTGCTACTGTTCCATCAATGGGTCCGACGGCTGGAGGCCCGCCCCAAATCACGTAGCCTTTTTCCGAGTCTGACGCGGTGATTCCCCAAAGATCGTTGCTGTAATCGGGGAACTGCTTCCCCAGCTCCAGACAAAACTGGCGGTGAACCTGAGTGGCAATCAACGAATTTTGAAAATAATCCGCATAGCGGTCGCGCTTGTCGCGAAAGTCAAACCATGCCTGCGAGTACTGATGGACGAATAAAGGTGCAAAAGAGCCGATATAGCGCATTCCTTCGTAGTCAAAGATGGTGCGCTTCCAGGCATCCCAGGCTTCAGGCCGCAACGGATAGCTAGGGGAGCCCAGGCCAAGCAGATACATCATCATCATCTCGTTGTAGTAATCCCAACGATAGGGCAAGAATCCCATTTCCGGCAGCCAGCCATGAGGCAGCAGCGAGGTATCTTCAGAAAGCCACGTCCATTCGACACGGCGGGTGATCGAATGGGCCAGCAGAGTGATGTCGGTATCACGAAAATGCGTACGGCAAGTGAGAATGCCGCAAAGCAACATGGCCGTATCTATTGACGACACCTCCGAATCCCAGACCCGCTCGCCGGTGTTGATGTTGGCCCAGTGGTAAAAGAAGCCGCGATGGTGAAT
>JAFAWX010000069.1 GCA_019241535.1 Acidobacteriota bacterium | reverse complement strand
TATCACCGATGCGGAACTCACCGTTGCCGTTACCACTCATAAGGAACAGCTCATAGGAACAGCCGCCGTCCGAAAGACTTCTTCATTCTAGCCTACCGTCACCGGATTCACAATTTAGAGAATCGCGTCGGCTGTATTTTCAATGACTTATCATCTGAGCACCGGCTCGGGCCGAGCGAGGTACCTCTTTAAGGACCTGGGCGACAGGTTTCTCGCGTTTTCTATGTGCCAACCAGGGGCGGAATCCACCCGACCGGACGCGAATTTCTACCCGGCCAGAGTTGGTTTGAGCTTAAGCTACGCGCGAACAAGTAAGGTTTATAATTTCGCCAGCATGACCGAACAAATCCGGAAAAAATTGCAAGACGAAATCAACGCGCTCGAACGCGAGCTGGTCCACGAGTTGCCAAAAGAGATCAAGAAGGCCGCCGCTCTCGGTGACCTCAGCGAAAATGCCGAGTACCACATGGCCAAGCAGCGGCAGGAGTATGTGAAAGCCCGGGTGCGGCAGCTCAGCAAGCGCCTGGCCGAACTCTCGATGGTCAACATGAATAACATTCCCCGGGACAAAGTAGGGCTGGGATCGACCGTCAAGGTTTACGACAATACGAAGAACGAAGAGAGAGAATACAACCTGGTGACCAGCGAGGAATCGGATGTAGCCGCGGGCAAAATTTCGACCACCTCGCCCATCGGCCGCGCTCTGCTGAACAAGAAAGTAGGGGACACGGCCTTGGTCGTCACTCCTAACGGCAAGCGCGAACTTGAAATCCTGAGCCTCACGACGATTCACGACGAGGCCTCCGTCGACTAGCGCGGGGAGCCGATTAACCGCACTTTATGACCTGGACTAGTGCCTTCGGCCGCGCCTGCGGAGTTCTTCTGAGAACGATTGTTCGCTGGCTGGCCCTGACTCGCATTAACCCCAACGTTCTCACCTTTATGGGACTGGTGGTGAACGCCTGGGCGGCGTTTTTCTTCGGCTACGCCACGGCCCAGAACCAGCAGCGCATGTTTCTCTATGCCGGCCTGATCATCATCGCATCCGGGTTCTTTGACCTGGTCGACGGGGAGGTGGCCCGGGCTCAGAACCGCGTGACCCGCTTCGGTGCGTTCTTCGATTCGGTTGTCGACCGCTATAGCGATGCCTCGCAGTTCTTTGGCTTGCTGGTCTTCTACGCCCGTGGCGATCGCTTCTTCTACGTCGTCCTGACCGCCTTTGTCATGGTGAGCGCCATCATGGTCAGCTACAGCCGCGCCCGCGCCGAGTCGCTGATTGGCTCCTGCCGGGTGGGATTTATGGAACGTCCCGAGCGCCTGGTCCTGGTCATCATAGGGGCATTATTCAATCGCATGGCTCCGGTGCTTTGGATCATCGCCGTGCTGTCGACGGTGACCGTGATTCATCGCATTCAGTACACCTGGGATCGCACGGCGGGTCGGGAAGCAGTTCAGCGGGGGCATGCGGCTTGAAAGACCGGGTTTAAGAAAGGGAGTGCCAGCGAATCAAGCTAATCACGAAAGGTGACAAGCGCTCACGATGAACAGGAAAATCTGCAAAGCTGTCTTTCCCGCCGCCGGTTTGGGCACGCGTTTTCTGCCCGCCACCAAAGCTCAGCCCAAGGAGATGCTGCCGCTGGTCGACAAGCCCATCATTCAGTATGGAGTTGAGGAGGCGCTCGCCGCCGGTTGTAACCAGATCATCATGGTTACAGGCCGGGGGAAGAGCGCGATCGAAGACCACTTCGACGTCAGCTATGAGCTAGAAAAAATTCTCGAGGAAAAGAAAAAGACCGAGCTGCTCAGGGTGGTGCGCCAGATCTCGGACATGATCCATGTCGCCTACGTGCGGCAAAAAGAGGCCCTGGGTCTTGGCCACGCCGTGCTCACGGCAAGGGAACTCGTGGGCGATGAACCCTTTGCCGTGCTCCTCGCCGATGATGTGATCGATGCCGAAATTCCCGTGTTGAAACAGATGATCGAGGTCTTTGAGGAAACCCAGTGTTCCGTTCTGGCCACGCAGATCGTCGAACCCGCGGCAATCTCTGCCTATGGCGTGCTGGATGTGAAGCCTGCGGACGGCCATCATGGCGGCCGCCTCTACGAGGTTTTGAACATGGTCGAGAAACCGGCGGTTGAAGAAGCTCCGTCCAACCTGGCAATCATCGGACGATACATTCTCACCCCCGCGATCTTCGACGTCCTCAGCCAAACCCAGGTCGGCAAAGGCGGGGAACTGCAGCTGACTGACGGGCTGCGGGCACTCTTAAAACAAGAAAAAATGTACGCTTACGTGTATGAGGGCCGGCGTCACGACACCGGCGACAAGTTGGGTTTCCTCAAAGCCACCATCGAATTTGCGCTCAAGCGGGACGACCTGGGCAGCCCGTTCAAAGAATACCTGCGAGCTCTGAAGCTCGACTGAACACCTCCGCCATGGCTGGTGCGGTGCGGGTTAACCGCCCTGTTTTAGCTGGCGCGCCTTCTCCTCGACTCCCCGTGCCAGTTTTTCTTTGTGGGCGTCGAGCTTCGCGACCAGTTCAGGGTCGCCCACGGCGAGGATCTGTAGCGCGAGAATTGCCGCATTGGTCGCGCCGGCTTTGCCGATGGCGACGGTTGCCACCGGAATGCCAGCAGGCATCTGTACGGTGGCCAGCAGAGAGTCGAGGCCGTTCAGGGAGGTCGAGGGTATGGGCACTCCGATCACCGGCAGGATGGTATGGGCGGCGATGACTCCGGCAAGGTGTGCCGCTCCCCCCGCTCCGGCGATGATAATGCGGATCCCACGCTCGACCGCGTGACGCGCATAGCTTGCCGTGCGCTCCGGGGCGCGATGAGCGGACGTGATCTCCATCTCGTAGGTGATGCCAAAGCCGGCCAGAGCATTCGCGGCCTCGCGCATGATTTCAAGATCGGAATCGCTCCCCATGACAATGGCGACTCGAGGCTCTGTCATTCCACGCTCCTCAATCATCTTGTCAGCGCTCGCGCCGCGATATCCTTGCGGTAGTGTGCGCCCTCAAAGTGGATCCGGCTCACCGCCTGGTATGCACGATCGACCGCTTCGTCCAAGTTGCTGGCGCGCCCGCTGACGGCGAGAACCCGCCCGCCCGAAGTATAGTACTCGCCATCGCGACTGCTGGTCGCGGCGTGAAAGACCTTCACCCCTTCGATTTGTTCCGCCTCTGCGATGCCTGTGATCTTCTTTCCTACCTCGATCGTTCCCGGATAGCCACCCGAGGCCATAACCACGCACACGGCCGCATCGCGTGACCAGCGGAAGTCACCATCGCTGACCCGTCCTTCAACCGAGGCCTCGATGGCCTCGAGGAGATCGCTCTCGAGGCGCAGCAGGATGGGCTGCGTCTCCGGATCGCCGAAGCGGCAGTTAAACTCGAGCACCATGGGTCCACGGGCGGTGATCATGAGGCCGCAATAGAGAATTCCCCGGTACTCGATGCCTTCCGCGCGCATGCCCTGGATGACGGGTCGCGCAATGTGTTGCAACAGCCAGGGAGTCATTTGCTGATCGAGGAGCCCGGGAAAAGAGTAGGCGCCCATGCCGCCGGTGTTCGGTCCACGGTCGCCATCGCCGACCCGCTTATAGTCTTGGGCGGCAACCAAGGGCGCGACTCGCTCGCCGTCGCTGAGCACCAGGAAGGAAACCTCATCCCCGCTGAGGTACTCTTCGATCACTACGCGCGATCCGGCTTCGCCCACCATTCTGCCGGAAAGCATTTCGATGGCGGCGCCCGCCGCTTCCTCTTTACTTTTGCTTAGCACCACGCCTTTGCCGGCGGCCAGGCCGTCGGCCTTGACTACCACCGGCGTGCCAAATCGCGACAAGGTGTTTTTGACCTCGGCGCCGGAGCTGCAGATGGCGTAATGCGCGGTCGGAATGCGGTGCCGCTGCATGAATTCCTTGGCGAAGCTCTTGCTCGTTTCAAGCCGCGCCGCCGCCTTCGTGGGTCCGAATACGGGCCATCCCCGCCGTGCGAATTCGTCGACCACGCCGAGCTGCAGGGGCAACTCGGGGCCGACAATGGTCAAGTCCGGCCGGACGCGGTTGGCAACGGCGAGCAGCGACTCTAAATTCTTGGCTTCTGCGGGAATGCACTCCGCATGTTCGCAGATGCCGCCATTGCCCGGTGCGCAGTAGATCCGGCTCACCCGCGCCGACTGTTCGAGCTTCCACACCAGCGCATGCTCGCGTCCTCCGCCTCCGATTACAAGCACTTTCATGAACAAGCTAAGGGTAGGGTGAGCTGAAATCGATGTCAAACCGAGGTAGAGGCACGTTTTCTTGGCGGAGGGTGCAATCAGGAATGTAGCAAGCGAACATCCAGTCCCGTTTAGTACAACACGTAGAACCAGAATTGCAGGGTAATATTGGACACGGGACTGCTGCTTCGTTTGGGCGGCGATCATGCGCGTCTCCGGTGTGACCACCACGAGGCGAAGCGCTGCGGAAGGATGGTCGAGGGCGCAGAGCTAAACCAGATTTCTTATTTTCGTCAACAGCATCTCCGGCGGCTGTCCCTTTTGAATACACAAATCGATGCTTTCGAATACCTCGTCCGACAATAGAAGATACGCCGATAGCATGATAATGGGGATTTTCGGTCTTATACGTTTTAGCTCGATAGCGACTGTGCCGCCATGCATTCCTGGCATATAGTAATCGAGGATCACCACATCGACCGTATGAGCACGAAACAACCGTACCCCGTCTCGACCGGAGGAGGCAGTGATGACGGCATAACCGGCCGATTCCAAAACGAGCTTACGAACGTACAAGCCGAGCTTGTCGTCATCGATGCAGAGGATTGTGGCCCTGCTGTGCATAGGTACGGGAGCACCGGTCTGAATGTCAGCGAAGGGCCCTCTACTATTCGCAAGTAGCTGAAATTATTGAGATTATAACAGGGTGCAACCGAGCGTGATCGTTTTATGAGGTAATAAATCGTAAAGAAATGTTACTCCCCCGCGGTATTGTCAGTGCAAACCTTCTGTTGATGGTTCTGATCGTCCTGCTGGCGGTAAATGCCCTGATTTCCTATCACAGCGCCAGAACCGTGATTGCCAACGAAAACCGGGTGTCGCATACCTACGAGGTGCTCGGCGACATAGAGGCAATGTTCTCGAGCGTGAAAGATGCTCAACGCGGTGCCCGCGGTTTTGTGCTTATACCGCAAGAGCAGTTCCTTGCTCCATTTGACAGAGCCAAGAGCGAGTATCTCCGGCGATTTGAAGTTCTCCGAGAACTCATGGCCGACAATCCCCGCCAGCAGAGTCGGCTGGCTGCATTCAACCCCGAGGTGGTCGAGTACCTGAACTATCTTGACCGGGAGGTCGTAACCAGGCGCATGCACGGGTTTCAGGCGGCAGAAGCCCTCATCGTGAATGGCTATACCACGGATAGAATCGATGAGCTCGGCAAAATGATTGACGAAATGGAGGGCGAGGAACGTTCGCTGCTCGCCTATCGCCTGGCTCAGACGCGACGCAGCATCCGAACGGCCGCGATCAATTTCGCGGTCGCCAACGCGGTTGCCATCGCCCTGCTGGTGGTTGCCTTCATCTTGATAGTTCGCGGAGCAAGGCATCGTCAGCGGTACGCGGTCGAGCTCGAAGACAGAGTTCAACAGCGGACCGCCGAACTCGAGGAAGCGAATACCGCGTTGAAGGCTTTTACCTACTCGGTTTCACACGATCTGCGCGCACCGTTGCGGGGAATGTCGGGTCTCGGTAAAGCGCTGCTTGAGGACTATGCCGACCGGCTCGACGATATGGGACGGCGCTATGTTACCGGCATCGTTGGAGCGGCGCGAAAAATGGACGCTCTGGTGGATGGTCTGCTGCTGTTTTCACGGGTGACGCGTACAAAGATCGATCTTCAACCGGTCGACTTGACGGCTGCTGTGCATGAAGCCCGGGGCCAACTTGCCGCCGACCTCGAGAGTCAAAACGCCCACATATCGATTCGCGAACCGCTTCCCTGGGTGATGGCCCAGCGAAATGTTCTCGTGCAGGTGATCGCTAATCTGGTCTCGAACGCGGTCAAGTTCCGGCACCAGGGAGTCGCACCGCAAGTCACGATTTGGGCCGAAAAACCGGTGGAAAAGGTGCGTCTTGTGGTGAAGGACAACGGCATCGGTATCGCCCCCGAGCACCAGGAACGCATCTTTGGCGCCTTTGAACGCCTGCACGCGACCGAATCCTTTGAGGGCAGCGGACTGGGATTGGCGATTGTTCGCGCAGGTCTGGAACGTATGGGTGGAAAGGTGGGGGTCAATTCCGAACTGGGCAGGGGCAGTGAGTTCTGGCTGGAATTGCCCATGGCAAAGGAGCATCGTTATGCCGGGTAAGATGATACTGCTGGTCGAGGACGATCCTAATGATGTTCTGCTGCTGCAACGGGCATTTGCTCGCCACCAGCTCGCTGGAAATATCCATGCCGTCAATAATGGTGAAGAAGCGATTGCCTACCTGAATGATGCGAGGCGTTCTCGTCCCGTGCCGGGCGTTATTCTTCTCGATCTCAGTCTGCCGCGACTTTCCGGTTTCGAAGTTCTGTCCTGGCTCAGGCAGCAGCCTCTTTTAAAGCCGCTACCTGTGGTTGTACTCACCTCTTCCAAGGACCAAGGCGACGTCGATCGCGCGTACGAGCTGGGGGCAAATTCCTATCTGGTAAAAACGTCCAATCTGGACGGGACCGTGGACGTGGCAAGGCTGGTCGATAGTTACTGGGTGCTGCTGAACAGGAAACCGTCGATTTGCGAGGCTTAAACCCGCAAGTGAATGATTCTCCACGAATTCTGGTAATCGACGACAATGCCCAGGATCGGCTGTTAAGCCGCCGAGAACTGAATCAGGAGTTTCCCCTGGCCGAGATTGTCGAGCTGAGCGGGCCGGAGGACTTGCAGCGGGAATTGAGTGCGCGGAATTTCCAACTCTTAGTTACCGACTACGATCTTGGTTGGACGAATGGCTTTGAAATCCTCAAACATGTAAAGAAGCGCTGCCCGGAAGTGCCCGTGATCATGTTCACGGGCACGGGCGATCAGGAAACCGCGGTGCGGGCCATGAAGGAAGGAGTCGCCGATTATGTGGTTAAATCGGCCATGCACGGGACCCGCCTGCGGATCTCAGCTCGGACGGCGCTTGATCACTATCGGCAGCGAGCCATATTAAAGGAAAACGAGAAGCTGGCGATAATCGGCCGTCTGACGGCGGTCATTGCCCATGAGATCAAAAATCCCCTGGATGCGGTCTCGAATCTCCTCTATTTAACGGAAAAAGATCCGCAAAAAGTGGGTGAGTATCTGCCCCTAGCGCGGAGAGAGATTTCCCGGATCGAGCAGATTACGAATAGAACCATCGGCTTTTACCGACAATCCCCCAAGCCGCCAGAGTCAATGTGGGCGAGATCCTCGACGATATTCTGGCGCTCTACGAGAGAAGACTTGAGTTTGAGAACATCTCGGTGAGAAAGACTTACCGGGAGCTCGAGCTGACAAGCTTTCCCGACGAGGTGCGGCAGGTTTGTTCCAACCTGATCCTCAACGCCATTGATGCCATAGGGCAAAACGGAACGATCACGCTGCGCGTACGCGCTTCCCGCAGCTGGACGAACTTTGAGCAGGCGGGAATAAGAATCACGGTTGCCGATACAGGCCTGGGAATCGCATCTGAGAATCGCGGGCGCGTCTTTGAGGCCTTTTTCACGACCAAAGGACAAAAAGGAGTGGGCCTGGGTTTGTGGGTCACGAAAACTATTGTGGAACAGCGAGGCGGGAGTATACGCGTCCATTCACTTAAAAGGCCCGAT
Organism: Acidobacteriota bacterium; assembly: GCA_019241535.1. GTDB lineage: Bacteria > Acidobacteriota > Terriglobia > Terriglobales > Acidobacteriaceae > Gp1-AA145. The sequence continues at coordinate 18,389 of JAFAWX010000069.1, read as the reverse complement.
GGGAGTGGTACGTGCTTTTCCGTCTTTTTCCCGAATGAACCCCCGGCGAGCGCTAACCCGTAACCCCCGCGGGCACTTACGTCTCCACCTTCAGATTTGCTCCTTGTCGCGACAGCAGGCGGGCGGACGCGGCGCTTGCGCGGCATGGCGTTTTTCATTGCATCGCGGTCTCTCCAGTTATACGCAACGCCCGTGGGCGGTCACGATTGCGATTAGATCTGCCCGAACAGGTGAGAGGAGATGTTGCCAGCCCGTTCGCAAGCTGGAAGGCCGCCTGCGCCGGTTCGAGCAGGATGCACCGCCGCAATTCTCCCGTGACCTGAAAACTTTCGTGTACACCTATGAACGCATCACATCGGATCTTTACGTCGTCGACGGCCTGAAGTAATTAACTTATCGCCAGCCCGGTCGTTCCCGACCTATTTCATCCAGCGTGGCCAGGCTGTGAGTCGGCTGCGCCCCTCGTCTCCTTTAGCGATGAATTAAACTACTTCGGAACAAAACCCATTGCCGTGACCGAAGCAGAATTCAAGAAACATCTCGATGTTGCCGAGAAAAGCCCGCGCGAGATTGCGGCTGCGGTTTCCGATCTGTCAGAAGAACTCCTGCGCTACAAGCCTTCTCCTGACAAGTGGTGCATACTCGAAGTCCTAGGCCACCTTGCCGACGTCGAGATCATCTACGGATATCGCGTGCGCCAAATTCTGGCAGACACCAAGCCGGTCATCGCCCCCATCGACCAGGAGGCATGGGCCCGAAATCTCAACTACCTGTCGTCGCCTGCTTCGGAACTGCTCGCGTTCTACGGCTTGGGGCGTCATCACAATTTACGCTTGCTGCGTAGCCTCAAAATTTCCGACCTCTCAAAGTCGGCCTTTCACCCGGAAATCCAACGGGAGGTGACGCTTGCTGACCTGATTGTAAGGATCAGCGGGCACGGCGCCGCTCACCTTCAGCAGATCGATAAATTAAAGGCGGCGCGCAACCTTTAGTCTTCGCCACGAAGATTACCCTCTCCTCAGCGAGTACCCCAGCATCCTTTCAAAAAATCACTTTGTTGGCATGTAAGCGAGAGTTGGAGGCGCGGGTCGGAGGTCTTCGCGCAGTCAGAGCCAGGGTTTGTAGCGGATCAGGAGCTATGATGAATACGCATGAAGAATGCTCATCCGCTACGAACCATTTCGCTGCTGCTGCTGATCCTTCTCGCGAGACTGCAAGCGCACGCCCGGCAGCCTGTGTACGGCCGTAAGGCCATGGTCGTTGCCGTTGAGGATCACGCAGTTGATGCCGGCCTCGAGGTGTTGCGAGCCGGAGGCAACGCAGTCGACGCAGCCGTTGCCGTAGGCTTCGCGCTGGCGGTTACCCATCCGTTCGCGGGCAACATCGGCGGCGGCGGATTCATGCTGATCCGCCTCGCCGACGGACGCAGCACGTTCATAGACTTTCGCGAGACAGCGCCCTCTAAGGCAAGCCATGACATGTACATCGGTGCAGACGGGAAGCCGACCCGGGAAAGCATGGTGGGTTGGCGCTCGGTAGCTGTGCCGGGCACGGTGCGCGGCCTCGAACTCGCTCACAACAAATATGGACACAAGAGGTGGGCGGAACTCGTCGAGCCTGCGATCAGACTTGCCAGGGACGGATTTCCCGTATCCCACTCACAGATGGAATCTTGGCAGAACTCGGCTTCTCTGCTTTCTGAATTCCCGGAGTCCAAACGCATTTTCCTCAAGAACGGAAACTACTATGAGTGGCAGGAAAGCTTTCGCCAGCCCGATCTGGCACGTACGCTCGATCGCATCGCGCAGCGGGGAGCGGCGGATTTCTATGAAGGTGAAACTGCGCACCGGCTCGCTCAGGAAATGGCAAAAAACGCGGGACTGGTTACGCTGGCGGACCTGCACGCTTACAAAGCCCTCGAACGGGTACCGCTCGAGGGAGACTATAAAGGATGCCACGTCATCACCTCACCGCCCCCCAGTTCCGGCGGGGTCGGTTTACTGCAGATGCTCGGAATGCTCGAAGGGACGGGTTACGAGCAGGGAGGGGCGGGTTCGGCGAAGAGCTATCACTATCAGGCGGAGGTCATGCGGCGCTTTTTTGCCGATCGCAACGAGTACCTGGGCGATCCAGACTACGGGACGAACCCGATTCCATCACTGCTTGCCGTGGATTACATACGCCGACGACGGGCTACGATTGATCCCGAACGCGCGACGCCCAGCGATCGAGTGAACCCTGGCCTGGCTGCGGGAAGCGAAGGCGCAGACACCACGCACTACAGCATTGTCGACGAGCAAGGCAATGCCGTGGCCGTGACTTACACCCTGAACATGGCCTATGGCAGCGGGGTAACGGTCGCGGGCGGGGGATTCCTGCTGAATGATGAAATGGATGACTTCGCGGCAAAGCCGGGTGCACCGAACGCCTACGGGCTGGTGCAGGGCGAGAGGAATGCAATTAGCCCCGGCAGGCGCCCGCTTTCCTCTATGGTACCGACCATCATCCTGAAGGACGGGAAGCTGTTTCTGGTTCTCGGAACTCCCGGCGGCTCGACCATACCGACGGCGGTGCTCCAGGTAATTACGAACATTATTGATTTTCACATGAACGTGCAGGATGCCGTCGACTTTCCCCGCATTCACCATCAATGGAAGCCAGACCGCCTGGATTTTGAAATAGGTGTCTCCCCGGACACAATCGCGGCGCTCAAGCGTATGGGATACCTGATAGAGGAAGCTCATCCGCGAGTCCTGGCCCGAGTTGAAGCCATACTGATAAGCGACGGGTGGCTTGAGGGCGCAAATGACAGCCGTTCATCAGGCACAGTTGGAGGTGAAGGCAAAGCTGCGGGTTATTGATGGCTTCTGCTGAATTCAAATTCAAGACCGACGGTATCTGGCGGCCGGGCAATTCGTTTTTTCAAAATCAGGCAGGAGCCAAGATGGGTTACTTGATGCCAACAACCATGGAGTCAGGGCCGACCAGGTGTTCCACCCGGGTTGTCTTGAATCCCGCTTCCTTCATCCAGGCAGAGCAATCGGCCCCCGTATAGTCGAAGCCTTCCGTGGTTTCGATCAGCATATTCAGACTCATCAGCAGACCGAACACATTCACCGAGCGGTCGTCGTCGATGATGCTCTCGTAAACTATATAGGCCCCACCTTCGGGCAGCGCCTCGTAAGCTTTGCGGACGAGCATCCGCTTTGTATCGAGACCCCAGTCGTGCAGAATGTGGCCCATCATTACGACGTCGGCTTTAGGCAGAGGCTGGTCCATGAAGTTACCGGGCGAAAATTTCACCCGGTCCGAAAGGCCGTTGGCTTCAACATATTCTTCAAAGATCGGTCCAACCTCGGCTAAATCAAACCCCGTGCCCTGAATATGCGGGTTGGCCACTGCCACCTGGACGATCAGGTCCCCTTGAGCGGTTCCGATATCGACCGCCGTACGGTATTTGCTCCAGGAAAACTTGCGGGCAATGGTCAGGTTGGCAGCGCGGCTTACGCCGGTCATCGCCTTCAGGAACTGTTTCAGGCGGGCCGGTTCGGCATAGAGGGCGGCAAAGGGATTCGGGCTGCCGTCTCTGGTTTCATTTTGAGGGAGTCCGGTGCGGAGCGCGGTGGTTAACTGCCCCCAAAAGGGATACAGCCGATGGTTGGCCATCTCAAGCAGGCCGCCAATATAAGATGGCTTGCGTTTATCAAGAAAAAAATCCGTGCTGGGCGTGTTGTAATACCTGCCATCCCGGCGTTCGAGAAATTTCAGCGCCACCAAAGCATCAAGGAAATCGCGGGCTGATCGCGGATGCAGGCCCATTCTGCCCCGTAAACTTTCAAGATCCTCAGGATGTTTCGCGAGTTCCGTGAACAGTTCCATCTCTACGGCGCTCAAAACCGTTTTAGCAGCCCAGAATCCAAGACCGACCTGCAGAATTTGGTCAGGTTGTGGCGTATTCATCTCCCTCCGCCTCCTGCCGGAGGTGCAGTATAGCAATTCTCCGCTGATGGGCATTCAACCGTCAGCCGTGACATTGGAAATTCGAACCCAATTCAATTGCGCTCAGCTCCTGGTTCGGCTGATGGCAGTAGATGCTGTATCGGTTTGCGTGTCGCACCGTGCATTGAAAGAAAGCGCTGTCCATGACCACCTGCCAATAAACGACGATCCAAGCGCAAGCGCTCACGCGGAATACCTTGTCAAATCGGTAAGGTGACGGGGGATTACCCTGCGTTTTCGCCAGTATCGCTCATATGCGAAGGCTGCACTCTTTTGCTGTGCGAGGTGACCGGATTCTCTCCTGGTTTTCCGCCCCCTTCCACAAGGAAGAGCCGACGTCCACAGCTTTCGCACAACTTACCTGTACTTTGTTATTGCTGAAAATTAGCGGATACGCGAAAGTGGCAACCATTGAACGCGTGGATGTCACGCAGCTAGTGATTGTGCAGGCTGGTTCTGCGGCAGTTCACACCGCGTGAACTGTCGAGCGGTTGCCAAAAGCGTGCAAGCGTTGCGGCCAACCCAGGCGTTGCGGCCTCCTCAGAACGGTCTCGCACGGCGGGACGACCAGCAAGCGCAGTCTCTGCAACTGGGGCGTGAGCACAGAGGCAGTGCCGCTGCTCGGCGCGGGCGCTCAATTGAGTGCAGCCAAGAGCGCGGCAAAGCAGCGCTGCATCCGCGTGAGGAATGCGGCTCGAGTGGCTGGCTCGGGCCGCATTTCTGTCTTCGTCCCCGCACGATTGCGATGAGCAGTGATAGCACGAGATACTTTCCTTTGCAGATTCGCCTTTCATTCGCCTAAGATAAACATAGCAGAGCAGGGCAGGCGGGGAAGGCGTGCAACTGTGGATCCGAAAAAAATCAATTTCGCCTACCTTTTTCCAGATCCAGTCGCAGCCATTCACAAGCCTAGCTTGCGTAACATCGGGCTGCGTAGTAGCGCCTTGTAACTCTCGCCGGAGGGAACAGCCAGACGATAAAGATGGCGACCACGGATTACATAGCTGGGCAAAGTCTTCCCGCGAACCTCGAAGCGGAACGTTCTATTCTGGGCGCCATCCTGCTCGACAATTTTGCCTATAACCAGGCCGCCGAGCACCTGAAAGCAGAAGATTTCCTGCTCGATTCGCACCGTCGTATTTATGCTCGCATGGTCGATCTGGCCGATTCCTCCCGCGCCATCGACCAGATTACGCTTGCGGAAGAGCTCAGCCGACGGGGGGAGCTGGAGACCATCGGCGGCTACGCCTACCTGGCTGCCTTGCTTGACGGAGTTCCCGATCGCCCGAGCATCGAGCATTACGTCAAGATCGTCCGCGATAAGGCGCTGCTGCGGGGACTGATCTCGGCAGCCACTGCGGCCATCGCGCGCGCCTCTGAGCAGAGCGATCCCGCCGAAGACATCCTCAATGACACCGAGGCGCAGATTTTTCAGCTTTCCGAGAAGCGCATCGGCCGCGGCTTCATGGGCGTTCAGGAGATTATTCGGGAGTCGTTTGGCTCAATCGATGCCCTGCTTGAGCGCGGCCGCCGCATCACCGGGCTGGAGACTCACTATCCCGACCTCGACGAACTCACCAGCGGACTTCAGAAGTCGGATTTGATCATCATCGCCGCCCGTCCTTCGATGGGCAAGACGGCTTTCGCCATGAACATCGCCGAGAACGCGGCTATTGCCGATGCAAAGACGGTCGCCGTGTTTTCGCTCGAAATGTCCAAGGAAGCTCTCCTGCAGCGTATGCTGTGCTCGGTCGCGCGCGTAGATTCCCATAAATTTCGCACTGGCTCACTCTGGCAGGACGATATGCGCAAGATCGGGCAGGCAGTCGAGAAGCTGGCGCAGGCCCCGATTTTTATCGATGACAGCCCGGGAATTGCAGTTGGCGAGATGCGGGCAAAGGCGCGGCGCCTGTTGCAGACGCAGGGAGCGCTCGACCTGCTGATCGTCGACTACCTGCAACTGATGTCTGGGGGTGGGAGACGTTACGAGAACCGAACCCAGGAAGTCTCGGCAATTTCGCGGGGGCTGAAGGCGCTCGCCAAAGAATTACAAGTGCCCGTGGTGGCGCTTTCCCAGCTCAGCCGCGCGCCGGAGAGCCGGGGGGCTGGCGACCACCGTCCGCAACTCGCCGATCTCCGCGAGTCCGGTTCCATCGAGCAGGACGCCGACGTGGTGGCCTTCATTTTCCGCGAAGAAGTTTATAAGCCGGAAGACCCGGAACTGGACGGCCTGGCCGAGGTCATTATCCGCAAGCAGCGCAACGGGCCGACGGGCACGGTAAAAATGGCGTTTCTCAAGAGTTCCACGCGCTTTGAGTGCTTGGCCGATGGCCCGGTGGAGTCTGACTAGCGCGAACCATCCCCTCCGCCCTGTGGAAAGCCTGTGGATTGTCACCTCTCGAGAGCTAAATTTTCGAAAAGCCGCGGACTTCCGCAATAGCACGAAAGTTGTAGATGATTGTAAGTTTCTGTCCGTCACTCGATTACAGACAATTCTTAGATCCTCTCTCGATAAGCCCTGAAATTACAGCCTGTTAATATTCCGCGGCAGTTTTGCACAACCCCATCTGCGGAAAACTCGGCCTGCGTAGCGTGGGGCAGGAAAGGCCGAACGCCCGAGTAGCGGGCCATTCAGCGAATCAAAGGGGAATGGAGCGTCAAGATTGTGTAAAACCGGGCTGTCCGACAGGGGCGTTGCGACAGTGGTGGGCGCCCCGAGGTGCCGGCCAAGTGATCCCATCAGTAAGTTCCAAGCTTGACGCGGACAACCTTCCCCTGATGGGTGAAATTCAGCCCGAAATCAGTTTGGTCACCGTTCCAGAGGCGCACAAATTTCCAGTTGCCGTTTTCGTAGCGGCCTTCTTCCGCCCGCAGAATCTGCAGGTGCCCGTTCTCGCCCGATCCCAAACGAAACGTTAGGCGGGCATCGATGCCGGTAACCAGGAATTCGTTCGGCGAGAGCTGGGCCACGAGCGCCCGCCCATGGTGATCTTTGGTACCAGGCGCGGTGCGCCCGCCATCGAACTGGGGATATCCGAATGAAACCGTTGCCTGCCACTTCTGGAAATTTAGAAACACTTCGGCCGCCCCCTCCTCTTCAACTGCCGTCTTCAGCTTTCCCGCAAAATTCAGGGCAGCAATCTCGCGGTCCATGGAACCGATCAGGGCGAAATTTTCCGCATGCAGAGCTGGCGGCTTGGCATCCTCGATCGTCCAGCCGGTGTAATCAATTCCGAATGGCGAGAAGCCGATGGCGCCTGCGCCCAGGGCATAGAAAAAGTAGCGTGCATCGGCATCGTTTCCCCCGGTCTCGGGTATCCAGGTGGGATTGTCGGGGCGGTGGTAGGCATTAATGACCATGCGATAAAGGTCGGATTCGTCGATGTAGATGTCCGGGCCGATCATGTCAATGGCCGGAGCCGCTGCCTTCCAGACCTCGAGCATGTTGTAGGTCGGTCCGCCGCTTGGATAATTCAATCCGGGTACGGTATTCGCCGCTCCCTTGAGCCACACATTCACATACATGGGCAGCGCGAACTCCGTTTTGCCCGCGGCCGCAATGGCATTGATGTAGTGAGCGACAGAAAAAGCCGCGAAGGTCTCATCCGCCTCGGCACCAAAGACCTGTCGCCAGGTTCCCGGCTGCTTGTTGAGGGTCTTCACAAGCTCAGAAGGAACCGCCGCCTGGAAGGCCCTTTCCGCTGTGGGGGAAAAATCCCGCACGCTGCCGAGGGAGCCGGACTCGTTCTCCACCTGCACCAGCAAGACGGTGTGCTGACTGCCGTCAATTTGCCGCAAGTGTTGCATGAAGGCGGCAAACGCCGTTTTATCCGCTGCGAGATTTGATTCGGCATGTGGCGACAACACATCGATCGCTTCGCCGTGGACGTCGATAACTCGCGGGAACTCGACGGCATTGGTTTTGACCCACTCGGGAGCGTAGTGCATCTTGCCGTTTTTCCAGGTTGCAAACCATAGAAGCACGAGATAGAGGTGGTGCGCGCGCGCTTCCTTTACCAGTTCGTCAACCGTCGAGAAGTCGAATGTTCCCCGTTGCGCCTCGACCTGCTCCCAATAGACCGGCGCCTCGACGGTATTGGCGTGAATGGCCTCAATCGCCGGCCACACTTCGTCGAGCGTACTCGGCCAGGCGCTCGAATTATTGATTTGTGCCCCCAGTATGAGAAAGGGCTGCCCCTCCACCATCAACGCATAGCGGCCGTCCTTTTTGGTCAGCCGCGGCATGTCTGCGGCCGAGGCGGCGGTAACCACCGCAACAATGAAAAACTGCGTGAGTGCGAGCCCGACAGACACAGCAGATAACATGAGGTTCAATCTCCGGTTGTTGGCCACAGGCAGAAAGTGCGGGTAAAGTGTAGCTAAAGTCGTATTTACCTGGGAGCTGCGGGCACTCCGCGATTCATTGGGTGCCAGGCTCCCTGCCACCAAAACTAGACGAACCTGGTACTGTGGCCAGAGGAAACATAGCAGAAACGAGGACCCGCAGGTGCACAGGGCAGCCAACGGCTCGATGGTGGATGCGTTGCCCCCTCGAGCTGCGGCGAACGGTGGCGGTTCATTTTCGTTTTGAAGTGGTTGTGTCCGGCAATACCCTATGTTTGGGCCGCATTTTTTTCGCGACCGAGTCATAGGCCGGATCTGCAAGGGAAAAGAAAGCGAGCTGAGCTGTGCCTTGCCCCACTCAACTGCAGACGCGACGCAGTACGCTCAGTTCGGCATGAACTTGCTCCCGCTGCTGCACCTGCAGGGTTCCGGTTGCTTTCTGGCCAGGCGACTTTGGCGGCCAAGTCAAGCCTATAATCCGGCTCGAAACGCTTTCGAGACCATCATCTTCAAGAACCCCGGTTATCCAGTAACTATTGAAAATTGCGATCCCGGCGGCTCCAAGCGTGCCGAGCAGCGGTTAGCCCGGATTCGTGGACCATAATTGCATCAAGATTTTCTGCGCAAACTCACAAAGAGACCAAATTCTGATTACCCACAGTACCTCAGCAGTCGACTGCAGTACGGGCAATCCCTTCCAGATCGAAGTAAGCCATGCGGCATGCACTCAGCCGGTGGTGACCGCACGAATCAGACCCTAACGTTCGCTCGCGTTAACTGACGGTTCCTAAGTACCTGCTGTTCTTGCTCAAGCCTGAGTCCTACAATAGACCTGAATTCTCCGACCTCAAGCTATTTCTACGAGGGCTTCCATGACAGAAGAATCAAGAACGCTTATTGCACGACTCAAGGTTTGCGCTTTACACGCGGCAATCAGATGACGCTATACGGGCGGAGAAATTCGAAATGGCCGGCGAAGCGCGGGGGGTGACCGATGATCTCGTCCGGTGGAGGCGATCGACAAGAGATCAGGACGGCTGAAGCGTGTGCGATTCTGCCGCCAATATTGAAAATGGCCGCTGAACGAGTCGCCTGAGCCTCCGAGCCCGAAGCCAACTCTGGGTCACCCAAAACTAGGAAAACGGTGCTCGACTTGGAGGCAAGAATTCATTTGCAACCGGTGACTGCGCGACTTTACAGTTCACGCAATCTCCCGGGCCAGAATTCCCGGAGTATATCCGTGCCCATATCTGTTGCGAGTGCCATAGTTGCTCTTGCGGTGGGGCCGAAGCCAGCGAAATTCTCGTTCGGGAGACAATCCTGGCTCAACCAGAGACTAGGCTCTGGAAACAGAAGGTCCGAAAGCGACTTGCGGCGTAGAATCTTTTCCAAGTTGGGTAGCACGAGGGTACGAGGTTAACTATGACAACGAGCGCAACCTCACTGCGGACCGAACCCACCACCGTAGGCCATCAATCGCACGCGCCCACTGGTTTGGCCATCGTGCGGATGACGATCGGGGCGATGTTCGTCTCGGTCTTCTTCGAGAACCTGGGCAAAGGCCTCTACAGCGCCACTGGATACGCGGGCCTTATCCAGTACTACATCGACAAGGGTCATTCGCCGGCCCTGTGGAAAGCAGTCATGGCTCTGGCGGCACGTCATGCCGCGATGGCAGCTCCTGCGCAGGCGGCGGCTGAAATCTCGTTCGGTGTTCTTCTGGTCATAGGTGTGCTCACACGTAGCGTTGCTTTCATCGCGTTCCTATATCTTGGAAGCCTTTGGATGTCGGAGTGGGGAACCGCGTGGATCTGGGAACTGCTGGTTCCGCTGCTTGCATCTTTCGGCGTGGCCTTGGGCCGTGGAGGCAGAGCGTGGGGCGTCGATGCATTGCTGGCGCAGCGGCGGCCGTCTTCTCCGTGGTGGTGATCGGGCCGATACCACGTGCGAGTTTCCGTCATCATCCCCACCCATAATGAAGCGCAGGCAATCTGTCGCGTGCTGGCGGACCTTCCGCTCGATATCACAACGGAGGTCGTCGTTGTCGACAGCACTTCCACCGACGGTACGCCTGAGCTTGCCGCAAGAATGGGAGCCCGCGTCGTCCACGAACCCCGCCGTGGATATGGACGAGCGTGCCTCACGGGAATGGCGGCGGCAAACTTGCCTGACATAATTGTCTTCCTTGACGGCGACTACAGTGACCGGCCCTCTGAGCTGCCGATTCTATTAGCACCAATAAACGAGGGACGCGCTGATATCACGATTGGTTCACGCCTTCACGACAACAGTGCTCCTGGGGCGCTGCCCTGGCATCAGGTCTTTGGGAACCGCCTCGCTACAAGTTTGATTCGGCTGCTCTACGGAATCAAAGTCAGTGATCTTGGCCCTTTCCGCGCCGGCCGCACAGAAGTATTACGGTCGTTGGCGCTCGAAGAAACCACTTACGGCTGGGCCCCTGAGATGATTATCAAATGCGCCGTGGCAGGTTTCCGGGTCGTTGAAGTCCCGGTGAGCTACCACCCGCGAATTGGAAAATCGAAAATCGGTGGCACGTTGAAAGGCACGGTCGGCGCCGCTTGGTGCATTCTCAGCTTAATACTGCGCTATTATTTCCGGCACAAACGAGCTGTGAAGCCTCGCTCCGCCTAGCTCCGCGTCCAAACGATTATGACATCTTCAAACCAGACGGTGGTGCATTTGTCAAGCAAAGACCGTGTGCTGGTCATCATGGCGAAGGCTCCGCGGCCAGGTGCGGTCAAGACCCGCTTGGTTTCCGGCCTTTCTCCTGAAACTGTCACTGATTTCTATTGCTGTCTTCTCGGCGATACGGTGGCTCTGGCGCGTTCATTGGCCGGCGTGGAGGTTGCTATCATGTGCCCGGAATCAGACCGAAGCGAACTCGCCCGATTAGCGGGCGACGGCGTGAGCGTCGTCTCGCAAACAGGCGAGGGTCTTGCCGCAGGTCTCACTTCAGTGTTTGCGCACTTCGCAGAAGATCATCAACGACGCACAATTGCGTTCAACAGCGACACCCCGCACCTGCCGGGTTCTGCCCTTGAACACGCCTTCGAAATGCTCACGATACACGACATAGTCGTCGGTCCTACGCACGATGGGGGCTATTATCTGGTCGGCGCGAAGGCTTCTCATCCGGCACTCTTCGCCAACGACGAAATGGGCACGAGCAGCGCACTGGATAGGCTGGTCTCGCGTGCGCGAGATCTCGACCTATCCCTAGGTTTTATAGAGCCTTTTTATGATATTGATGTCGCTGACGACCTGAATCGGTTGGCAGAGGAACTGCGCTTGGCTCCGGCACGGGCGCCTCGCACGGCGCGGTGGCTCAAAGAGTGGGAGCTCGCGGCGGCACGATCCCGGGCGGGCATGGGAAGGCTGTGAAGCTCACCTCAGCATGGAGAGTGTACATACTCGGAGCATCTTTGTGCGTCGCGCTGACGAACTGCTCCCGCCACTTCGCCGATCGTGGCGGACCGTACTTCATGGCTTCTCTGGCGGTTGCGGGCCTCGTCTACCTAGTAGCGGTTGGTGAATGCTTTCGCGGGCGGGGCGTCCGCGCTAGGCAAGAATTTCCTCGCCGCGTTGTCATCATCGGGCTCATTCTCGCGGCTGCGTGGCACATTGAATTTCTTCGGCTGCCGCCGGGATCTCACGATGACATTCATCGATATGTTTGGGACGGCCGCCTGCAGCGGCTCGGCTACAACCCTTACCTTGTTGTTCCCAGCGATCCCGCCGTTAAGGGACTTCATACCTCCGAAACGCGCAACTTGAACAATCCGGACCTAGCCAGTCCATATCCGCCAGCCGCGCAGCTGTTCTTTCGCTTAGTGACTGCGATTCAGGAATCCGTTTTTGCCTTCAAAGTAGCGTTTGTACTCTGCGAGCTGGTTATTCTCCTGTTGTTGCTCAAGTTGTTGGCTCGCAGCCAGCAAGGTGCGCATTTCGCTCTGGCATACGCCTGGAACCCATTATTAGCCATTGAAGTTGCGGGAAGCGGTCACATCGACATCGTGGGCGCGCTGCTACTGGTGATCTCTGTCGCCGCCCTCGCGCGGAAATGGCGTGCGGCCGCAGCTTTGGCGTTCGGGCTGGCTGTCGCCGTGAAATTTCTGCCGATTGTGTTGCTGCCTCTTTATTGGAAGCGGATTCGCATCCGCGACGGTGTGCTGGGAACAGTTGTGGTGGCGCTCCTATACGTTCCGTTTCTTAATCACGGCCGGATTTCCCTAGGCTCTCTGAGCACTTATGTCACGAGCTTCCGATTCAATGGGCCTGTCTTTGCGGTACTCCATCCAGTGGCGTCTTCACAGTTGTTAGCTGTAATGGCTGTACTCGTCGGCCTAGCAACCGCAGCCTGGGTTCGACGCGCATCGCTCTCTCTGGGCGCATTTGCCTGGCCAATGGCAGCTTCTCTCTTGTGCGCGCCCGTCGTATTCCCGTGGTATCTGCTCTGGTTGTTGCCATTGTTGACCTCGCCCTCGACGCTGCTGATTGCAATTTGGACGGTGAGCATTATGCCCACTTACGTTATGTGGCACTTGAGCGCAATACAAGGCTCGTGGGGAGCACTTCCGAGTTGGGTAATGGTGGTGGAATACGGATGTGTGGCATTAGCTGCTGCGATTATTGCTCTGCGTCGGGTCGGCGCGCTGCAGTTGTCAGAAGAGTCATCAGATTGAACCCCCGCACCGCCGGTCTCGCCTTTCTTGTGTGGGCGTTTTAAAGATCCACATTCATAAAAAAGTGCCGATCAATACCTTCGTCTAATACTCTCGTTTCCTCAATTTATGGCTTAATCAGAATCGCCTTATCAGTGCCTGAAGATTTTACACCGCTGCCGCCAAGGAGGACCTCTATGTCAACACTGAGCCGCTCGATGACGATCTGTGTATTTGGGGTGTTAGTCACTGTTGCCGATTCCTGGGCGCAGCAGCGCGACCCCATTATCGACAAAATCGCCAAAGCCTATGGGATCGATTCCTACGACAAGATCGAAGCAATCCGCTACAACTGGAATCTGGAAATTCCAGGCGTCTTCAAACTCGCTCACAAATGGGAGTGGGAGCCGAAGACAGGTAAAATTACATTTGAGAGCACAGATAAATCGGGCAAGCCGGTGAAGGTCATGTACGATAGCTCGCAGCTTAACAGCCAGCCCGACCCGGTGAAAAACGACGTCGAACCTGCTTTCGTGAACGATAACTACTGGCTTATGTTCCCGTTCCACGCATATTGGGACAAGAGCGCCACAATCACCAATCAAGGCGTGAAGAAGGTGCCGATCGGTGCCGGCTCGGCCACGCTCGTATCGGTGAAGTATCCAACGGAAGCCGGCGGGTACACGCCCGGGGACACGTGGGACCTCTACGTCGGCAAAGACTACCGCGTTCAGGCAATGGTCTATCACCGTGGCGGCGACAAGAAACCGACCCTGGTCACCGCAACGTGGACGGGATACAAAAAGGCTGGCCCACTTCTTGTATCAACTGAGCACCGGGGCAAGGCTGACGACAAGCCGCTGCACCTTTGGATTACGGATGTAGCGGTCAAGGTGACGGGGGCAGATAAATGGATGACAGCGCAATGAACGCTGGGATCGTGAATGGAACCACCCCGATCTGAACAGGATTGGTGCGTCGATTCCTTCTGCACTGAGAATCGAACATGCAACGGCATTAACCCTGTTCCGATTAACTTTCGCGTGCGATAACTACGGTACTGCAGGAACTGCTAAGCTTTGGCAGGTCACGGTTTGCGGCCATGCGGACTCGCAGCGCCGGGCGCTGACCGCGAACGATGGGGCAATAAACGTCAGGCTTTAGGAGCGCCCCTTGCAGTTGCCGCCGTCCCGCGCATCCGCCGTGGCAGGTGTCGCGGAACTCGCAAGGCTGGCAATCATTGGGAAGGGTACGCGCTTGCGCGAAGGGGGTTAAGCTCAAAACCGCTTTCCCTGCAGAAATCAACTCTGAAAGCGGCTCACCCGTGCCTGGCCAATAAACACAAGGTTGTATTGTGGCTCTTGGCGTGACCCGTATTGTGGTCACGCCACACCCAACTCGGAGCGGAGGGAGTCCCGCGATCGCGCGAACCAGGGGCTCGCCGATCGCGATCACATCGGTTTCCGAAAAGAGATGCCGAAAGCCTTCCCAGTACTCTTCATAGCTAAGCGCATAGAGATCCGATCGCACAGCTTGGTATACATTTACTCGTAAGGGAGCATGAAACTTGTTGGCTACTCGCGCCACTTCAGACAGAGACAGATAATTCGACTTCATCATGACGCAGATAATAGTTACTGGAATATTAAGCTTCACACAACGTTCCGCCTGCTGGTGTATCAGTGCCCAATTTCCCGGTCCGCGCTGTGCATCCTGTTCCGCCTGGGTAGCGTAGTCGAGAGAGAACTCGATGTCGTGGAAGGCTTGCAGTTCGCTGTCCTCCAGAACGGCCACACTGTGTCCGTTGGAAGTGATTGTGAGCTTGACCCGCTTCCTTTGCAGGTAGGCCAGTATTGTCTTGAAATCCGGATGCATGCCGTTTTCACCGGTGCCAAGATTCACCGACCCTACTGGCAGGCATTCCAGGACCGCCTTGACTTGATCCAGAGAGAGACGATCTGCACGAGTAGGGTCGCGGTAACAGAAACAACAAGCGAGATTACACTCGTTGGTGAGGCCGAGCCCGAGCGCGATGCCCGCATCAGGCGATATCTCGGGCAGTCCGCACGACCCAGGCCCGGGTGTGGCCTTGTTCATTGCCTGTCCTCCATGACCGAACGCTCGGATTTTGCCAGAACATGCATCTAGCGGGCGACCCCTTGGCGAATTCCGATTGTCTACCCGGCTTGCAGTCTAGAGATCAAAAATTCTCTCGTACTGATCATTTCGAGAAATTCTAGGCAGCAGGTAATCCAGGGTAATCCGATACCATCGGTATACCTCGCTCGCGGCTTACCTCGAGCGACTCTGCTACCAACATGGCTCGCAGGCTGTCGGTTGCAAACAGACGGACGCTTCCCCCTTACAGAAACTCATAGCCCCATTCGGTAGTGAGTGTGTGCTCGGCTGCAGCCAAGTCTCCCTTTTTATCGCTGGCCTTTAGCACCTCACCTGACTGGTTACGAACGAGAACGGAGTACACCGTTAAAGTGATCTCGTAGAGGGTTCCGTACTGCACAACAGAGCACGGGGCCATCAAAATATTCCAGGATATTGTGGCAAATGACATCAAACGATCTGTCGGGGAACAAATCTGACAGTTCCGGCTGCGTCCATATCTTTCAGCGTAATGCTCTCCGTGACGCCCGCTTCCTCTGCGGCAGATTTTGCGAAATCCAGCATTGGATAAGGAGTCATTCACGTGAACACCAGACGACTGGCAAGGATGCGCTGCCTCATCCGGACATCAAACGGGTGCAAAGCGGTGGGATTGCGCCAAAAAATCCTGCAAGCTCGCAAACGCTACATCGACACGCAATCGACCCTTCGGGGCGTGCTCAGATAGCCGCGTACTGCGCGGCGCCGCTCCGGGAGTGGTCAAAGTCGATGTTAGCAAATCATTTGGTGTGTGCATTCCGCTTCGCTTCACGCCGACGGCGCTACTTCCTCGAAGCTGAACTGTTTGTCGACCTTTTCATACGGCTTGCCATCGACCTCCACATAAGGGTAGATGAAATAGTTGAGTGCCGGGCCGTCCTGCTTGGGAAACAGCATGATGTCGCGGCCGGTGGAGAACTGCACCCGATTTGCGTCAACGCTGCCGAAAAAGTAATCCTGCTTCTCCTTCGCTTTCCACGCCTCGGAGATGTCAACCGGGACCCAGCCGGCGTGGCCCGCATAAAACTCAGCCCAGCAGTGGTAACCGGGGATATCTCCTTTGTCCTTCTTTTCAGGGAGAGGAAAACCTATATCAAAGCGGGCGGGAATCCCGTCGGCCCGCAGCATGCCAATGAAAGGAGAATGAAAATCCGTACAGTTGCCGCGCTTGGAATCGCATGCCCATACGGCGTCGCCGCGTCCCCACCCGGAGCCTGTCTTGTCGTACCGCATATTGGAAAAAAGATACTGATAGGCGGCTTTGGCTTTTGCGACTGCGCCAGCCTGGGATCCCGTTACCTCGATCGCGAGTTCCTTGATCCTTCCGTCGGTAGGGATCAAAGTGTCAGGCGCAACCAACCGGTTCATTGACGTGGGTACGACAATACGCGTCTCATCTATTCGCTTCAGTTGCGCGAAATTGCCGCGCGAATATTCACGTCTGGTGATTTCGTACTCTATACTGAATTCAGCTTTGCTCGAAGTGGAACTCTTTAGCTCGGAGTACATCATTCGGTTGCCGTACTCGCGATCCCGCATCAACCGTGTTCTGCCCGGAGCCTTAACCGAAACAATACGCACTGTTTGATGCTGGTCCGAATGCGGGACCGGAAACCAGACGCGCACTTGCTTCCTTTGCGAAGGAATATCTTTTACGGTGAAGCTGTAATCGAACCGAAAGGTGCGGTTTCGCGGGCTGAATGTGGACGTGTTCGAAGTGTTCTGTGCGGCTAACTGGCACACGGCAAGAAAGAGCAGCAGTACGGAAGAGAGAACGGTGGGCTTCATGGTGCTCCGTAATGGCAGACATGGAATAGCATTCTATCAGCAGCAGCAGGGGCAAACCGGTCCGCCGAGTCCTGTGAGCACGTTGGTGGCGGTCTCGGATTTCCGAAATTGCCGCGTTATGGCGTTTGCATTCAACTCCAGGACCGACCCGTAGGCCATCGCCAAAAAAGTCGTCAAACAGATGTGCGTCTGCTGAAGTCCGGCTTCGGCGACGAGCAAACTGATTCAAACCATCGGCTAATGTAAACCTGAGCGTGCGCTTCTCCGCAGAAGTGGCGGGCTCCAGAAACATTCGCGGCTTCCGAATTCCACTTGAGAACGGTGAGCTCCGAATCGCTGCACTGAATCACAAACCAGTGCTTCGGAGTGTTAGTAGTCCTGCCGCAGATTTCGCATCGGAATTCCTGAAGAGAGGTCACGCGATGCACCTTGCCTCATAAGTTTGCACCAAGCTCAGAATCATGTTCGCAGTGCACTCATCGCCAATCGCGGTGTTGAGCATAGCGTGATAGATCACACGGTCGGGCCATTCGGCACTGAAGTATTTCTGAATGAAATCGGCGCGCTCCCGATCGACCGAATCCACGAACTCCTCGGCTTCCTTTTCACTCTTCCCACGGCCCCGAAGCCGCCGGACCTTGTCTTCCCTTGGAGCATAGAGAAAGATGCGTAACGTGTCCGGCCGGTTCTTGAGAAATTGCTGAGATCCTCTTCCAACGATCACGCACTCCCCCTTCTCGGCCGCGTGCTCAACTACGCGCCTGGTGATTCGTAGTATGGTCTCGCTGTCAACCAAATTAAGCTTGGGCGCGTTGATGGCGCCTTCGTAGCTTCCTCGCATAAAGGATTTGAAAAGTCGGTAGTAGAGTGGATCGTCCTTCTCCTCCCGTGCTTCGACGACAGCTTTTGGACAATGCGCTAGTCTGGAGATCTCTTCCGTTAGCCTTTGGTCCCACAGGTTCCAGCCGAGACGGTTCGCTACAAGCTTAGCGATATCGCCGCCGCCGCATCCGTACTCGCGCTCAATGGTGATGATGTTGACCATGAACTCCAACTTTCCTCCAGCGGATCATTACGTATGGATCGCGAGCACCGGGCATGGCCCAACTGAAGACCCGATAGGTCGAGCCGAAAACAGCGGGGTCCGCCGAGTCGCCTCCCACCTCGGTGATGACAATGAGGCTGGCGTGCCCTTCTTTCGCCTGGCGAACTATCTCTTGGTAAACTTTTCCAAATCTCACTATTGTCTTCTCTGAAACTAATATATCGGGTTCTTGGGTGCGCTCCGCAACGCTCGCGTCCGCTGTCGCCAGATCGGAGGCGTTCTCTGCCACGTGGAACAGAATCAGCTCAGCGTTATATTCAGCAGCCAAGGAAATCGCGTAGTCACGCGCCCGTTCAGAGTTATGCGAAATATCC
>JAFAWX010000004.1 GCA_019241535.1 Acidobacteriota bacterium | reverse complement strand
GCTCATCCATAAACAACTGCAGGATGCGCTCGCCAAATTGGGAGTGCGTCCCATCACCGCCGAAGGCGAGTTGTTCGATCCACGCTTCCATCAGGCAATTGAGACCGTCGATACCAGGCAGGTGGAGGATCAACACGTGCTCGAAGAGTTGCAGCGGGGCTACAAGCTGAAAGATCGTTTGCTGCGTCCTTCGATGGTGAAGGTCGCCCGCAATCCGAAAACGTAAATTCGCGAGGGAATTCTGCCTAGCAACGTCAAACGAGATTACTACGAGATATTGGGAGTACAGCGGGGCGCGAGCGAACAGGAGATCAAGAGCGCTTATCGCAGACTCGCCCTGCAATATCACCCCGACCGCAACCCCAACAACCCCGACGCAGAGGAGAAATTCAAGGAGGCAAGTGAGGCCTACGCCGTGTTGGCCGATGGCGAGAAGCGAAGCGTGTATGACCGCTTCGGGCACGCCGGTCTGGGCGCGATGGGAGCAGGCACCGGCTTCGATGCGTCCATGTTCCAGGATTTCAGTGACATATTCGGCGAATTTTTTGGATTCGGTGATCTTTTCGGCGGCGCTCGCTCCGGCCGCCGTACGCGCGTGCAGCGCGGCTCTGACCTCCGGGAAGACATCACCATCGAGTTTGAGGAAGCGGTATTCGGCACCGAGAAAAAGGTCATTTACCGTAAACACGAGAATTGCGAGGGCTGCGGGGGATCGGGAAGCGCGCATGGTAAGGCTCCGACCAACTGTCGTACCTGCGGTGGCCGCGGTCAGGTGCGCTACCAGCAGGGGTTCTTCAGTATTGCGCGCACCTGCCCTGCCTGCCAGGGAGCGGGAAGCGTTATTAGTGATCCCTGCAGCCGGTGCAAGGGCGAAGGCCGCATCGTGCAGCAGAAGACGGTTGAAGCCAAGATTCCCGCCGGCGTAGAGGATGAAACCCGGATCCGATTCAGCGGTCTCGGGGAAGCAGGAATTCATGGCGGCCCGGCGGGGGATCTCTACGTTGTCCTGCACGTCAAAGATCACCCATTTTTTGAGCGCCAAGGAACCGATCTGCATTGTGTGGTGCCGATTTCATTCACCCAGGCTGCCCTGGGCGCCGAGATCCAGGTCCCCACCCTCGACGGTGCTCAGGTGCTGAAGGTTCCCGAAGGTACACAGTCGGGCGCGGTGCTCAAGATCCGCGGTAAGGGCGTTCCCGTCCTGAACAGCCACGGGAAGGGGGATCTCTTCGTCGAGGTCCGGGTCCAGACCCCAATCAAGCTGACCAAACGCCAGAAGGAGCTACTCGAGGAGCTACAAGGCACGGCTCCGATCGAAAACAGCCCGCAGCGGCGTACCATCCTCGGCAAAGTGAAAGAGATATTCAGCGAGTTATAGCCACGCCGCTGGCCCTTGGCAGAAACTGAGGGGTGTTTGCTCATTGGGCAATGACCCGCCGCCGCTGGATAGCCGACGAAGTCCGGGACAATCGCGCTTTTCTCATCGGAAAACACGCCCGTCATCTGCGAACGGTTCTTCGCGCCGAAGTCGGCCAGCAATTTGAGATCTCGCTTGGGGCCGAGGTACGCCAGGGACGAATAACCTCCATTCGGCCCGACCGCGTCGAGTTCGAGTTGGGCGAGCCGGTTGTCTCTTTTTCCTCATTGCCTCTAAGCATCGCAGTTGCCATATTCAAGTTTGATCGCATGGAGTGGGCCATTGAAAAATCGACCGAGCTGGGGGTGTCTCGGATACTTCCGGTAGTTTCCGCCCGAACTGAACCGCATCTTGCCCGCGCGGCGGTGAACCGCCTAGAGCGCTGGCGGCGTATTGCGGCCCAGGCGGCAGAGCAGTCAAGACGCATTCGGCCGCCCGATATTTTTTCTCCCATGAAATTCGCGCAATTGCCGGCCGCCCCCGCGGAAACGAGAATTGCGCTGGCCGAAACCGGCGACGATCTGAGGTTCGAAGACGCGCTTTCCCCGGTCAGCTCTTCATTACTCCTGGCTTTCGGCCCGGAAGGTGGCTGGAAGGACCAGGAGCTCGCAGAATTCCGCAAGTCGGGATGGAAGTTGGCGTCCCTCGGGCCTGCTATCCTTCGCTCGGAAACCGCCATCATTGCCGCCGTGGCCATTGCCGGCGCTCGTCATGGCAGCTGGCACCATGATCTTGTCGATATCGGGTAGCCGATAAGATGCGGCCTGATAGCTGCAGGCACATCGCTCTGGTATTCTCCACCTCAATGGCTGTGCGTCCAACGGATGTCATCGAATTCGATCCCCGCCAGCGGCAGGCGATTGTCGAGGTCGATGGTCCGCTGCTGGTTGTGGCCGGGGCAGGCACAGGCAAGACGACGGTACTCACACAGCGCATCGCCCACCTGATCCGCGAGGGGCAGGCCCGCGCGGACGAAATCCTGGCCCTTACCTATACCGACAATGCAGCAAAAGAAATGCTATCTCGCCTGCAGCGCGACCTTGGCCGGGAGAAGGTTCGGCGCCTTGAAGTAAATACCTTTCACGCCTACTCGAACAACCTGTTAATTCGTGCAGGACGCGAGTTCCGGGTGCTCGATGACAAGCAGCTGTGGATTTTTCTGCGCCGCAACATCCGAAGCCTGAAGCTGAATTATTTCGTGCGCGCTGCCAGGATTACCGATTTTCTCGACGATCTGCTCGACTTCATTCGCCGTTGCCATGACGAACTGGTCCGGCCCTCGGATTACGCTGAATATGTGCGTCGCATCGAAAGCGGTGAGCTTCCCGCGCCGCGCGTCAGCAAGTCAAAGGATGCCGATACCATGGCGGACAAAGAAACGGTCGACCGCTGCCGGGAAATCGCGTTTGTGTTTGAAACCGTCGAACAGATGCTTACGGAACGTAAGCTGGGCACCTTCGGTCATATGATTGTCAGGGCCAATGAGCTGCTGGCCAATGATGCCGGGCTGCTCGACGAGGAGCGCAGCCGTGCGCGGTTCATTTTGGTGGACGAGTTCCAGGATGTGAACTTTGCGCAAATCAAATTGCTCGAGAAGCTCGCCGGCAGCTCGCGTCGGGTATTTGCCGTGGGCGACCCGGACCAGGGAATCTATCGCTTTCGCGGGGCTTCGAGCGATGCCTTTGAGCTTTTTCAGAAGCACTTCCCGGATTCGAAACTCCTGCTGTTGACGAAGAATCGGCGTTCGACGACTCCAGTTCTGAGGTGTGCCTACGCTGTGATCACGCGCAACCCGGCCTTCTGGATGCGCATAAACGGGCTTCAGTATCGGCGAATGCCACTGGTTTCCGCCCGTGATGAGGAAGCGCCGGAGAAGTGCGATACCAGATCTCCGGTAGAGGTGGTGCTTGCGACCAGCAGCTTTATGGAAGCCGCCGACCTTGTGGCTACGGCTATAGAGCGCCGGCGGCGCTTCCGCTGTGAGTGGAAGGATATCGCTGTCCTTTATCGCAGTCATGTTCATCGCGACGAGGTTGCGGCGGAACTTGCACGTAACCAGATCCCGTTCACCATCGAAGGCATGAACGTAATGGATACGCCCGAGGTGCGGGATCTGCTGGCCTGCCTGCGCGTGGTTGTATCCCCTGCCGACAGCGCTGCCTGGCTGCGCGTGGCTGCATTAGCCCAGTTTGCTCTGTGCGCCGATGAGTTGAGAGCCGCGCTCGCGTCTCTACCCCGGAACTCTGGAAACGCACTGGCAGACCTCATCCGAGGCCTCAAAACGGGCGCAAAGCTGGTCGAAGCAGTCGGGCAGGCTAGGGCGGAGATTGACGGCAAAGACGCCCATCTTGCGCTTTTTGCCCTGAGCCGACGCTTCGAACTTCCCCCCGGACCCGCGGTCGAGGCGCTTGGCGAGTTCGCCCACGCTTGGCTGCAATCCCCCCTGACCGCCACCGGCTGTCCGGGCGAGTTTCTTGAGTATTTGGAGCTTTTCCGGGAGGCTGGCGGAGTCATCCCCCTTCCAGTGCGGGAAGGCCACGATGCCGTCAAGCTGATGAGCGTGCATGGCGCTAAAGGCCTAGAGTTTGAGCATGTTTTCCTGCTGCGCGCGGTGAGCAACAGTTTTCCCGCAACCTACCGCGAGCCGCTGATTGAGTTTCCCGCGCCTCTGCGAAATTACAGCTCGCCCTTATTGGCTGACGACAAGACCTTGCACGAACAGGAAGAGCGCCGACTGTTCTACGTAGCCATGACGCGCGCCCGCGACACCCTGACCCTATATGGACCGTTCGGAAGAGGGAAGAGCGAAAAGACCCCACCTGGCTATTTGCGCGAGTTGCTGAAGAATCGCGAGCTGAAACCCGCGCTTAGGCAGAGGGCCTGCCGCGAATTGCAGACCGAAATTTTCGCCCCGCCCGACCCCGTTTCCATGTCGCGGCTGGCAGAGTGGATTCGACTGCCTCCCGCTTCGGACTTGTCAGCTACCTTGAGCGCAAGCGCCATCGAACGATATGAGATCTGCCCGCTGCAATTCAAGCTGGGGCGTGAGTGGAGAATTCCTGCCGAAATATCGGCGGCGTTGCAGTACGGCGCCTCCATGCATCGCGTGCTGCTGGCTTATTACGATGCGCTTCGTGCGAAGCGGCGGCTGCCAGAAACCGAGCTTATGGAGCGATTTCGGGCGGACTTGATCGCCGAAGGAATTGCCGATCGCTATCAGCACGATCTTTATGAACAGCAGGGAATAGCCCAGCTCGGCGAATTTCTGCGGGAAGCGGTGGCGACCGACGTTCTCCATACCGAGGAGCACTTCAGCGTAAAGATTGGCTCGACCATTCTGGTGGGGAGGATTGATCGCATCGATCGCGCGCCGGGGGAGAGGCGAGTCATCGTCACCGACTACAAGACGGGAAAACCGAAGTCGCAGGAAGAGGCCGACAATAGCCTGCAGCTTTCCCTCTATGCTCTGGCGGCTCGCGAGAAATGGGGCTATGTCGCCGAGAGGCTGGTCTTTCACAACCTCGAGGGAAACAGTCTGGTAAGCAGCGTGCGCAGCCAGAGCCAGCTCGAAGAAGCCAGGCTGCGGGTGGAGCAGGTGGCGGCAAGAATTGCCGGGGGAGAGTTCCAGGCGAAACCAGGATTTCATTGTGCCTCCTGTGCTTATCGTTTGCTGTGCCCGAAAACCGAGAAGCTGATTCCGCAATTCCTTGCCGCCGCAGCCGACTCCACTCCTTAAGTGAGCAGCGTTTGCGGAGTTGTTTAGAAACCAGGACTGGCGAGATTAGATTGGAATCGAAACAGAAGCCGTCAATGGCTATCGCTGGCAGCGCTGGCGAAACCCTGGTCGATCTTGGCGAGATAGTCTTGCAACCGCTGCTGGATTTGCATATCCAGCTCGACAAATTCAATGCCCATGCCGACACCCGGATCGCTTGTCCTGACTAAGCCTTTGGTATGGACCTTGTCGGAATCAATCCAGAAGGTAATTAGAAGCTCGGTGCCTGTGGGCAGAGGGACCAAGCTCTCCACGTAGCACCCCCGCCCGCTGATATCGGTGGCGCTGCATTGCATACGTGGGAGGCGTTTATTGGGAAAATCGATGATGATGGGGAACCTGAGGTTGTGGCGGAGAAACCTTCTTTTTTCCGCCTCAGAGATGGATCGTGGTTTCCGCTGGTTGAGCTGCACGTCTGTCCATGGCACGGATTGATTAGGCAGAATGCAGACGCCCACCTTGAAGCTCTTTCCGACCTCGGTGCTTTTCACCCACTTGGTCACGAAGCGGGCCTTCTTGTCGCCGTGCTGAAGGCCGATTATCTCGCCTATCTTTAAAAGGTGACGGAGTTGCGAGAGTTGCGCGCCCTCGCTGCTTAATTCCGACGCCCGAACATTTTGAAAAAAAGGCTTGCCCTCGGCATCCATGCCCCACACCCGGACGGTGATGTCAGAGGGGACGCGAGATTCAGGCCTCTTCTCCATGGGTTTTCCTAATAATAACCGCGCCGCTGCGGGCGGCGGGAGAGACCAAAGTGCTGGTACTTCTGTGATGAAAGTCGTCGATTTCACCCTGTCGCGGTACCGGGGGTTTTCGTCTTCAGACCAGCTCACGGTAGGAAATCAGCTGAATTCCCTCATCTCTTAACACCTTTTTTACCCTATGAGAGGTTAGGATCGCGAGTTCTTTCTCCCTGGACTGGCGCAGCCTGGTGATCACGCGATCGAGATCTTGATCGTTATATCCAGGATGACTGACAAATTCCCAGGTTCCATCCGGCAGGTTCTTGAGCATCGATTGAAAGTTTTCAAGCTTTAGACCGCCGGTGGCGGCAATCCCCAGGCAACCATCGGGTGTGGCCATCCCAGCTTCGGCCAAGGCATGACGGAAACCCGGCCGAAACCTTCTCATCATCCGCAATTGGAAATGACGCTTCCATTGACGCACACTTGCAAACACCAGGGGATCGAAAGGATTTCGGAGAGCGCGCACACCGCAAGCTCCGGCCGCGCGCAGCATGGCTCTTAGTACCACGGGAAGCATATGGGTGTGTTTATGCGAATCCAAATGCGAAACCGCAAGGCCGGCGGCCTGAAGTTTCTGGATCTGAGCTGTAATCTCCGCCTCGATCTCGGCTTCGTTAAGCCGACCGCTGGCGGCGAGGAACGCAAACAGGCCCAGGCTCTGGCGAAAACCGGCAGAAGAGCTCGCATGAGTGAGGCTCGGAACCGCCGCCGGATTCAGCAGCGGCTTGCCGTCCACCAGCACCACATGACACCCGACGCTCATCTTGGGAGACTGTCTGGCGATGGCGGCGGCTTCCTCGAAGCGGTCTCCGCAGGCCATCAGAGTGGCGGAAGTGACAATCCCGTTAGAATGGCTCTCTAGAATTCCCCGGTTTACGCCCGAGGTCAGGCCAAAATCGTCCGCATTAACGATCAAACGGCGCAAGCTGTGAGTCTAGCAGGCGGCTGCCGGGATCAGTGACCTCTCTTCATCATGAGTGTGGGACTCCACCCACGACAAGCAATAGAAAGCTGAGGAAACCAGCGGTGCCTGCGCCAATTCAAGAGCAGATCGCAATGGACATTCTCAAAGTCGCCGGCCGGGGAAACGCGTTCGTTCGAATCCACCAACGGTCCGGAGGTTATGTTATTTCAGGCACTCGCTCGCAGGCTCTCGGCCTGCATTTCAGCGCGTGCCTTTTCGTAACCAACGGCAGCGTAGTACATTGCGCGGTCGAAGAAATGATCGAGCAACTCCAGCATCTCCAAGTCGCCGAATACCTCTACGGGCCGTTCGATTTCCGAATGTTTCGTGATAAATTCCCAAAGATTGTCTTTGGTCAAAACGATGGCCCACAGTACTTGACTCAATGCTACTTCCTGCCTAGCGCGACGCGCGCCAATCTTTTCATACCGTTGCTTCAGGTCGAACTCATCTCTGGTCATCAGCCAATCGCCGGGATCACAATACATTTCGGAAACGCGATCGCGAAGATCTTCATCAGGAACTAGTTGATAGTCGGGGGTCGCTTCGGAGTTGCGGACGCGCTGTATCAGATGCAAGGTAAGTTCATTCGAATGGGTCTCAATCAATCGCACGAGCCGGTACAGCTTGATCATGGCAAGTCTCCTCCGAGTCCATGCTCTATTTTGGTTCTGAAACCGAGACTGGCCATGACCAAAGCCACAGAGCGTGGTGATTGAAATCACAAGTTGTGTCAATCCGCTCGGCGCACCGACGCCCGCTGGTCTGGTGCTCTGGGTCGAAAAGCACGACTGTGAGCTAGAAGCTGTGCGCGAGGGAAGCAGAACAGGCCGCAGAGTTGAACAACACCTGCATGGGAGGATTCGGAACCTTGGTAGATGAAGTCTGATCACACGCCTTATTTCCGGCCAGCATCCAGCTGAACTCCTGGTCCCAGACTACCAACGTCGGCGTCGCCAGAAGGTTCGGGAACGAACGATTAACCTGGAATTGCGAATTCTCCAAAACGTTCTTAAAG
>JAFAWX010000301.1 GCA_019241535.1 Acidobacteriota bacterium | reverse complement strand
TGGGATACGGCGGATGCCATAGGTCAACCGAGTTCTCAATCGTCGCTAATGACCGTCTGGACTGGAGGTGTTACCCATGTCTCCGGTACATTGTTTAACCTATGTCTCCGGGCCGGACCCTGCCGGGATGGGTGGCCCTCCAGGATTCGAACCTGGGACCAACGGATTACGAGGGCACAAAACATAGTTGCTTTGCAGTAGCACCAATTGCTCTTGCGTGCGTCCGACACGGGTCCAAGCAAATGGCAATACCTCCTATTACTCTCGCGTACCGTTCACTGCGCCCTTTTCCCCGTCACAACGGCGTCACCAGGATAAGGCTTGCAGTCGCCCTAAGGGCAATTTCTCTCTGTACGTGAAGCAGCATTCGCCCTCGCCTTTAGCCCGGCATCATCCGCCAATCTCCTCCAATGTGCGCTTGACGCCACCGTACCTAGTAGGTATCATGGGTATATATCATTGTCCATATGAGGAGAAAGCGGTGAAAGGTAAAAGAGCCCGAGTGTTCTGGACGGGGAGGAGCCAAGCGGTTCGGCTGCCGAAGGAATTTCGGTTCGAGACCGATACAGTCCTCGTGCATCGCGAGGGCAGATCGGTCGTCGTAGAACCGGTCAGCGAATGGCCAGAGGGATACGTTGAGTCTTTTGCAGGGATCGCAGACGACTTTGTGAGACCGCCACAGCGTAAGGTTGACAAGAGGACCTCGCTTCGATGAGGTTTCTCCTTGACACCGATACGTGTATCTATGCGCTCAAGCAGAACCCAGCCGTTTTAAAAAACTTACTGGGCCAAAGCCGCGAAGACATTGCTGTTAGCGTAATTACGGAGGCTGAGCTTCGAACAGGCGCAGCTAAGAGCACTTCAGGGACGAAGACGTTACGGCGGGTCGAAAATTTTCTTCGTCCTCTTGGTATCGTTGAATTCACGTCGGACGATGCCTGTTCCTATGCTCAACTGCGTGCGAAGCTCGAGCAGGCGGGCACGCCCATCGGTCCCTTCGACACACTCATTGCGGGGCAGGCAGTGGCTCGCAAACTCATTCTTGTTTCAAATAACGAGAATGAGTTTCGCCGAGTTGAGGGCCTCCGCCTTGAGAATTGGTCAATTTAGCTGCCGCCAGGAGGGGTAGACCGCTTCGAGCCCGCGTCCGATGCGGCTTCGGATTTGTGATGTGGGCCCTCCAGGATTTGAACCTGGGACCAACGGATTATGAGTCCGCTGCTCTAACCGCTGAGCTAAGGGCCCATGCACTGGTGACGCTGCCGGCGACCAGTCCTTAGGACAACCCCTTCACTGGAGCTGCATTGGCATCGAGATGGCGACGTTACCGTCGTTGCCAGTCGCTCTTCCTTGTAAGGCCTAAGTATCGCACAGCGCTCCGGACAACCGCGAGGCAATGCTCAGGTGCGCTCGGTCGCACTGAGACGTCCACCAGACGGCTGGGGAAAAGGATCGGCCACTGCTGCTGAGGTGGTAATTTTCCTGGGTGTCGGATGGTGTCGTTAGACGAGCAGCGACGGCGAGGCGAGTTCCGGCCGTATGCGCCCGCTTTCTATGCGGTCTGCCCGCGAACCGCCACTTTCGCGGTTGAACATAGGAACGTAAATCGGTTGTACACCAAAATGACAAGAGTCTGATGTGCGGCAGAACAAAAAGGGAGACTGGCCAGCGTAGCCATCGGGCCTGCAGCATTTCCGGCACAGTCACCGAAATTCGCCATGCCCTCGAACGCGGCGGTTCGGCTGAACACGCCAAGGGCGTTCAGTGGTTCTTCAAGGAGGAGATCAAGTCTCACGGCTGGTACACGGCCCCCCTGCGCCGTCTTGCCGCTGCGTATCGTCGCCGGTTTCAGAAGGAAGTAGGAATCGAATTTCTCGTCGATGTGGCCGATCGGCTCTTTACCGGCCGGGTTCTCGAAGAGAAGATATTCGCGGTGCTGTTACTCGAAGGTCTCAGCTGCCAGCTGCGGGCGCAGCACTTCGACCTTTTCGAGTCCTGGCTGGACCGCGTCAACAGTTGGGCCGATCACGACGGGCTTGTGCATTACCTGATTGCGCCCATGATCCTGGCACAGCCGGCCCGCATCGAGAAAGTATTCAAGTGGGCGAAGTCACCCGACCACTGGCATCGCCGGGCGGCCTGCGTGGCGCTGATTCAATCGACCCGCAAGGGAAAGCAGTTTCATGCGATCGTTCGCCTGGCTAACATGCTGCTGACGGATGAAGATGACATGGTTCAAAAGGGGCTCGGCTGGCTATTGCGGGAGACGGCGAAAGGAGAACAAAAGCGAACTCTTTCCTTTCTCCTCAAGATTCGCGACCGTGCCCCGCGGCTGGTGTTGCGGACCGCATGCGAGACCCTGCCACAAGCGGCGAAGAGGAAAGTGCTGGGCTCGAGCAAGCAAAGATCGTTTAAGTATCGGGGTTTTAATGCAGCCCCGTCAGCTTCGCGTATTTAGTTCTCCATGATCCTTCGGCTGACAATGAATCATGACATGTTCGGCGTATTGTATGTCCCGCCTGAGCCCCGCGGCGACCCAAGGTCGAACTCATCTGGCGTGGACGAGCCCGCAATTTAGTTGACCAGGACGCCGGGACGGCACAACGGATTGTCGCCAGGTAGAATGGATTGCGCGTATGAATCTTGCCAATATTCAAGCGGCCATTGCTGAACGCCACATTGACGCGTGGCTTTTTTATGATCACCACCACCGCGATCCGATTGCCTATCGCGTGCTGGGTCTTCCTGAGCAGCTGATGGCGACGCGCCGCTGGTTCTACCTGATCCCGGCCGAGGGAGAGCCGCAGAAACTAGTGCACAGGATCGAATCGCAGCACCTCGACCGCCTCCCTGGCGAGAAACGCGCCTACTCTGCCTGGCAGGAGCTGTTCGACGGTTTGAAGCAAATGCTCGCGCCCTATCGCGATATTGCCATGCAGTATTCGCCGAATAGTGGTGTCTTTACCATTTCGCTCGTCGACGGCGGCACGATTGATCTGCTGCGCGGCTTGGGCAAAAACATCGTCAGCTCGGGGGACCTGGTTGCTCTGTTTGAAGCTACCTGGACCGAAGAACAGATCAACACCCATTTTGCAGCGCGCGATTCGATTGATCGAATCACGGCCGCAGCCTTCGAGGAGATCGGCCGGCGCGCTCGCAATGGCGGCACCACCGAGTCGGCAGTACAGCAGTGGATTCTTGAGGCTTTCAGCCGCGAAAATCTCGTGAGCACCGACCCTCCCGTGGTTGCCGTCAATGCGAACAGCGGGAATCCGCACTACGCCCCCGATCGATCGAGCTCCGCCCGGATCGGCGAGGGAGACTTTGTGCTGCTCGACATCTGGGGGAAAAAAAACCTGCCTGGCGCCGTCTACTACGACATCACCTGGACAGGCTTCGTCGGGAAGGCTGCTCCCGAGCGCATGCAGGAACTTTTCCAGGTTGTGCGCGAGGCCCGCAACGCCGGCGCCAAATTTGTGGAGGAAGCGGTGGCCGCCCGGCGCACGATCTGCGGGTGGCAGGTGGACGACCCCGTACGAGCGACCATTGCCCGACGAGGATTTGGTGAGTATTTCGTGCACCGCACTGGCCATTCCATCGGGGTGGAAGTGCACGCAAACGGCGCCAATATGGACAATCTCGAAGTTCACGACGAGCGCCGCATTCTGCCCAACAGCTGTTTTTCCATCGAACCCGGAATTTACCTTCCGCAATTCGGAGTGCGCAGCGAGATCAACATGCTGGTTCGCAACGACCACGCCCTGGTAACTGGTAAAATGCAAAATGAGATCGTACTCATCTGAATGGCCGACCTAACCGCAAGAAAACCAGCGATCGCCGCGAAACCAGCAGCGCAGAACGTGAACCTTTCGGTCGTCGCCCCGGTCATCGCCTGGCTGATTCCCGGAGCCGGGCACCTGCTTCAACGGCGCTGGACGCGCGGGTTCCTGCTGATGGGATCAATTGTGATCATGTTCGTGCTCGGGCTGCTTATGCAGGGCCGGGTGTACCGCCCGAACGGCGGGGACATTCTTGACATTCTCGGATTCATCGGCGACGTGGGCGCGGGCGGACTCTACATCGTGACCCGCGCTCTGGATCTCGGGCACGGTATCGTTGCCCATGCCACGGCCGACTACGGCACCAAGTACATTATCGTCTCCGGCTTGCTTAACTTCATCAGCGTGGCCGACGCATATCACATCGCCATCGGGAAGAAATCGTGATCCTGACTCTCTCCCATTTCAGTGCGGCGCTCTTATTTTCGATTTTCGCGTCTACGGTCTTCGGCATCACGCAGCGAAATAGCCCTCGCGACCAGTTCCGCTACGGCCTTTACTGCTTTGCCATGTTCATGGGGGGACTTATTGCCGCCGGCTGGTTTATGTGGGCATTGCGCCATTAGGGCTAAGAACGCCGACACTTTCATCCTTCCCAAACGAAAGCATCGAATGCCCGCTTAGTCTCGAACCCCAGCTGACGGTAAAGTTCAACCGCAGAGGAATTGGCTTCGGTGACAGTCAGCGACAGCGCGTAGAAACCCCTTTCGGCTAGATTTCTCACCGTCGAGGCCAGCAAGGCCGTTCCCAGACCAACCCCGCGAAACTCGGGAAGCACGCATACCTGGGTCACGTGCCCGGTGTCCTGACGGACTCGGGAGCAGAGGATTACACCTGCCAGTGTATGGCTTCGGCGGTTTACGGCCACAAAGGATGACTCCGCATCGAATGTGCCGCAGCCGGGAAAGCGGACGATATTGTTAAGGAACCTGAGCGAGCCGCTCAGCGTCCGGTACTGGTCGTTGATCTCCGAATCAACATGATTTCTGTATGCGGCGGTGATCACCGCCGCGGTGGGTTGATAGTCGGGCTCGGTCCAGCGGCGGATTTCAACTTCGGAGGCGCTCATGGGGCGCTCCAGGCGCGCGCCTGCGAGCGGCAGGCTCATGAACAGGCGGGCATGGCGGCTGAACCCCTGGGTGACAAAGGGCTGCGCCGCAGAACCGGCTTCGTGCGCCAGCAGTTGCGCTTCGATGCGATGGATCCCGGGGGACTGCTGCAAAGTTTCAATCACGTGGACCAGCAATCGCCGCTCGATTTCCCCGCGCCCGCCTCCGTTTTCGTTATGGGTGACGAACAGGTCCCCGATTACGCCTTTACTGCTTTCGTAAACGAAGAAGGCATAGCCAAAGACCTTGCCGCGGGAGACGGCAGCGTAGCCGGGCAGAAATTTTGCATCCATGTAGCGCAGAATCATCTCCGCGGAGCCGCTGTAGTCCCAGCACAGAAGATCGGCCCACACCTTGATTTCGTCGTCGAGCAGAGGACGCAGGTCGGCAGACGTGAAATGCCTGAGATCGAGAATCTCCACTTCGGCTCCTGACCAGATGCGCCGGATAGCGGACGCCAATCGGGCCTCCCCCGCGTCCAAGGGGCCAACAGGCCCCTGAATTGCGCCCCGACATCCCGCCCCGAGGCGGGTGCTCGGGGGACTCCACTGAGTGTAGTAGCTGCCGATGAAAGCAATCAAACCCAGGGAACAAGAAACGCTACTTTAATGCGTCAGGGGCGGAGACGTAAAAAAATTCAATCCTCTGCCGGGGGAAATCTCCCAGATAGAGCAGGCGTCTGCCCGCTACCTCTCTCAAAACGGCTGCTTTGAATCCAGGTGAGGCAACGACCAGATGCTCCCCGGGCGGAACTTGGCCGAGTTCATAGCGGTCTATGATGGCGTTGCGGTAGAACTCAAGCCCGAACTCGAGCTCACGGGGAACATGCAAGACGGCAACCGGCAACGCACCGGGTGATAGGGTGGCCAGCGCCTCGGCCACTGGTCGGGCGGAAAGCATCTCATTCAGGACCGGGGCACCGAGCCGCAGGGCAATCGAAAGCGTCAGAATGGAAGGCACAACCGTCGCCAGCCGCAAACCTGCCCACCCCGTTTGGATCAAGAGAACGGCAGTCGCCAGCCCCACAAACAGCGCAGCAAGCGATGGCAGCAGGCCGGCACCGCCGCGCGGGAGTCGATGATTGAGGACAAGGTATGGCAGGGCTAGAGCCGCATACACGAGCGCCGCGCTCAGAGCGGCGTGCAGAACAACGAGAATAGGGCCGATTCGCTCCCCGGCTTTCTCCCCGACATAATTGCCTACAAGGAGCATCCCCGCAGGGAGCGCCGGCAAAATGTATCCCGGCAGCTTCGATTTCGATATGGAAAAGAAGCAAACGACTACAAGCATCCAGATCACGAGCAGGCAGCTGAGCCGGCCGATGCGGCCATCCCGCAACCGGCGCAGCGTCCAAATCAGAGCCGCAAGAGCAAAAAAGGAGAACGGCACCCAGGCCAGGAACGTGACCGGCAGGTAGTACCAGAATGGCTCGGGATGATGGAACAGGTTCGTGCCAAAACGGGCGAGATTATGCTCGAGAATAAAAACGCGGAAAAACTGCGGACTGCGGATCTCGACCAGCACATACCAGGGCAGGCCGACGGCGCAAAACGTCAGAGTGCCCGCGAGCGACAGGCTTCGACGGGCGATTGCCAGGTTCCGTTCGGCGGAGGCGAAAATGACGATTATAGCCACGGCCAGCAACGGTGCGACGGGACCCTTGGCAAGCATTCCCAGGGCGAGAAACAGGTAGCACGCGATCAG
>JAFAWX010000231.1 GCA_019241535.1 Acidobacteriota bacterium | reverse complement strand
GGTCGCCTTCAATATCCTGCTCGGCAGTGCGATTGTGTGCGAGCCAATGCACGCTCACCAGACAAGGATCGGCGGCGTTGAAGCCGCTCACATACCCGGTAGCCCACTCGCGGGCTTTCGCGTCTTTAGCGTCGGGAAAACAGCGGTCAAGATAGGCGGAAAAACTCTCGTCCGGCGAGAGATCATTCAGGGCTGCAAGGATGCGCTCCGCATCGCGAAAAAAACGGCAGCGCTCTAGCGTGCCATCGAGAAAGCACCAGAGGTCACCGTCAACCTCGGTCACTTGGAGGTCATGCTCTTCGATCGGCTGCCAAATTTCTGGGGCAAGACCGTGTATAAATTCTGCCCCAAGCTCAATTTCACGATTCAGCGTCGGATCGCGTTGGCTGAAGATTCTGCCGCCAATATGATCCCGGGCTTCGAGGATCTCGACGCGTAGGCCGGCACGGGCTAGATCGCGCGCGGCCCAAAGGCCAGCCACTCCAGCTCCTAAGACGAGAACGTCGGGACTTGGCATAGGCTTGGCAGGCGCGGAAGAGGTTGCCCGTTTGTCTTCGTAAGAGTACTGCTGCGTAAGAGTACTGCTGCAGTGGCTGTTTAAAAAGGGCGGACCAGCGAGTCCGCCCTTTTTTCTAGCCGGAAGTTCTGTTAGGCCAGTCGAAATACCGTCGCGCGTTCCTTAGAATCGTCAATGTGCAGCGAGCGCCGGTTCCAACTTGCCCGATTTGAATGTCTCGTACCGGCGGTTGATTTCTTCCCAATTCACCAGGTTCCACCAGGCGGCCAGATACTCAGGCCGGCGGTTGTTATATTTTAGATAGTATGCGTGCTCCCAGACGTCGTTGCCAAACACGGGGAAGAGGCCCTGAGCGAGCGGGTTGTCCTGGTTGGGCGTTGTGATGATCTGCAGCTCCCCTCCGGATTTTCCCGCCACCCAGACCCAGCCACTGCCGAACTGCTTGGCACCGGCATCATTGAACTTGGTCTTGAAATCGTTGAAGTTGCCGAAAACTTTCTTGATCGCGTCAGCAATGGGTCCATGGGGATCACCACCGCCTTTGGGCTTCATGATCTTCCAGAACATGGTGTGATTGACATGCCCGCCGGCGTTGTTTCGAACCGCCGTACGGACATCTTCGGGAACGGAGTTGAGATCTCGCAGCAGCTCTTCTGCGCCCTGTGATTGAAGTTTTGGGTGCTTCTCGAGTGCGGTGTTGAGGTTCTTCACATATGCGGCATGATGCCCATCATGGTGCAACTTCATGGTCTGCGCATCGATGAATGGCTCGAGGGCAGAATAATCGTACGGCAATGGGGGTAGTTCGTGCGCCATAAATTCTCCTTAGATTTGAAGATGATGACTCCTTTAAGAACGATTCACCGAGCAGAGGCGATCCGCGATTGGGTGAACCTTCGGGACTGGCCCTGCGAGGCGTCGTGTTCAGGAGTGAATTCAGTCTTGATCGTCTCATCTATTGTCCATCAATCGGGCGGCATTTGCACGTAGCTGGCCCCCTGCGGCTCACGCAGAGACTGAAAAGGAAATTCTCTTTCTCTTAATCCCCCGGCGTGGCACCAGAAAAGCCCAACTCAGCCACTGTCGTTTGCTCCCGCGTGTACAACCGGGACCTATCCACAGCTTCGGATCTGATACCCTGCCAATGCAAACTTAATTAGTTTTACAGGAGGCCGCTATGGCAGTGAGAACCATACCCGAAGGTTACCATTCAGTTACACCTTACCTGATCGTAAAAGGTGCAGCACGCGCGATTGACTTTTACAAGAAAGCATTCGGCGCGACCGAGTTGATGCGATTCCCCGGTCCTAACAACACCATCGCGCATGCCGAGATAAAAATCGGCGACTCAACGATTATGCTTGCCGATGAATCTGCGGACGGCGCCTATCACGCTCCCCAGCCAGGAAGCGGTTCGCCCGTCAGCCTCATGGTTTACGTAGATGACGTAGACAAGGTCTTCAACCAGGCGGTTTCTGCGGGAGCGAAGTCGGTGCGTCCGGTGACGGACCAATTCTACGGCGACCGCTCCGGAAACCTGACGGATCCCTTCGGGCATGTATGGACGATCTCCACTCACAAGGAGGATGTGTCGCTCGAGGAGATGCAACGCCGCATGGCGGCGCTTCCCCACTCTGCTTAACGACTCTCCGGGGCAGGTTCGAGTGGAAGGACCTGCCCTGGAAAGCTGTCGTTTGAAGCGGGCTCGAAAAGCTTCTCGTCAGCAAGAAGTTGTCTATTTTGGGGAGCTACAGTGGTCCGCTACTTTCTCGATGGATTCGACATCGAGGGTAGACGGCTGGTGTTGAGGCTGGCCACTCAGCCTGCTCCGTTCGTCAGAAGACTTGTCATTCGGATTCACGTCATTGCCCTCAATTCTGACTTCCTGGCCGACGTAGTCCTGGAGCTTGCGTCCATTGCTGCTAATGAGATTGTGTTCAGCGCCTGATTCGCCGGTAAGCAGGATCTTGCCCTGGGAGCGAATCACGCATCCCTGATAAACCTTCGGGGTACTGGCCTGCGGGTTGGGATCGCGATTCGGTCCTCTGATGGGTGTTTCCTGGGCCACAAGGCACGCGGAAACTAACATACACACGGCCAATATTTTGCGCATGGGTGGACCTCCGCCTACATCCGACGAGCGAAAGTGCAGGCGGGTTGTATGGCGGCGCCTGATGGCCCAGAAGCTACATCGAAACTTTTAGACGCGAGGAGAACAAAAGGCCAAGATCTGGCTAGCTCCCGGCGGCGAAGCCGCCGAGGTGGGCGTAAGTCACGCGCAAATATTTGTGAGGGTTGACCGGGACGTCATTGATACGCACCTCGTAATGAAGGTGCGGACCCGTGCTGCGTCCGCTGTCCCCAACGTAACCAATGGTATCGCCCCGGTGCACGTGCTGTCCCGGGAAGACCGCGAAGGCTTTCAGGTGGCCGTACCGGGTGGTAACGCCGTGACTGTGGTCGAGGATGATCGCACGGCCGTAGCCGCCCAGGAAGTCGGCAAAGTCCACCACTGCCTCGGCGGGGGCAATTACCGGCTGTCCATAGAGTGCGCCAATATCAATTCCCGAGTGGAAGGCGCCTTCACCGTTGAATGGATCGATGCGCTCGCCAAACGCTCCGGTCACTGGACCTTCCACGGGCCAGAGGTTCGGGGCTGAATTGGCCCGCAACCAGTCGGCGGGGGTGACATTACGGGTCAGACCGAGAGATATGCCGGCGCTGGTTGCGCCACTCAGGGCAGCGGTCTTGAGCGTGTACAGCCGGTCAAGCGAAGAACTGATCTGCGGTTCAGCCACCTCGTCCGAGAGCGCTGCCTTCGCCAGCACGGGATCAGATTTCAATCCGTAAAGTGACGAAACCTCACTGGCCAGCGATCCGAGGGAGGCTACCTGCTGATCGCGCTCCCTCGCGACCTGTTCCAGATGGGAGTAGCGGTTCTTGAGATCTTCGCTTTCAGCTCGCAGCTGATTGTAGCTGGCAACTTTGAGCATCATGCGCCCATAGGAGTGCGCCATGCCACTCAGGCCGAGAATGCCGATCACAACTCCCACGGCCACCACGTAGAGATACTGTGTGGGAATCGGGATCTTTCGCAGCTGTCCATCCTGGCTGCGAGCTACAAAGAGAATGTAAAAGCGTTTAGGCAATTTTTGTCATCCTCGGTCGACTTGCTCCAGGACCTGCGGCTAGACCCTTACACTTATTCATTAGGGCAGCGAGATCCTGGCTTGATTCGCGTCTCCCCCCGGGGATAAGTGGAAACGCTTCTGCCCATTCGAAAGTCGACTGCGACACTTACCTGCCGCAAGCTGAACCATATGCGGCATTTAGCACAAACAACTACCTTAAGCGACGCGAGGCAACGGTAACAAAGCCGCTTCCTCCGTGTCAACGAAAGTCGATAAGATTTTCCGTTACCAAAGCTCGGTAACCGCGCCTGATCGCTCGGCCAAACTCATGCCCTGGTGACGAAAGTACTCGGTTCAAAACGGCAGCTCGGGCGAACCGCTCGTCTTCTAAAGGATTTCCTAGATGTGATGGGGCGGCGGAAAGTTGTCTTCAAATGAGGCGTTCAGCCGTGCCGGGCGAAGCAGGGCAGTTCAGCCGTTCTCATTACCCGCCCGTTTCCAGGAAACCAGCTCACCGATGGTGGATCCGGTGCCCGATGCCGGATGCTTATAGGCTTCGACCTCCTTACGGGAAGCCTCCTCACCGACGGCTCGAAGGCTCAAACCTACCTTCTTTTCTTCCGGGCTCATTTTGATGATCTTAAAGTCGTGTTCCTGCCCGGGTTCAAGGTGCACGGGCTGCCCGTTCGCGTCGACCGCTTCGGAGTTGTGGCAGAGACCTTCAACACCGTCGGCGATCTCGACGAACGCGCCGAAGGTAGCAATACGCAAGACCTTGCCGTGCACCATGTCGCCGACATGGTGCGACTGGAAGAATGACTCCCAAACGTCGGGCTGAAGCTGCTTCACCCCCAGCGACAACCTGCGTTTCTCGGCATCGATTGCAAGCACGACGGCTTTCACCCGGTCGCCCTTTTTCAGCACTTCGGAAGGGTGCTTTACCCGCTTGGTCCAACTGAGGTTACTGACATGCACCAGGCCGTCGATGCCTTCTTCGATCTCGATAAAGGCGCCGAAGTCGGTGAGGTTACGCACTCGGCCCTCGACGGCGGCGCCGACCGGGTATTTCTCGGTGAGGGATTCCCAGGGGTTGCTAGCCAGCTGGCGCATTCCAAGTGAGATTCGCCGCTCGGCGGGGTTTACATTCAACACCACACACTCGACCTGATCGTTGACGTTGACGATCTTCGAGGGGTGCTTCATGCGCTTTGACCAGGTCATTTCGCTGACATGCACCAGGCCCTCGATTCCCTGTTCGAGTTCCACGAATGCGCCGTAATCGGTAACGCTGATCACGCGTCCGTGCACGCGAGCGCCGACCGGATAACGGTGCTCGGCATCGAGCCAGGGATCGGGCGTGAGCTGTTTGAAGCCGAGTGAGACGCGCTGCTTGTCAGGGTCAAATTTAAGAACTTTGACTTGGATTTGATCGCCGACGTTGACTAGGTCGCGGGGGTGGGTAAGACGTCCCCATGACATGTCCGTAATATGCAACAGGCCGTCAATACCTCCGAGATCCACGAAAGCACCGTAATCGGTCAGATTCTTGACGACCCCGGTGAGCACGGAACCTTCCTGGAGATGCTCGAGCAGCTTCGTCCGTTTTTCGTTCTGCTCCTGCTCGAGAAGCTGCTTGCGGGAAACCACCACGTTTCCCCGCTTCTTGTTCAGCTTGACGACGGCAACTTCAAAGCTCTGGCCTTTCAAAGCGTCCAGGTTGCGCACCGGACGGAGATCAATCTGCGAGCCGGGAAGGAAGGCATGCGCCCCTAGGATGTCGACCGTTACTCCGCCCTTCGTGCGTTCGACCACCGTGGCAGGAATGGGGTGATTCTCGCTGTAGGCTTTCTCGATTTCGTCCCAGGCGCGCAGTCGTTGCGCTTTTTGAAAGGACAGGTTGAAGTAGCCCTCTTCGGTCTCTCCCTTTTCGCGGACTACGTCTATTTCGTCACCCGGCTGGAACCTGGCTTTGCCCTCAGGGTCGAGCACTTCGGCGAGCGGCAGTATGCCTTCGGACTTGGCGCCGATGTCGACAAACACGTGAGTCGGGCTAAGCTTGAGCACCGTGCCCCGGATGACGTGGTCTTCGCCGGTCGTCTCTTCGCTTTCCGTGGTGAAACTTTCAAGGGCGGTTGCGAAGTCGTCGGCGACAGCGGATCTCGGCTCCTCACGCTCGCTGGAAGCGTTCACGTCATGCTCTTCAGCGTGAGTTTCGGAGGAGGAATGCTCGGCTAAGGTTGTGGTTGCGGAATCGAAAGAAGAGCTGTTGTCATGCAACAAGGTCATTGCCTCTCAGCAGTATCAGAAGGATGCGGGTTGTTAGCGAACTGCTGGTGTGCGTCGTAGTTTATGTTGAGCCCACCCGGGCGGATGAACTAAGCCAGCCGTCGTTTACAAGATCGAACCCGAATCCACAGGGAACTCTTCGACTATAACAACCGCTCGGAAAGGGT
>JAFAWX010000064.1 GCA_019241535.1 Acidobacteriota bacterium | reverse complement strand
AGCGAATCGCGGTTAAGCTGATCAAGTCCACGGGTTCGACACCATTTCCTGGCCTCGCTGGCGCACTTTGCATCGGCAGGCTGGCAAAGTCTTGCGAAGGCGTGGCGTGCATCGCGGCTTTCATTGCTAACCATAAATGCGTTGCTGGCTTGCGCAGTTTACCGAGACCCGGCAGGCCCGACAAAAAATGGAGACGCCAAGCGGGGCCAGGACTACGGGGATGAACGCAGCAACGATACCGGCATGACTTGCCGCAACCTTCGAGAACGGCCAAGCAACCGATCACGTTGAGATTGGCCAGCAAAACTGCGACAAGCGCTTGTGCACCAAAGCAAACAAAAGCGAAGCCGGATAATTCCAACTCCGGTGATCGACATGTGTCTTTCAAGTTCCCAGATACATCACATGAATATAAGTGCCCAGACGCACGTTATACGCAAGATACCAACCAACGTGGTCGGGATCATCGTAGATCACAATGTCGTCGTTATCCCACAACCAATCACTGCAGTAAGGTACATCGTAAGGGGCAACTGAAAAGAAGAAACCCCCAACATCGAACCGGTCCGGTCGCCCGCCATGCAGACGCCATACGTGGCGAGGTCCGATGCCACCTTCGAAGTGGCCGTGCTCCCAGGGACGATCGACATGGTAATGAGGATCGTTGCGTCCGCTATCGTGCCCCACCCAGCGGTCATTTTCGGCGTGCACATGGGGAGCTTCCGGGTGGGTTGGTTGATCGTTGAACTTCCGGTGCTCATTCTCTGCAGGTGGCCGGCCAGCCGGAGCACGCACCGGAGCAGGACCACGTGCAGGTATATGACCATTTCCCACGCCTTGCTCGCCGCGCGCGCCCCGCCCGCTTCCTTCACGGCGTTGCCCAACCAGCGGTAAAGCAGCCAAGACGGCCAAAAACACAACGGTGCACGATAGTAAATGCAGTTTTTTCAGCAAAATCTCCGGCCGTGATGTCCTACGCGGGGTCACGAATGCTTGCCCTGCCTGCATGTAGCAGCCGAGCGTTCGCTTTGCATGTCCTCCCAGTCCTCAAGATCGAAGGAGACCACGGATCTTCTGCAGAACACTTCGAAGCGAAGCTTGCGGAAGGTTACCACTCCAGGCGCTGCGAGAAACTACCTTTACTAAACTTTACTTTGCGCGTTTCTCGAGTACGCGATCTCTGATGCTTTGTCCGTACCTGCAGAACAGAGTGGCGGGGCAGGCGCTGCCTAAGTAATAACTGGATCTCGGACCTGGTTCGTCGCCTCGGAAGATCAACATTCGGCTCAGCTGCAGACAAGAGAGGTGAGGTCAGGGTGGAACTCCTGAGCTTGAGATTGCTGCGAATCTTTCCACCTTGAAGTGGTTCAGAGGGCCACCCCCGACGGGCTTTCCAAAAACCGCGCAAGCTTGGCGGTGGCATTGAACTGAGGAATCGGATCAAGGTTCTTGAATGCTGATGTAAAGGCATTGGTCAGACTCCACATCGTTCGTGGAGCCAACTCTGGCGTTGCCAACTGGAAATAGAGTTCATGGACTCGCCGCAGCAGATGCTTCGGCACTTCGAGTTCACCTTCGATAAACGCCCGATAGATGACGAGCTTCGCCGAGTCGTCCGAGAGTTGATTCTGCTTCCAAGCTTCGACCTGTCCGCGCAGGGGTTCGAAGTTGCGTTGCATACGATCGACGCCAATGCTGAGGGAATCCGTCAGGCTAAACCTGCGGGTGTGCTTTGCAAGTACTGGGGTGAAATCGCCCCAAAAAGCCATGTTGTCGCAGACCATCACACGGTAGCCAACGGTCATGGCAAGACGCAGCGATTTGTCGTGGGAATTGCGGATACCGATTGAAAACCGGCAGTCGTCAAAAGTGGTCTCCAAGTCTAGGACACCGAACATCTTCATGCCGTCTGGAGAGACGGCATATTCGTCGCGTACCACGGAGATGTGGCGGAATGCGAGCGCTTCAAGCAGTGCTTCAACGATCGAGCAGTGCGCGACAGGGCGGTGGGTGTCCGTGCCCTCCGGGGTTGCAATAACGTTCAATTCCGGGCGGCCAAGTTTGCGGCTGCCGCGATGGACCATGAGCATGGAGCCTTCCATATATTTCTCCCATTCCTTTTCAATATGTGAATTAGGGGGTCCTCTCAAAAGATTCTCCCCCTCCGTTGAGGCCAAAATCTGGCCAGGAACTCAAATTAGTTTTGGCGTGGGCAGGCATCAGCTCAGCAGGGGCAATAGCTGTGGCAACGCTCGTTGTGCCGGGCTCCTCGAGCTGCTAAAACCGCGATCTTGCAGATCGTTCCAAGGATGGAAAGAAAAGTGTCCGGTTCGATTCGGTCACCGGTTCGATCCGCCTGTTGAGATGAATGCCTTGAGCAAAGGGCTCTCCGGCATGAGTGCCGGCGTAGAATTGTCGCCATGGCGAGCACATTCCGTCGATTGTTTGCCTTTGTTGATCCAATGGATCCATTTACGATCGGGGAAGTGGCCGGCGGAGAGCAGCCGGGGCCTATCCTCTCGATCTTGAGTGCACGGCAATTCGAATCTTTATTTCTGTTTTACACACCGCACACACGAGAGAATGCGCTGGCAACCCGGGATGAGGTACGCCGCCGCCATCCTGGGTGCGAAATTTCCGCCTACGAGTTGCCGGTATCAGATCCCAAGGACTATTCCGCTCTGATGGGAAACCTGGCGCGCCAGATTAAATCCTTGAAGGGAGGCTCCAGAGGAACAGGCTTACGAAATGACGGGGAAAACTACGTCTGTGTTTCGAGCGGTACGGCGGAGATGCGAGCTGCCTGGTTTTTGCTCACAGCTACGGGTTTCTTGCCTGCTAAGCTGCTGCAACTTGGCTCGCCGACACGTCCCCTGTTTGGCGCCCCCAATGTCAAGGAAGTGCGATTTGAAATGCATGACTGGGCGGAATTGCGCGAACTCATGATGCCCACGGAGTACTTTGCCTCACCGTTCAAACGCGCATTCGGGGAACGAGCGAAACGGCTGGCGCACAAAGTCCGCGAGCTTCATGAGACTGCCGAAGATCCGCTGGACTGCGCGGACCTGGACTCCGGCGTAGGTCCTGTCGCGGGGGCGGCCCTGCCGCCGCTCGAACCCGCCGCCCAGGCATCGGCGGAGGATCACCGATTGTCACCGCTTACGGAGCCGGAGGCAGTGGGTGCCCTTGATGAAGCCCTGCAGGAATTAGGTATTGTCATCGGCTCGGCCCTAATGCGCGATGCCGCCGAACGGGCTGCAATAGCCGCCGAGAGCACTTGCCCCGTCCTGCTGCTCGGGGAGACCGGAACCGGGAAAGAACGCTTCGCCACCCTTATCCATCGTTTGAGTTCTCGCCGTGACCAGCGGCTCGTAGCTATCAATTGCGCTGCCATTCCCAAAGAATTGGCCGAAAGCTACCTTTTCGGGCACGTTAGAGGGGCGTTTACCGGGGCAGCCGGCGAAAAGAAGGGAGTCTTCGAAGAGGCTCACGAGACGACGCTTTTTCTGGATGAGGTCTCTGAACTCGCACTCGACATCCAGGCCAAGCTCTTGCGAGTCTTGCAGGACGGCGTTGTCCAGCGGGTGGGGAGCACGGCAACTCATAAGGTGGATGTGAGGATCATTGCAGCAACCAATCGTGACCTATTAAGAGAGGTTAAGGAACGTCGATTTCGTGAGGACCTCTATTACAGGCTGGAGGTGGTTCATATCCAGCTTCCCCCTTTGCGGCAGCGGCGCACAGAAATCGCGGAATTGTCGGTGGCGCTCGTCCAACGCATCAACCAGCGTCGCCAGAACCCACGCCGACTCTCAACAGATGCATTGAAGCGCTTGGAAGCCTATGATTGGCCGGGTAATGTCCGTCAGTTGGCGAACGTGCTTGAACGCTCAGTTCTGTTTGCGCCCAAACAGAACGATGTGCTTGGTCCAGATGACCTCCTCATCACCGACGCCCCAGCCCCAGATCCGTTCACCGGGTTGCCGGAGCCCGCACCCGGCTTTTCCCTGCAACAATTCCTTAATCAAGTTCGCAAGCAACTCATACTGCGGGCTCTGGCCAAGTGCGATAACAATCAAAGTGACGCCGCGAAGCTCCTGGGGATCAGTAAACAAGCCGTAAGCCAGTTCCTTTCAGGCGAGGCCACCAACACCGATTGACAATGCGTAAATCGTAGTTGTCGCCGCCGACCTTCCTGCTCGAGCTCGGACTACACTCGGCTGCAAACGAATGATCCAGCTGGTCAAACCAAC
This sequence comes from Acidobacteriota bacterium, assembly GCA_019241535.1. Taxonomy (GTDB): domain Bacteria; phylum Acidobacteriota; class Terriglobia; order Terriglobales; family Acidobacteriaceae; genus Gp1-AA145. The sequence continues at coordinate 700 of JAFAWX010000064.1, read as the reverse complement.
CGCGTAGTTTCAAGCACATTCGAATTCCTGCTGCATCCCGGCCGCGTTTTCCCCTGCACTCGATCAGGAGGTCGAGTTTGTGGCCATGGACGTGCACTTCCGGGCATTTGAAGGAGGAACGCACGATGTCATCAGACGCCGTCAATAATGCCGCAACTACGACAACTGCCAGTCTTCGAGAAGAATTTTGCGGGATCGACGTTGGCCGACCGACTCATTTTCGCAACCTCAGCGTGTTCCCGCTCATTCGACCGCGTCCCGTTGGTGAAAGACCGGATTATCTGCTTCTCGAAGATGCTATTTCTCAGGGTCTGGGACGGGTTACAGAAATTCATGCCGGCGGCTCGGTGCCAGAACTGCGCTTTGAAAATTCGGCCGGGTTACCAGTGCTCCTGCTTGACGGGGAAGAACTGATTGGCGCGAAACAGAACCGGGTCCTGAACTTGACCATTCTGGCTCCGCCAAAACAAACGACTGTCATTCCCGTATCCTGTGTCGAAGCCGGCCGCTGGAGCATGTCGAGCACCGCCTGTTGCCCTTCGGCAAACCTTATGTATTCAAGGGCCCGGGGTCGTAAGGTATCGGATGTGACTTTCGCGATGCGCGCCACCGAATCCCGGCGTTCGGACCAGTCCGCGGTGTGGGATGAAATCGCCGCCAAAATTGAACGTCTAGATGCGGCTTCTCCTACAAGCGCCAT
>JAFAWX010000374.1 GCA_019241535.1 Acidobacteriota bacterium | reverse complement strand
CTGGTGTCGGGGCAGTAAACCAGCCTGATTCCTGCTCGACGCGCCCGCAGACAAAAGTCGGTGTCGTCAAAGTAGAGGAAGTAATTGGCATCCATGATGCCTATTCGTTCGAATACTTCCCTTTTGATCAGCATGCAGCAAGTCGGACTGTAGTCGACCGCGCGCGGCTGATCGAGCTGTCCTTTATCTTTTTTCCCGAACCCAGAATGTTTTGATCGACCGCGCAGCCGGCTGAAACTTCCTCCCGCACTCCAAATCCTGTCTGCCGGCTCAAAATACAGAATTTTGGGAACAATCATTTCGCACCGGTATTTTCGCAGACCTTCCTCGAGTCTCGAGATAACATCGGGGCCGAAAGTCGTGTCATTGTTTAAGAGCAGCACGGCCGAACAGCCATCGCGGAGCGCGGCTCTTATGCCTATGTTGTTCCCTTCCGCCACTCCCAAATTCGCCCGATTACGGATAGTGACAGTGCGCGCGTCAGGGTATTCGGCAACAAGCGACAAAGTTTCATCCGCAGAAGCGTTGTCAACCACGTAGAGCAGGAAATCTCTATATGACTGCGTGGCGAGAGATTTCATAAAATCGCGGATCACCGGCCCACTGTTATAGGTGACCGTTACAACACCGATCTTTGCAGGGCTATCCACTGAGTAGCCCCCGCTCCGACATCTCCTCTAACGATGACTCGTATCCGCTGCGAACTACCGATCGCCCCACTGCCCAATCCAAAAAACGCTTTAGTCCGGTCATAAACGTGAAGCGCGGAGCGAAACCAAGCGATCCGCGAATCTTCGCCAGATCTGCAAAATTGTGGCGAATGTCGCCTTGACGGAAAGCCCCGGTAATCACGATGCGGGCGCTACTTTGATAGTGCTCGATTATCCCTTTGGCCGCCTCGAGTACCGTCGTCCGCTCTCCCGTCCCCACATTGAACGTCTCTGGCGAGCGAGATTCGGAAACAATCGCGCGCCAGGTCGCTTCTATGGCATCATCCACATAAACAAAGTCGCGGCTCTCCCGCCCATCTTCAAACACCTGAATCGACGACCCGCAGCGTGCCAGATTCGAGAAAATTGCCAAGATCCCCGTATAGGGATTAACCAGGGACTGCCCCGGCCCGAAGACGTTCTGGTAACGTAGCGCGCAGGCAGAAAATCCGCACGCCTGGGCAAACATGAACACTATTTCCTCCTGAACCTTTTTGGTCAGGCCATAGATGGAAAGGGGACTGGTGGGCGAGTCTTCACTGGTTGCTTCAGGAACACACTCGATATTGCACGTCGGGCATACAGGCTCGTAGATACCCGCCTTGAGATGATCCAGAGTCCTTCGTTGGGGATAGACAATTCCATGTTCATTGCAGCGGTACTTTCCTTCTCCATACACGGCGCGCGAAGAAGCCACTACGATCTTACCCAGCCCGAGGCGGGCATTATTTACCACCGTGTCAAGAATCGCCGCCGTTCCACCTAGATTCACATCCTGGTAGCGGGAAACCTCGTACATGGATTGTCCGGTTCCGGTTTCAGCTGCCAGATGAACAAGCGCGTCTCTTTTGGCCAGCGCACTACGAAGCGCATCGTGATCCCTTACATCGGCGCGGTACAGCTCAACGTGATCGCTCAGGTCATTCGGAAGTTCGCGGTTGTCACCATGGACCTGAGGATTAAAGTTGTCCAACACCGCAACCGTGCACCCCTCCTCGAGCAGGCGCCTGACAAGATGTAAGCCAATGAATCCTGCTCCGCCCGTAATCAACAAGTTCATGTTTGATCTCGCACGCCGAGTCACTGATTGGGCAGAAAGCGGACCCCCAGACTGGCGCGGAGTCCGTCAAACACTCCTTGTAGCATTTTTGTCAGGCAAGCCAGCCTCTCCGGACCAAACAGAAGCACGCCCACGGCATGACGTGCGAGATGCAGCAGGGCGAATCCTTTGGCAGGAACGCTAGGGTAAAGCCACCAAACACAATAGGCGAGATTGCGGCTGAAATAATATTCGCGGAACGGGTGGTGCTGCGACCACAGGTGTTGCCGCCCGAGGAAAAAACGAACCCGGCGGGCCTTGCCGATTTCGTGATACAGCTTTGCCCGGGTGGTCACCGCGATCTTGTAGCCGTGGGATCGCGCCCGAAGACAGTACTCGTAATCCACGAAGTCGATGAAGAAGTCGGACCGCGGCAGCCCGATCTTCTCGACCACATCGCGCCGCACCATCGATCCCGAAGTAATTACCAGGTCGGTAAACACGATCGGTCGCTTGAGTAGCTCCGGGGACGGTTTCACGAACCGGTTGCGCCAAAGCCAGGGAGTAGAGGAAATCTCCATGTCGGTATCGACCGGCAGGGTAGCAAGAATTCCTACCTCGGCCGTCATGTCGAACTGTCGCGCCTCGTCGAGCATCAGCCCGAGAGCGGCGGGAGCGGGGACGCTGTCCTGGTCGAACATCCAGACCCAGTCGTGTCTCTTTTCGAGAGCGGCATAGGCCAAGCCGGCCGCGAGTGCTCCCCCCGTACCCAGGTTCTCCGCCATCCGGAGGACGGTCACCTGGGGGTAGCGCGTCGCCAGCATCGAACTGGTCTCGTCACTCGAAGCGTTATCCACCACCACGATTTCCTGGAGCGGCCGGTCTTGCCGGAGGAGCGCGTCAACGTGCCGCGCCAGTTCATGCGCGGAGTTATAAGCAGTGGTCACGCTTGCCACCGAGCACTCGACAGTGGAGAACACGGGGGCGTCTTCTTCGGTCACCTTACAGGCCCTCCCGCTGCCCCATTCTTCCGGTCAAGCCGTCCCACGTACCAAGAAGAAAGTTGCGGAATTTTCGAGCTCGGTCCTTTTCTCCGAGAAAACACTTCATGGTGTCACGCCATGCCGCATACATGGCCTTCGCGGTCCACAGAGGAAGAGCGGAGAAATACTTCCGAAACACGACCACCCGGTTTCGTGACATGTAATATCGCCGCACTGCACTGTGATGACTTGGCAGGAAGCGATAGCCCAGAATGGAAGAGGGTATAGAGCGACCCGGGGAATGCACGAGCACCGCCTCCTGCGATTCGGCAATCAGATATCCGGCGGCGCGGATGCGGAAGCAATACTCGATGTCCACCCAGTCGATAAAGAACTCGGAGGCGAACCAGCCGATGTTGTCGAATATCCAGGTCGGCATCAGTGCTCCGGAGGTCATGGACCAGAAGGGGCTGCCGTCGGGCGCCCGGGGTGCGTACCACCCAAAACGACCGGTTTCCGGAACCAAATAACGCGGGTGAATGGAAGCAATCTGGCTGCGTCTGGGGTGCGAAAGCCAGGTATTGAACATCCTCTCGACAAAGGCACCCTGGGTCTTACTGTCCTGGTCAAAGAGAATTACCCAAGGATATCCTTTGTCTTTGGCCCAGCGTACGCCTTGGTTCAAAGCTTCCGCGATGCCGAGATTCTCTCGGTTCTCGATCAGGTGGAATCCCAAGTTGCGGCTCGCGATTCTGAGCTCATTGACTTCATACTCACTCGAGCCATTGTCGACGACTACGAACTCTTGCACCTCAGCCAGGATGTTGTGGAAATTTTCGATCATTGCGGCGCTGGGATAATAGGTAACCAGCACGGCGCAGACCCATTGCTTACCGGTGTTCGGTTTCAGCCCGCGCGACTCCTGCACCACAGATGCTCGAGGGCACATACTAAACCAGAATCCCTAGGCCGTTGCTTTCTTCGAAATGATAGAAGTGCTTACCGGTAATTCCTGCAATGGCCAATACCGCTCGTCTAACCGCTGGATAGCTGATCGTGTCGTGGAAAAGAACACATGGCGCATGCCGTGCGCTCCACAACCCGCAGGTAAGAGTATCCATATAGGTGTGAACAATGTCGATGTGAATGAGATCGTAACGGCTGTCGTCGTCTGCTATCCAGCGGCGATAGTCGCTGCGCACGAGCCGAATATTACCGAAGGGGGAGAGACGCTCCGATGTTTCGAAGAAGATGTCGTCTTGATTTACCGTATGCTTGTCTCCGGTGAACCGGTCCACGCCGGTTACGTCGTCGAAAAAACACGACAAAGCGGCAGTCGAATAGCCGAACTCAACCCCGAATTCAAGGCAGCGGCGCCTG
>JAFAWX010000310.1 GCA_019241535.1 Acidobacteriota bacterium | reverse complement strand
TATTGCCGTCTGTTATGGTATATGGCATCAAAACTGGTATGACACTCAACATCGACAAGGCCGCCGGATCGTAGTCCCGAAAGCGTTGCGCGAGCGGCTCGGCTTCAGGCCGGATATGGAACTACAGGCCGTCGAGCAATTGGACGGTGTACTGCAAAAGCGCGCCGAGCAACAGCCTTCATTGGTCAAGGTAGATGGTCTGTGGGTCCACCGAGGCAGCGCCGAACCAGGCGCAAACTGGGACCGCGCGTCTTGAGGAAGCTCGCGAGGAACGGATCGCATCTCTCCTGAACAGATAGACAGCCTGAATATTTTTTTGACACCACGGTTCTCGTCGCTGCCTCTGAGGAGAGTCATCCCCACTACGCGCGCTCCAGGCCCGCCTTACAGCGTGTCACCGCGGGCAAAGACCAGGGATTCATCGGCCTCCATTCCGTCGCAGAAGTCTATGCGGCACTGACGCGTTTGCCGGTCCAGCCTCGTATACATCCGGCTGAGGCGATGCGGCATCATCATCGACAACATCGTCCCGCACTTTAAGGTAGTGCAACCCGGCAAAGAAGACTATTTAGCGGCACTGAACACGGTTGGCACCGGTGGCTGGGTTGGAGCTAAGATTTGTGATGCGCTGCTTCTCAGCTGTGCGGTGCGATGCCCAGCACAACCGCATTTATTCTTTTAACGTCGCTGATTTCAGGCAGCTGGCACCCGCCAGTCTGCAATCGAAAATATCCGCGCCTTGACAGGAACAACCCTCGTCTACTGCTCCGAACTCTCTCTTCCCGGACGAGACCGGCCGGTTTCCATTGCAAGCAATGCCTTCTTACGAGCATTGCCCCAGCGATAGCCGCCGAGGTCCCCGTTCGAGCGGAGGACGCGGTGACAAGGAATAGCAATCGCAACCGGATTCGTGGCGCACGCACGCGCCACGGCCCGCACCGCCGACGGGCGGTGAATGGCTCTGGCCACTTCGGAGTAGGACCGCGTCTCGCCGAAGTCGATCGACTGCAGATACGACCATACCCGGCGCTGAAATGCCGTAGCCTGAATGTCCAGGGGGAGCGAGGAGGAAATCCGCACCCCGCGCATGCGCTCGAGGACCCTCTCAACCAACCGAGCAAGATCCTGGTCGTCGCGGCGGCGTACGGCAAACGGAAATTCCTGTTTCAGGCCGGCCTCGAGCTCTTCGTCGGAATCGGCGAATTGAATGCTGGCAATGCCCTTGGGGGTGGCGGCGATGAGCATTCGTCCCAGCGGAGAATCGGCGCAGGTATAGCCCAGGTTCGCTGCTACCGCGCCGCGCCGGTACTTCGCCGGTTCCATTCCCATTTCCGCAGCGGTTCGGGAATACAAGCGGCTGGCCGAACTATAGCCCGCTTCATGCATGGCGCGGGTGACTGACTGGCCGGCTTTCAGGTTGCGACGGAAGCCGCGCATGCGACAGGCGTTTGCATAGTCCTTGGGCGTGATTCCCAGAATCGACTTGAAGGTGCGCTGCAGGTGAAACGGGCTTTGCGCAAATTCCCTGCTCAAACAGGCCAGGGTGATGGGTTGATCGAGATGCTGTTCGATATAACGACAGACGGACTTGATCGTCTGCTGCCGCCGGTCGCCCAGGGCGGCCTTCGGCCGGCAACGCAAACATTCACGGAAGCCGGCCTCTTCGGCCAGGCGGGCGTCCGGATAAAAGCTGACGTTCTCCCGCCGCGGCCGCTTCGAAGGGCACGAGGGCCGGCAATAGATGCCGGTTGAGGACACCGCGAATACAAACTTGCCATCGCTCGCACGGTCGCGGCCGACGACTGCCTGCCAGCGGCTATGATCGGTCAGTTTCGCCATACCCGGCTGTTTTAGATGATCTGGGGCAACACTTGGCGGCGTGGTGTTCATGGTCAAACAGTATGCCCCGGCGATCGAGAACGCTATCCGGATCTTGCCATCAAACGATTTTTTTCAGCGCCTCGGCTAGGCTGACATGATTCTTTGAACGGCGGGAGTTGCGCCGCGAACTCGTTCCCACCAGACAGGTTCATCTGGCCGTAGGACGACTCGAAAGCTAAGTTTTGCGAGGAGCCGAAGGGTGAGCCGAGCTCTCTAATTTAAGGGTGGCTGAAGCGGACCCAAAACTTCCGGAACACCCGAGCGCCGCCGCAATTCGCCGAGCAGCGCCTGGGCCGCATTTTCATAGGTCTTGCCAGGATCGGAAGGGTCGGCCCAGACCGCGTCATAGACGATCTGCGCAGCTTCTTTGACGTCGATATGCATGGCCGCCTCGAGGACGTCGACGCGCTCGGCAAGACGCCCATAACAGTCCTGACAAACGCTCGCCGGCCGAGGAAAGTTGGGGTGGCTTTCGGTTCGCTCGCACGTCGGCGTTGCCGACGCCGAATCGGCAAAAAACGAAACTGAGGTCAGCTGCGAGTTGAACTCCTCGAGAAAGCGCTCGCGCTCCTGCTCCAGTTGGTCGAGGTCAGGCAGGATTTCCGGCTGAGCAAAGACCCCCATGGGGCCCTGCATCTCTAGCGGCGAGACACGTTGCGGGCTCTTGCAGATGGGGCAGGCACCAAGATCGGCTGCGTAGTAGGTCTTGCAGTTTGCGCAGGGCAGGCCGTAGCCGCTACGCCTGGGCGCCACAGAATAATCGCCGAAAAGATTCGAGTGTTCGCTTCCGAGCCCGTCAACGTACGGTCTCTCGGAAGCGGTGCCCGGGATTGTGCCGGAACTGGTATAGGGGTTCAAGGTGCGATTCCTTTCTGACGCGATTTGATCCAGGTACAACCGACACATCTAGTGCGTGCTGTTGGACCTCAGCAGCTGCAGCAGCTCTTCTTGTCGAGCGTGATAAAGCTCCTTACCGGGGTCGAGCCGCGTCGCGATCTCCATCTCCGCCAGCGCCTCGCTGTCGCGGCCCATGTTAAGTAGGCACGCAGCCAGGGCAAAGTGGTGCTCCGCGGAAGGCTCAATACGCACTGCTTCCTGGAATTCATCGAGTGCAGCCGCGAGTTGTTGCACTTCGAGCAGAGCCGTCCCCAGATAGTAGTGGGAAGGAGCCGATTCGGGATCAAGCTCTACGGCAATACGCAGCTCGCGGGCCGCGTCCTGCTGCTCGTCGGAGAGCAGCAGCAATTGTCCGAGAACGCGGTGTTCGGCGGCACTTGTCGGATTCTGCTCAATTGCCAGCCTGAGCTCGGAGATAGCAAGAGGGTATTGTTTTTTCGCCATGTAGGCGCGGGCCAGCAAATCGTGCCCCCTCTCCCAGGTGGGATAGGCGCGGAAAAGTCTCCTGTATTCCGCGATTGCCTGGTCATAGTCCCCCTTTGCGTAGCAGGCGGCAGCCACATTTTCGCGAATTGAAGGCTCATTGGGCGCCAGCTTTCTGGCCGCATTCAGTTCGGCAAAGGCTTCATCGAAGCGGTTCGTGCGCGCCAGCAGTGCTCCGAGACTGCTGTGGCCCTGCCAGCGCGAGGGTTTCAGCTCGACGGACTTGCGGAGGTACTGGATCGCTTGATCGACCGACCCCTGGTCACGGGCCACCATTCCCATCTCGTAGTAAAGATCGCCATTCTGCGGATCTCTCGTCAGCGATTCCTGGAGCGCATTCATGGCGGGGCCGAATTCCTCGTTGGCGTACAGGCCAAGCCCCAGCATTCGGTAGGCCTCCGCATCCTGAAAATCCATGCTCAAGGCGGTGCGCGCTTCAGCGATGGTGTTGTCACCGTCCTCTGCCTGGTAGAACACCAGCGCCAGGCGGTTATGGACCTCGGCGAACTCCGGATCTGCCTCCTTCGAGCTGCTGTATTCATCGAAGGCGGCGTTCCAGTCGCCTTGCTGTTGTTTTACATAGGCCAGGAGAAAATGAAGGGCGGCATTTCCCGGATCCTTCTCAATCAGCCTGCTGAGCGTCTCTTCCGCCGACTGGTAGCCCTTCTCATGCACCAGGGACGAAGCCTTGACAAGCGAGCCCGAGCAGCTGCTCGCGCCCGATGGTCTCTGCCGCCGGGCAATCTCGATCAGATCCGGGGCGGCTCCGAGCGAGCGCAGCTGTTTTTCTAGGTTCTGGTTGAAGCTCAGGGCACTTCCCCGCTGTTCGAGGGTCGCCATCAGCTTGGGTGAAGGCACACCAGCAGCCGTCCATGCCAGCAAGTGGTTACAGTCAACCGGTGCAGAAGCAGCACGGGATGCAGGCACAAGGGCCAGGAAAATGACGCTGAGGGTTACACTGCGCAATGAGGGCTCCGTTTGCCAACGCGACCGCTTCGAGCAACATAGAGCCTCCAGGTAATCCGGGCTAGGTCACGTAAGTAATAGAGGCCGCAGAGAAGAGGACGGCCCGCCGGTTGACCGCTCGGCCCTGACTGCCACCCTCAAGCACGAACCCAACATGGGCGCCGATTCCCGCCTGCGAACTTGTGGCATATAATAGGTTTCGTTCGTGTCTTGCCGCGGAGGTCCGTATGGAAGGTCTCTTTCAACCAATGCATCTGCTCGTGATCTTCTTCATCGCCCTGCTGATCTTCGGGCCGAAGAAGTTGCCGGAACTGGGCAAAGGAATCGGGGAGGGTTTCCGCGCACTTAAGGAAGGTATGAAAGAGAAGTCTTCGGACCAGTCCGCCACCGCCAGCAAGAATCCGGCCTCGGGGAATACTGAAGTTAAGAGCTGATGCGGCTTCTCCGCCCGGGAGGAGCGTTCAATAACCCATTTACTTTCCAGTCCGGCTTACAGTCCGGAGGAGTTTACCAATCTCCTTCCGCCCCCATCCAAGTAATTAGGCGATTCAAGCGCGAGGTTATAGATGAGCTTGGAAACGAGCAACCCAAAAGAAGCGAAACATCAGCTTCATAAATCCGAACAAGACGAGGAAACCGGTCTCGATAAAACCCTGGCCGACAGTTTCCCCGCGAGCGACCCTCCCTCATCCATTCCCGGGGACAACGACGGGAACGAAGAGGAGCAGAAAGACAGCGCCGCTTGAGGAATCGCGGTGATACACTCGTCTGCTTTTTGAGATCATGTCTTTCACGCTGCTGGTCAACGGCGCCGCATATAGCTTGGACGTTCCGCCTGAGGAAACCCTTCTCAGCGTCATTCGAGAGCGCCTAGGTCTTACGGGAAGCAAGTACGGCTGCGGCGAGGGCCGGTGCGGGGCGTGTACGGTATTGATTGAGGGCTCGCCGGTGCGGTCCTGCAGCATGAAGATCGGCGCCGCTGCCGGCAAAACAATCACTACTATAGAAGGACTGGCAAGCGGCGGGAGCCTTCACCCAGTACAGCAAGCATTTCTCGAAAAACAAGCATTCCAGTGCGGTTACTGCACGCCGGGGATGATTCTTTCCGCGCTCGCTCTCCTCGAGCACATTACCGCCCCCACAAGCGAACAGATCGGCCGGTACCTGGACGGCAACGTGTGCCGCTGCGGCACTTATCCCCGAATCATAGAAGCCGTGCATGCGGCCGCGCTCAGCCGGAGCAAACCAAATGGCAAGAGCCGCGGATAGCGAGCTTCAGCAGCACAATGCGGTTTCGCGCCTGCATGCGGCTTTCAGTCTCCCGCGACGAGGTTTTTTCAAGCTCATGGGCAGCGGCCTGTTTGTTTGCCTGGCCAGGCCCGGTGCCTTCTCCCAGGAAAGCGGCAAAGCCGGCCGCGGCCGGCACGAACTGCCAACCACGATTGATTCCTGGCTACATATCGGCGACGACGGCGAAATCACGGCTTTCACCGGCAAAGTAGAAGTCGGGCAGAATGTACGGACCTCTCTCGCGCAGCAAGTTGCAGAAGAGCTGCGCGTGCCACTGGCTTCGATCAAGATGGTGATGGGGGACACCGAGCTTACGCCGTACGACATGGGAACATTCGGCAGCCGTACCACTCCCCAGATGGGTCTCGAGTTGCGAAAGGTGGCGGCGAGTGCGCGCAGCCTGCTCATCGAAACGGCCGCGCGGAACTGGCAGGCACAGCCGACAGATCTCGTCGTCGCCCATGCGACGGTTCACGATCCCAAGTCGGGCCGGGCGATTTCCTATGCTGAGCTGGTTCGCGCGCAGAAGCTTACGAAAGTGATTCTCGATGATCCTCCGCTCACCCCAGCCAGTCAGTGGAAGATGGCCGGGTCTTCGCCTCTAAAGGTGAATGGCCGGGATTTTGTCACCGGTGCGCATAAGTACACCTCCGACTTGACCATAAGCGGAATGCTTTATGGAAAAATCATCCGGCCAAGCGCCTTTAGTGCAAAGCTGGCCAGCTGTGACACGTCGCCGGCGGAAACTTTACCCGGGGTGACGGTGGTGCGCGAGGGAGACTTTCTCGGAGTTGCGGCCCGCGATGAAATCAGCGCTCAACGGGCGGCAGCCGCCATCCGTACCCAGTGGGAGGTTCCGGGGCAGATTTCCGAACGTGACCTGTTCTCGCGGCTGCGCGCCACCCCCTCACAGTCCCAAAGTGAGAGCGGCGATGAGCACGTGACGGGCGCAATCGACGAAGCCCGCGCGCAAGCGGCCAAAACGATCGCCCGAACCTATACCGTCGCCTATATAGCGCACGTGCCGCTCGAGCCGCGGGCGGCGGTCGCTGAGTGGAAACAGGATTTTCTAACCGTCTGGACAGGCACCCAGCGACCATTCGCCGTGCGCCAGGAACTCGCCGAAGCGTTTCACATTGCGGAGACAAGCGTGCGCGTCATTGTTCCCGATACCGGCTCGGCCTACGGGGGCAAACATAGCGGGGAAGCGGCGGTAGAAGCGGCACGCCTGGCCAAGGGCGCGGGAAGGCCAGTGAAGCTTGTGTGGACACGGGAAGAGGAGTTCACCTGGGCATACTTCCGCCCCGCGGGCGTCATCGATGTCAAAAGCGGTGCCCAGGCCGACGGCGGTCTGGTGTTTTGGGAATTCGACAACTACAACTCCGGCCCCGCCGCCATGCTTACCCCCTACGAAGTTCCCCATCAGCGCATCGCATTTCACCCCGCGGATGCTCCTCTCCGGCAGGGCTCGTACCGTTCGCTGGCCGCTGCCGCCAACCACTTCGCTCGCGAGTCGCATATGGACGAACTCGCGCACGAACTGGGCATGGATCCGCTTAAATTCCGCCTGAAAAACCTGACCAACCAGCGCCTCCGGGCGGCTTTTATGGCGGCCGCCGACAAGTTCGGATGGGGCAGGGAGAAGTCTTCTTCTGGGCGCGGCTTTGGAGTCGCGGGCGGCATCGAAAAAGGCGGCTATATCGCGACCTGCGCGGAGGTCTCGGTGAATCGTGAACAGGTGAGAGTGGTGCGGGTGGTCGAGGCCTTCGATTGCGGGGCGGTCGTGAATCCCGAAGAGCTCAGCAGTCAGATTAGCGGCGCCATTGTGCAGGGACTTGGAGGGGCGCTGTTTGAAGCGATTCACTTTGAAAACGGCCGCATCCTGAACCCACATCTTTCGAGCTATCGCGTGCCGCGCTTCAGCGACCTGCCCGGGATCGAAGTGGTTGTCCTCGACCGCAAGGACCAGCCCCCGGCGGGAGCGGGGGAGACACCACTGACCGGAATTGCGCCGGCGGTGGCCAATGCCATCTTCGACGCCACGCGCATCCGCCTGCGCTCCATGCCTCTGATCCCGAACGGACTACCCGCCGCCGGCGCAAACCCTTGACCGCTCGACGCAGCATTCCGGGTACACTTCTTAGCGCGAGGTGAGACGATGAAACGCGGCTCAAAGGTTTCTGCGATTGTCGCCAGCTTAATTCTGCTTTGGCTCCTCGCCGAGGTGGCTGCACAGAAAGGCAGCTCCGTTTTTTACGACTTCCACCAAGAAAAGCCAGGCACCATCCACAAAATCAGCATCAACGACATGCCTCCCCCGAATGCGACCAAGTCGGCGAATAATTTTCCGGAGCCCTTCCGCCGTCCAGCGAGTGCCGTTCCTAAAGCCTTGCCTGGGTTCAAGGTGAACCTCTTTGCCAGCGGCCTTGACGAGCCTCGCGAACTGCGTACCGCCCCGAATGGCGACGTCTTTCTGGCGGAAAGCAGCCGGGGAGAAGTCAAAGTGTTTCGGGGACTCACGGCAGCAGGAAAACCCGAGCAGGTGTCCACGTTTGCTTCCGGTCTTAAGCGGCCCTTTGGCATTGCCTTTTATCCGGTTGGATCCCGTCCGGAATGGCTCTATATCGGCGACACGGACTCGGTCAAACGGTTCCCCTATCACGAAGGAGAGTTAAAGGCTGGGGGGGCGGCCACGACCGTGGTGGCGGAAATCTTTCCCGGCGCTGCCCATGCTCGCGGGCACTGGACCCGGGATGTCGTATTCTCGCCCGACAGCAGCAAGATGTACGTCTCTGTCGGCTCCCTTTCCAATGCTGACGATCCCGATGAGCATCACTACGAGTTCCACCGCGCCAATATCCTCGAATATAATCCCGACGGTTCCGGTCTTCGTGTCTTTGCTTTCGGCCTTCGCAATCCCGTCGGTTTGGGGTTTGAACCTAGAACCGGCCAACTGTGGACGGCAGTAAATGAACGCGACGCACTCGGCGACGACCTGGTTCCCGACTACGCTAGTCATGTCCAGGAAGGCGGCTTTTACGGCTGGCCCTGGTATTACATGGGAGGCCATCAGGACCCCCGGCTGAAAGACACTCACCCCGACTGGCGGGCGAAAATGCTTACCCCGGACGTCCTGATCCAGCCACACAGCGCGCCTCTAGCGTTCACCTTCTATGACCGTACACAGTTCCCTGCCGAATACCACGGCGACATGTTTCTGGCCCTGCATGGATCGTGGAATCGAGCCAATCGCACCGGCTACGAGGTGATTCGTATTCCGCTTCACCAGCAGGGCAAGGCGACGGGCGAGTACGAAGATTTCCTTACCGGCTTTGTCACCGATGAAGGCCAAGTCTGGGGCCGTCCAGTAGGAGTTGCGGTGGCGAAAGATGGCTCTCTGCTCGTCAGCGACGATGGCTCGGGTTCGATCTGGCGTATCACCTACGAGGGGAAATAGGCGAGCCGGACACTCGCGGTACATCCGAGAGGCCGGCGTTTTCCGTAAGCCAAGTGCATGGATCAGAAATTTCCCGTCTTCATCGCCGGCGGCACGGGTTATATCGGGGCCCCGCTGATTCGTGCCCTACTTGAGCGTCGCTACCACGTCCGCGCGCTGGTCAGGCAGGGAAGCGAGAAGAAGCTTCCTCCCGGGTGTGAACCGGTCACCGGGGATGCGCTGGACGCGGCCTCCTACCGTCAGCGCCTTTGCCCCGCGCACACCTTCGTGCAACTGGTCGGTGTACATCATCCCAGCCCGGCCAAAGCAGCCGAGTTCAAAACCGTCGATCGCGCCTCCGCCCTGGGAGCCATAGAGGCCGCCCGGCAGGAGGGAATCCAGCACTTCATCTATCTCAGCGTGGCCCATCCCGCACCGCTCATGAAGAGCTACATCGGCGTGCGCGTGGAGTGCGAAAAAGCGCTCGCCGCAAGCGGCATGAATTCAACCATCGTAAGGCCCTGGTACGTCCTCGGACCCGGACATCGCTGGCCTTACGCGCTGTTACCGCTTTACTGGCTGTGTGAGCGAATCCCTTCAACTCGCGAAGGGGCCCGACGGCTGGGGCTGGTCACGCTTGCGCAAATGACCCGCACCCTGCTCGAGGCAGTTGAAAACCCCAGCGGCGGCACGCGTCTTATCGAGGTGCCTGGAATTCGCAGCGCCATGATGCGTGCTGACGCTCAATCCTGATGTGGAATTACGAAAGCGCATGCACATGGGACATCTTCTTCCTTGCGCTCCAGAATGAGATCTTGAAACGTCCTCAGAAACGAGTGGCGGATGTCCAAACAGGATCTCTTCGACGATATTCACGTGCGCATTCTTCGCGTCACGGAGGATCTTCGCGCCATACAGCGGGAACTGAACTGCGTCGCCATGCAGGCTTCGGCAGATCCCGAGCTGATGGAGGACGTCAACCGCCTGCCGGAGCTTGAATCGCTCGATGTGCTGAAATCAGCCCTCGACCAGATGCGCCACTTTCTGTGGTTCTACGTGCAGGTTATGACCAGCGGATCGGAACCGGAGGAGCTGCCCCGCCAGAAGGCGCCCACGCCCCTCAAAGAAGCGGCTTTCAACGAAAAATACGGTAACATCAGCGATGCCGCCTTATTGCGCTACTTGGCCGAGGGCCGGAACCGTAAGCCGAACTAGGCGACTGCGAACCTTCCACCTCTCTCTTGCCGACCTGCCGGCTGACAATACCACCTGAACCCTGTTGTCGGAAGCTATTGAATCTATTTCTGACGGGCTTTGAGCTGCTCGAGCTTTTGCTTGAGTTTTTCAAGCTTCTGCCCGGCTTCGCCAAGCTTGCCTTCAGCCGTCAGCCGCTGGTACTCGGCCAAATCGTCCGCCGCCCCGCTGATGAGTGTGTTAAGGTCCGCGGCGGGTGGGACCCCGCCTGGTCGGACTTCAGCGGCCCCGGAGCTCACAGATGAAGCCTCTTGACCGAAGAGCGACTTCATTGCCGATTCAAAACTCGGGCCGTAGGCGAGCCGGTCCTCAAGCGCCAGCACCACCAGCCGCAATTCCGGCATGGGGCTCCGCTCCGCCTGCAGATAAATCGGCTCGGCATATAAAAGCGCGCGCCCGCAGGGAATCACCAGTAGAGTTCCCCGCCGCACGTGAGAGCCCTGTTGATTCCACAGCGTCAGCTGCCCTGAAAGCTGCGCATTCTGGTCGATGCGGGCTTCGATCTGCAAAGGGCCACTGACCAGTTTCGTCTTGGGAAAGTCGTAGACTACCAACCTGCCGTATTGTCGACCGTCACTGCGGCCAGCAATCCAGCCAATCAGATTGTTGCGGTTGGCCGGCGTGAAGGGCAGAATGGCCACGAATTCGACAGAAGTTTCCCCCGGCAATTTCATGAGCACGAAGTTTGGTTCTATCGGCTGAGTCCTCTGTTCGCCGGATTCGTCCATCCCGACCTCGGAGGCAACCGTCCACAGGTCCTCCCGGTTGTAAAACACCTCCGGGTCGCTCATGTGGTACAGGCCATAAGCAACCGCCTGCAGCTTTAGTAGCAACTCCGGATAACGCACATGTTTTCGGAGCGCCGCCGGCATTGCCGACGCATCCTTAAAGAGCGAAGGAAATATGGCGCGGTAAGCCTGGATGATGGGGTCCTGGTCGTCGAATACGTAGAAGGTGGTAGTCCCGTCGTAGGCGTCGACGACTACCTTAACGCTGTTGCGCAGGTAATTGATATCCCGGCCGCTTAGAGAATACCGGGTTGAATAGGGATAGCCGTCGGAGGTAGTAAACCCGTCCAAAATCCACGACAGGCGGCCGTCGTCCCCGATGACGATATAGGGATCGGATTCATAGTCAAGAAAGGGCGCCAGCGTGGTCGCACGATCGCGGATTCTGCGGTGGATCAGCAGACGGCTCTCGGAGTTGATGTCGTCGCTGAACGGCAGTTTCGCCAAGTCTCCCTGGTCGAGGGCGATCAGAATACGGCGCAGAAATCCGCCGAGTACGATACCGCCGCTACCCTGGTAAGAGGTGAGATTGTTGGTTTGCCCCTGGGGATAATTGAATTCCTGCTGGCGGGTCTTCACGTACACGTCGGTGCGCGCAAGCTCGCCGAAGTAGACCTCCGGACGGGTAATGCTGATAGTGTCAACGGTGCTCTGGACCGGCATATTGCTCAGGATCAGCAGGGGAAGCCCTTCGGGGGTAAACCCGTTAACCGGATTCATGGTGATGCCGTACCCGTGGGTGTAGATCAGCTTCTCGTTGATCCAGTTGCGGCTGCTTTCCGGTAGCTTATCGATGTTGAGCTCCCGCGCCGCGAGCATGACCTGCCGCAGGCGGCCGTCAATCTCATAGCGATCGATGTCGATATCAGGAAAATCATAGTATGTGCGGATTTCCTGAATCTGCCGCAGGGTGGACTGGAGTGCGCGCCAGTCCCAAAGGCGGATATTTTCGAGCGTAACCTGATTGTTTGCCGGATCGACGGCCTGGATCGCGCTCTCGGCGGGAAATTCGCGCTGCGAGATTCGGTCCAATCCGTAGGCTTGCCGGGTAAGCTCGATATTATCTGCGATGTAAGGCCGTTCGCGAACCAGCTCGTTCGGCTTCACCACGAAATTGCTCACGTACCAGCCGACCGTCTGCACGGCGAAATAGCAGAGCAGCGCGGGAATCAGAGCCGAGGCCAGCCAGCTGATGCGCGGTGCGCGAATGACATTCAATCCTGCAATCAGGGACCCCAGGATGAGAGCGGCCGATACCAGAAGAAGACCGGGCAAGGTAACGTGAGCCCCGGTGTAGTTCACGCCGCTGAAAATCGTGTGCTCTTCGAACAACGCGTCGAAGCGGCCGAGATACACCCGCAGGCCGAGAACCATCAGCAAAAAGGCAAACGCAAGGGAAAACCCGCGCCAGGCCATCGGTAAAGGCCGGCTGGAGCGCCGCCTGAATACCTGGCTGGTCCCGGTCAGGAGGACAAAGAATCCGGCGACGGCACAAGCCAGGACAGAGACGGCCAGCATCCATCCACTAACCAGCTGCCAGGCCGGCAAACTGAAGAGATAAAAACCCAGCGGCTTGGAGAAGATCGGGTCGAGCGGGCCGCCACCGGAGCGCGGAGCGTACCAGTAGAGTGCGAATGTCTGCCATTCCGCCATCATGCCAGCAGCGATCACCGCCGCAATGGCCAGCGAAACCAGCAGCACGATGAGGCGCAGAACGCGCTCGACCGGCAAATTCAGCGGCTGCCCGCCGATGAAAATCAGTCCGCCATCAAACAGCTCGGGCCGATACGCCCGCTTGAGCGCCAGAAACCATCCGTACAAGAGGGCAAATGTAATGGCAAAGAAAGCGGCAAAGACCGCCCACTCGAGAGCCACGGTCGTGCGGAAGACGTCTCGATACCCGAGTGATGCGAACCAGAGGGCATTGACGTAGTACGACAAGGCCGTCCGGCTGCTCGAAATGAAGAGAATAACGAGGAGGAGGATCAGCAATAATCTCGAGCGCCGGCTCGGCCGTCTCCCCCATTCGATAGTCTGGGGCATGCTTCTATCGCCTCGTCATCTTTCCTTGCCTTTGGACGCTACTCTGTAACCAGAGCGCCAAGCAACCGGGCTACTGCACGAACATTCCCTTTGTCATCGTGCTCAGCACTTCGCCGGCGGGGCTGAGTGCAACCAGATCAGCACCGGCGCCCGCCTGGATGCTTCCTTTGCTCTCCAGGCCGACAACTCTGGCGGGGTTCAAGGTGGCGGCCGGCAAGCTTCGCTCAAGCGTCCACTGGGCAAAATTCATGATATTGCGCAGGGCTCGATCGAGCGTGAGTACGCTGCCGGCGAGTGTCCCCTGGTGAAGACACCTTCCTTCCTTCACCTCTATTTCGAGCTCCCCCAACCAGTACCGCCCGTCGGGCATGCCGGCGGCTGCCAGCGCATCAGTAATTAAGACCGCCCTCTCTGCACCTTTCGCCTCGAGAAAAAGTCTGACAATGGCCGGATGCACGTGAATACCGTCGGCAATGAGATCCGCCGTGAGCAGCGGATTCGACAATACTTCGCCGAGAATGCCGGGAGCACGGTGATCGAGCGGCCTCATGGCATTGAAAGTATGCGTGGCATGACGCGCGCCGACGGCAACTGCCGCCCGTGTCTGCTCGAGGTCCGCGTCCGAATGCCCCAGGCTGACGACGACTCCTCGCTTGCGCGCCTCGACAATGAGCTCGAGCGCGCCCTCGAGTTCGGGAGCGATGGTCAACAGGCTGATATGGCCGCGTGCCGCCTCCCAGAATCTGTCAAAGGTGCTTATGGCTGGGGAAAGCAGGTCTTTGCGAGGATGTACTCCGCGCCGCGAATGGCTGAGAAAAGGTCCCTCGAGGTGAATGCCTATAGGCTGCGCGCCCGGCTCGGAGGCGTCCTCGCGCGACTCCATTCGGCCGGCAAGCCGCTCGAGAACCCGCAGCGTGGTGTCTACTGGCGCAGTTACCGTGGTCGGACAGTAGCTGGTCACGCCGTGCGCGGCTAAAAACTTCTCAATTTTCTTCAGTCCCGTTCCGTCCGCCTGCATGAGGTCGATACCGGCAGCACCGTGGATGTGAATATCGACAAAACCCGGTGCGAGGATACAGTCGCCGAAGTCGACGGTCCTAGCTTGGACGGGCAGATCAGATTGCGCCTGTGATTCCAGGCGCAGTATGGTTTCGCCCTCAATGAGTACCAGTGGACGATCAACTCTCGCAAGCGGAGTGTAAAGTGCTCTGGCGGTAAGAGCGAGCATCGGCGAACGCCCAGTATAGCAACGTGGAATCAAAACCAGTGCAGTCGCGGCCAGGCCGGCAGGAGACCTCAGCGGAGACCTCCGGGGGCCATGGCTCGGTTATAATCGACCACCGATCCGTGCAGCGGCACAGAATTTCAAGCTTCGTTTTACCGTAATGAGCAACCTACAGATGAACCGCAGGCGCTTTGCACGCAACTGCGCCGGCGCCTTGCTGTCTTCCGCCAGCTTGGCAGCCACACCGGCCAGAGCGGCGAAAGATGGCGGGTCAGGACGCGATTCCGGGGACACGCCGTTTCCGCTGTCGGTAATGCTGTGGACCGTGTTCCGCGACCTGCCATTCGAGGTTCGCCTGGAAAAAGTGGCTGCGGCAGGCTACCGCAACGTGGAACTAGTCGGCGAGTACGAACATTGGGGGGAAAAGGATTTCGAACGCGCCAATGCCAAGCGCATGCATCTGGGCATGTCTTTTGACTGCACGGCAGGA
>JAFAWX010000197.1 GCA_019241535.1 Acidobacteriota bacterium | reverse complement strand
GCCCGCTGCCACCAGGCGGAGGTCGGCGTAGGCGGTCGGCTGGAAGTCGCGCCCGGGTGTCACATTCTTCAAATGGTAATCTTCGCGATTGGCGCCGGCGATCAGGTTGGTGCGGCCCTCAAGCGCTTTATCGACGAGGAGAATCGGGCGGTCGTCGTTGGCTGCAGCCTGCGCCCATCCGACTCCGAGCGGGCCAAGAAAGCCGGGTGGCGAGCCGAACAGCTCGCGGATTTCCTCTTCCGACATGGGGCGGCCCTGGCGTCCGCCTAAGGCGGAGGAAAGTTTGGCCTCGTTAAGCTGGTGGTCGCCGCGCAAGAGCACGACCACCGCGCGCGTCCGGTCCTTTCCCCCTGCTTCACCCTCGGAATCAATCATCAGGGCCAGAGTCTTGATCTTGTTCAGGGGAGAGACGCCGAGGTAGTGGGCCACTTGTTCGATTGTCTTCTGGCCGGGAGTGTGGACTTCGAGAGGCGCGCCGTCAGCTTCGGGCCCCAGGTCGGCGACGGATCCAAGTTGCGAGGCGGCCTTTTCGAGGTTCGCCGCGTAGCCACACTTTGCGCAGCTGACCACCTGGTCTTCGCCAGCCGGCGTGTACACCATAAACTCCTCGGACTGGGAGCCGCCCATCGCGCCCGAGTCAGCCTCAATCACCAGGTATTTCAGGCCGCAGCGGTCGAAGATGCGGCAATAAGTCTGGCGGTGCTTCTGGTAAGAAAGATCCAGTCCGACGGCGTCAATATCGAAAGAGTACGAGTCTTTCATCAGGAACTGGCGCACGCGCAGCAGACCGGATTTGGGCCGAGGCTCGTCCCGAAACTTGCTTTGAATTTGGTACCAGATCTGCGGCAGCTGCTTGTAGCTGCGGAGCTCCTTACGGGCGATCTCGGTCACGTTTTCCTCGTGCGTCATCGCCAGGCAGAGTTCCCCGTCTTTGCGGTCCTTGAGTCGGAACAGGTTATCGCCCATGATCGACCAGCGGCCGCTCGCTTCCCAGAGCTCGCGTGGATGGAGTGCGGGTAGATAAAACTCCTGCCCGATCCGGTCCATTTCCTCGCGCACGATAGAAATGATCTTGGTGAACGAGCGCTGGCCAAGAAAAAGATAGGAGTAGATTCCTGCGGCCAGCTGCCGGATGTAGCCGGCGCGGAGCAGAAGCTTGTGGCTGGCGACCTCGGCATCCGCCGGAGCCTCGCGCAGGGTGGGAATGAACAGCTGTGACCAGCGGTGCATGCTGAGAGGGAAGTCGGTATTGTAGCAGGGCCATCGGACCGGGCTCTGCCGCCGGTTTAAAGCATCTCCGTCCCCCAGAGATCGTGGAGGTGAATGATGCCTTCAAGATTGCCGCTTGGGTCGACGACCAGGAGCGAGGTGATTTTCGACTGCTCCATAACAGCTAGAGCGCTTGTGGCAAACTCCCGGCGGGAGATGGTTTTCGGCCGCCGGGTCATGCACTCGCCGGCGGTGAGATCGAGCGCATCCTTGCCCCGCAGCTCGAGCAGCCGGCGCAGGTCGCCATCGCTGATTACGCCGCAGAGACTGTCGCCTTCAACAACCGTGGTTATGCCCAATTTCTTCCGCGACATCTCGTAGATCACCTCAGGCATTCTGGTTCCAGGCGTGACCCGGGGAACGGCATCGCCCGTGTGCATGAGGCTTTCAACCCGCGCCAGCCGTTTGCCAAGTTTGCCCCCGGGATGCAGGCTGGCAAAGTCTTCTTCCCTGAATCCCTTTTTGTCAGCGAGCGCGACCGCCAGAGCATCTCCCAAGGCCAGCATCGCCGTGGTTGAAGCCGTTGGTGCGAGGCCAAGCGTGCAGGCCTCCTGGGTCAGCGGGCAACCTAGCCAGACGTCGGCAGCGGCGGCAAGCGTCGACTGCCTGGTGTTTGACAGCCGCTGCCTGCTAACCCCCAGGTTCGGACTCGGCTCGCCTTCGACTACCACATCGCAGGTGATTGCGATCAACGGCAACTGCAGCCGTTTAATCGTGGCGATCAGTTCCAGGATTTCTCCCGTCTCCCCGCTTGCAGAAAGCCCCACGACCGCGTCTCCGCGTGCGAGCATGCCGAGATCGCCATGCAGCGCCTCGACCGGATGCATGTAGAGCGCCGGCGTCCCCGTCGAGCTCAGGGTGGCGGCAATTTTGCGCGCCACCAGCCCGCTTTTCCCCATGCCGGTCACAACCACCCGGCCCGCGCAGCCATAAAGCAGATCTACCGCCCGGTTGAAGGGTTCGGCCATGGGCCCAGCGATATAGTCGGCGAGGTCGTTAAGGGCCTGGGCCTCGATGCGCACGACATTTTCGCCTCTCTGGTGCACCCCAACTAGCCCCTTGCCGCGCCCGGGCTGCGCTCGCCGATATAGGCCGAGAGGACGCCTCTCCATTTGCCCTGGGCCTTGAGAATGAATTCGATGACATCACGCAGCGCACCCTCTCCCCCCGCGTGCCTGGTGACATAATGGGCATCGCGCTTCACCGCCTCGCGCGCATTGGCAACGGCTGCGGCCAAGCCACAATTCCACATGATCGGCAAGTCGATCACATCGTCGCCGACAAAACACGCTTCCCCGGCCGTAATTCTCTCCTGACGAAGAATTTCCCTGAAAGTGGTCAGCTTGTCTTGAATTCCCTGATAGACATATTCAAGCCTTAGATCGCGCGCACGCAGGGCCACGGTTTCCGAGATGCGCTTGGTGATAAGCCCGGTCTTGATCCCGCCCAGGCGGGCAAGTGAAATCCCGGTACCGTCATGGGCATGAAATCCCTTGGCCTCGATGATCGTCTGGCTGGTCAGGCCGAAACCGCCCTGAGCGGCGTGGCGTTGGGCATGCTGGCGCGTCTTCAGTTGCGCTCCGGCGGGTGCGGGGAAAAAAAACAGCTTGCCGTCGGTCAGCACCCCGTCCACGTCAAAAAGCAGCAGCTTGATTTGTTTAGCGCGCGACTTCACATCGGGCATGCGCGGATTCTAGCAGAGCAGGCTTTGCCGGTCAGAGGAAGGCCCCGTGCTGTTTTCTCCCCTGGCCGGGTCAGGTGTGTTTTGCCACCCAGAGCAGGATGGCGAAGATCACAATCGGGATCAGGGCTATGGCCACATAGAAGAGGACCTGCCGGGTCCTCGGCTGTCTGCGCAAATGCCAGTTTCTGAGCTCTTCACGATCCGCTACTCCCACCTGATCCTGATGCTCGAGGTCATAGGCGAACTCCCGGGCCGATCGATAGCGCCGGGCGGGGTCGCGTTCGATGGCCCGATAGATGATCTCCTGGAGTTCGGGCGCGATCGAAGGGTCGATTTCTCGCGGCGGCACGGGATTATTCAGCAGGCGGTCGTTCATGATGGTGAAGGCATTGGCGCCGGTAAACGGCACTTTGCCGGTCAGCATCTCGTAGAGCATTATGCCGAGAGCGTAGATGTCGCTGCGCGCGTCGCCGCGTTTGCCCTTAACCTGCTCGGGAGAAATATAATCGGGCGTTCCCATGGTTTGCGAGAATTTCGAAAATGTGAGCCTTTTAGAACCCACATTTGCAGCGATGCCGAAGTCGATCAGCTTGATGCCGTCCTCGGAATCGAGCATGATATTTTCCGGTTTGAGGTCGCGATGTATGACCCCCTGGGAGTGGATGTACTGAAGGGCTGAAGCGATCTCGAGCGCGATCCGGGCCGCGCGTTGAGGAGGAAATTTTCCCTGTTCGTTCATCACCTGGCGCAGCAACCGGCCCTCAACCCACTCCATTGCCATGTAGAAGCGGCTGTGGTCAGCGCTGGGAAAGACTTTCATCACTCCCGGATGGTCGAGCTTCTCGCCAATTTCCTGCTCCCGCCGAAAGCGGTCGAAAAAAACCGGGTCGGCTTCCATCTCCGGATGGGGAACCTTGATGGCAACTGGCTGGCCGGTGCGTTCGTCGGTGGCACGAAAGATCGAGGCCATGCCGCTACGGGCAGCTACCCTCTCGATAACGTAATGATCGAGCTTGTCGCCGGTGTGAAGTGAGCTCATCGCTGGGAAGGGTGCGGCGCATCACGCGAGCCGCGATTGAGCGCTTGGGAGTTGCCGGTCAGCATTTCTCAATCCCTATAATGCCAGACCGTGCGTAAAGAATCTCTAAAACCGGGAACGCCGGAAAAAGCATGGCACGACGAACATGCGCGAAACACTAGCAGGCAGCAGAACCGGGGGAAAGGGAGAAACAGAATTGGCCACGGGGGAGCAGCCGCCGCAATTAGCGGAGTTTATACGGCCTGCCTCGGTACATGCCTACGCGTTCCACCTCTTTCACCCGAATCAACTGTACGCTGATATTGTCGCTGCCGTCCTTGGCCGAGGCGAGTGAGACGAGTTCCTGCGCGGCGCGGTTGAGGTCCTCAAACTTGCTTGCGAGAGCCGCCACTTCCTTGTCGCTGACCGATGCATGCAGGCCGTCGCTTGAAAGCAGCAGAAGGTCGCCCGGCAAAAGCACTTGCTCGTTGATGTCGGCGCTAACCAGCATATTGGAGCCGAGGGAGCGGCTGAGCAGGTGGCGTCGTTCGGATTCCGCAGCTTCCTGTTCGGAGAGAAGCCCCATGCGCACCTGCTCGCCGACCAGCGTATGGTCACTGGTGAGCCGCGATGCCTGTCCGCGGCGGACCAAGTAACAGCGGGAGTCACCCACATGCGCGATGGTCGCGCGGTCGTACCGCAGTAGGCAGGCAACCAGGGTCGTCGACATGGAGCTGCCGCCCGGGGCGGCCGAGGCGGCGGTTTCATAGACTTTCAGGTTTGCCGCCTGCACCAGCTGCTGTAAGAGAGACGCTGGGGTCTGGCTATCCGGCGAGCTGCGAAACGAGGACAAGAGGGTCTCGACGGCGGTCGCCGAGGCCACTTCGCCCCGGTCCTCGCCGCCTACCCCGTCCGCCACGGCAAACAGCCAGCCGCGGTTGCGAGCTTCATCGGCCGTGTGCGGGACGGCGCAGCCGATAGAGTCTTCGTTGTGCTCGCGAATCTTCCCCGCGTCAGAAAGCTGGGCAAAATCCAGATCCAGCATGGAAGTCCCAGAAAAGGTCTGGCCGCCAGGCTTGGGTCTGGCGGCGCTCGACGGAGTGGCTCTGTGTATTTCTAGCATGGCCGAGGCTTCCGAGGCAGCGGTTCTCGGACGCTGCCCCGCATGAGCATGATTACGCCGACGCTCCCGCCTGAGTCTGAACCAGGGTGGTGCGGCCGGTGGCTTTACTCGCACGCACAAAGTAAATGCCGCCGTAAATCGCCCACACGAGCGCCACCCCCAGAGCGATGAGGGGCTCCATCTTGGTGCCGTATCCCATAAAAGGTCCGACCACATAGAAAGCCATGCAGGCCAGATTGGCGATTATCCCAAACAGCGGGATGACAAAATGGCGCATGACCTTGAAGTTCGGGTGCTTGTGATAGCCCACCATACAGATTACGCAGCTCAATCCGTATAGCAAAAAGGTGCCGAAGTTTGAGGACAGGGTCACGGCCAACAGGGTATTGGGCAGTGCGGCCATCTTTTCATGAGTGCTGTAGCCGAAACTCGACCAGAACCCGTGCGGGAGTGCCTGGATGGCGCTGTCGGTCGGAGCCCCGGCATCGCCCGCCCAGACCGATAGGCCGACGATGGCCACGACGATCGAGATCAGCGCCAGCGTCCAAATGGCGCGATGAGGAGTGAGTTTTTTCGCGTGCAGCAGGCCAAAGTGCTCCGGTACCTCATTGTCTTTTCCCATGGCGTAAGTTACGCGGGCTCCGGTGTTGATACAGGAGAGTGTGGTTCCAATCAGGGCCAGGAAAACCGTAAAAGCCTCCACCAGCATGAAAATCTTGCCGTGCCCGGAGCCGAACAACGCATCCCCGACCATCACCATCATGTCGCCGATGGGAGCCGACGATGTCGCCGCGTTCTGCATGCTGTAGCCGCTGCTGAGGAAGTAGTTGGCGCAGAAATACTCGAATAGATAACAGAACGCCCCCTGAACGAGCAGTGACGTGATCACGGCGATCGGAATATCTCTTTGCGGGCGTTTGGCTTCGGCGCCCAGGGCTGTGCAGGACTCAAATCCTACCAGGATCAGAATGGCAACCGTAGCCTGAATGAACATCCAGGCGAAATTGTGCATGCCGATCACTGACTTAGCGCTACCGTGGCTGAGGAAGTTGTTCGATGCGTCCTTTTCCGGGTATCCGACGTGATAGGCCACCGCTTTGCCGGCCGAATCCAGCTTAGGTTTAGGAATGCCGCTCGAGTCGCGAACAATGGTGTCTGTCGGCTGTCCATTCACCATGCTTGTGGTCGTAGCGAACTCATAAGTGTAGGCTTCGCCCGAGGCGGCGTCCCACTGCCAGGCCTCGCTGCCCGGTTTATGGTTGACACGGTAGGCAAGAAGCATCGCGGAGAAAACCAGCAGCGCGCTGATCTGGATGATGTTGATGCCGATATTGACGGCTGTCGATCCGCTTACGCCGCGCTGTGCAATGTAAGCCACGCCGAGCGAGAACAGGATGGCAACCAGCACCGTGAATGGCAAACCCGGGTCGGAGGCATTTTGAAACGTCGGCCATATAGTCCCCACGATGTAGCCGACAAACAGCCCCGTGACTGCGACCATGACGCCCGGGTAGATCCAGTAATAGAGGTGCGAGCCCCATCCTACGATGAACTTTGAGAGGCGGGCGTATTTCCACGCTTTTTCATGATTGAGGAATGATTGCTCGGCAAAATAGTACGAGCTGCCCGGCCCGGGATAAAGCTTTGCGAGTTCGGCATAGGAGACGGCGGTCGCCAGGCAGAGCAGCAGGGCGATGAAGATTCCGATCCACATTGCGGGCGCGGTGGTTCCTGTAGTCGCCTGGATGTAGAAGGTAAGCCATAGGAACGCGCCCGGCGCAATCAGTGCCATGGCATTCATGGTGAGCCCGGTCAAGCCTAACGAGGGTTTCATCTCTTGAGATGTCTCGGCCATACTTTTCTCCTTGAGCAGTCGGAATTCGGAGGTTGCCTGCGGCTTCGGTGTACGTGCAATTCGGTATTTGGCGCGGGCTGGCCTGAAAACCATCGTTGTTCTGGCAGGAGGTTGCGCGCTCCAGGCCATCCCGCATAACTTCGTCCATAAAAGCCTGCTACTTCGCCTCGGCGGTGGTGAAGGTGAACACCAGCCCGCCAGTCACTGTGTTCTGGCTCTTCTCGAGCGTGTTTGCGCCTTTTAGAAAGAACGGCTGGCTCGAGAAGTCATGCCTGTACTCCAGACGGCTGATAATGTGCGAGGCCAAATCGCGTTCGAAGGTGAATGTGCCTTCCTGGAAGTGGCCGCCAACGGCCGTCTGGAAACCGTCAGGATCGGCAAAATATTCATAGCGGGTGGCCAGAGAGTACTTGCTCGTGAAGGCATACTTGACGTAGCCGGCGGCGCCATACCAGGAAACCGGAGGCGAGGGCATCAACAGGGCGGTAAGCACGCGATCCCCCCGCCCGTAATCGCCGTTTACCATGAGCGAAAGCTTGCTAGAGGGCGAGTAGGTAACGACCGTGTCCCAAAGCTGGCGCCAGCTGGAGTTGCTGCCGCCGGGATCGGGCAGGGTTCCGGCGGGAGCAGTAAATCGACTCGCCGGCAGCTGAGGGCCGATCATGAAATTCTCGCTAAAACCGACCTTCTTCGATGGATTCCATCCGAAGCTCAAGCCGTAGGTTTTCCCGCTGTTGGTAGCGACGATGTTGTTCCAGCCGTTGACCAGGTATCCAGTAAGCGAATACTTGTCGCTGAAGATGTATTTTGCACGCGCTCCGTAGTGAAAGTAGGGGATAGCGTAGTAGAACAGCAGGCTGCGCGAGTAGTTCCAGTTATCCTTGCTCTCGATAACTTCGGCACCGTTCGGAGTCACAAATTTACCGACATCAATCTGCAGGCCTTTTCCGGCAGGTGCGAGATAGGAGAAATAGGCTTCCTTCAGGTATTGGGCAAACCCCAGGCCGGCAGGATCGCTTCCGTTGACCACGTTCATCGCCTGTCCGAAGCCGAGGCCGACGTGGTAGCCAGTGCGGCTGGCGTTCGGGTCCGGAGGTTTATCCAGAATAAGCTCGATCAGATTCAAGCCGAACTGGTTCGCGTAAGGATTAAAGAGCTGATTGCCGGCCTTTAGATTTGCCGGCTGATTTGAGTTGTAGTTGTAATAGGTGTCGATAAACCCGCTCAGGGTGGTCGGCCCGAGCAGGCTGCCCACGGTCGGAGCCGGTGTGCCTGAAGCAGAGGGGCCCTGTGCGACGGCATTCTGTGCTGCCGCCGGCTGCGAAGGCGTGGGCGTGCTCGCCGTTGATGCAGGTGGGGCGGGTACCGCCTGACCGGTTTGAAGCTGGGCCTTGACATCGGCGAGCTGTTTTTCCAAGCTCTCGATTTTCTGTTTGAGTTCGTCGTTCGTTGGGGAAGTCTGCGCCGAAAGCGTGATCGCCGCCAGGACGGCGACAGACAGCGTGGCGGCAAATAACAATGGAGCACGGGACAGGGTCGGCAAATGCAAGTGGTCCTCCAGTCGAGATCATTGCTCCGCGAAGTGATTGCAAGTTATTGCCTCCGGATCTAGCTGTCCAATTGATTGTTTTTTTTGCGGTGATTAGAGAAATTTTGAAAAGAGAAATTTATCGACGGTATAAGCAGCCTGTGATGCCCGCTGAAAACAAAGCGCAGGTTGCCGGGCCAGGGACGAGGCTCGGCGAGAAACGCAAATCGGCCGGATTCGCTTTGCGAATAGATGAGTTCTAAGGGGATGAATATTCTGCCGAGAAAACCTGGTATTCGTCGAACTGTTTAAGCAATGAGACTTTTATAAATAGACAAAGCAATTGGGATCGGGCCTCGACCCATCGGGCTGAATGCCAGCCCAGAATTCAACACAGCTCATCACGAGAGGCCATGAATGTTGCGGTCATTTCGGAGATCACCATCGGTTGCGATTTGCTCATCAGGAGCTATCGGTCGACGTCGTAGCGCAACCGCACGACCCCGTCCGAGTACTTTCTCGCTGAGCGTAAGCGGAGCGGCACGTCTCGATGCCGCGGTGCCACCAGTGGAATACCTTCACCGATGAAGGTGGGAATGAGATGGATGTCGAACTTGTCGATCTCTCCGGCATCAAGAAAGGAAGCGATCAGTTCCCCGCCACCCATCATCCAGATGTGTTTTCCCGACGTTGCCCGGAGGCGTTGGGCAAATGCCTTCACCGGTTCTGAGACGAATTCTACGCCCGGAGCTTTTCGTTTCGGCGGTCGCCGGGAGAATACGTAGTTCGCCAGCTTTCGGTCGAACATGCCGCTTTTCCGGCCTTTATCCTTGTAATAGTCGAGTAGCCAGTCGTAGGTCTTACGTCCCCACAGAATAGTGTCAATGCTCGCATAGAAAGCTTGCATTCCGTAATCGACTGTGGGGGGACGGCGATTTAGCCACTCAACATCTCCGTCCGGGCGGGCAATGTAACCGTCGGCGCTGGTCGCGATGTAGACGATGATCTTTCGTCCTGTTTTCATACGTATCCTCCACCTCCAGTTCATGCGAAAAAGCAGCCAGCCCTAACAAAACCCAAATCGTGGGCGCTGAAAAGCGGAGAAGCAAATGCGATTTCTCCGCTGCCCAGTCTCACTGAATCGTGCAACTTGCGAAGAAGGTTCGCATGCTTCGGCGTAATTCCTTCGAGCAAATTCTAATTGTGACTCATCCGACCGCGTCAGTTCACAATGGCGGCCAGGAACAATTCATTGCTAGGGGGCGAATTCCGCACTTGTCTTACTGCAGGGCTTCGGGCTGGGGCATTGAACCCAGGTCAGAGGAGGCGCGCCGGAGCGCCGGGGAGAAATGGGGGATCGGGGCACCAAAGGTAACCTCCCCGGGTGCCGGTAAATGCAACATTCAATGATGGTTACTTTCAATTACCATCGTGGTTCAATTCCCCTTTGGATCATTGTCCATGGCTCCCAACGCCCGGTATAATCCTAGTTGCTCTGGTAAGGGATTCTCTGTCAGGTTCCGGGAAGGTGGACGCAAGGCTGTTAGTGTCTCTGGAAACGTCAGTCCCGGCATGCGTAGACGCCTGCAACTCGCCCTGATGGCAATCCCCGCTATCGCGACCTTTCTTTTCCCACTTTCGCCACTCCACGCCAGCGACGTTCCCATTTCGGCCACAACGGACGAATCCGGCCATAAAGTGTACGTAAACGATACCATCGCTGCCGCACCGGAACCAACCGTCCGTTCCGAGCAGAAACGGCTGGTTTTCTGGAGCGCCGGTGAACGTTCGTGGAAGTCGGTTCCCCAGGCGAATGTGCGCGCGGCCAGATCGGCCGCCGCCGAAGTGGATCGCTACCTGGGAAAATCTTCCCCCCTGCAGAACTCTTCTGCCGCCCGGGGGTTTACACAGCGGGACGTTGATGCTGCGATCGACCAGGCTGCTGTCCGCCACGATGTCGATCGGAATTTGGTGCGTGCTCTGGTAAGAGTCGAGTCGAACTTCAATCCAAACGCTGTATCGCCGAAGGGAGCCATGGGACTCATGCAGCTGATGCCAGAGACGGCGCGACGGCTGAATGTGACTAACCCCTTCAATCCCGAGGAGAACGTGGATGCAGGCGTGCGCCATCTGAAGAAGCTGCTCGAGAGCTTTGGCGGGGATGTGCGTCTGAGTCTCGCGGCTTATAACGCCGGAAGTGCGGCGGTGGCGCGAAATCGCGGCATCCCCAGGTATGCGGAGACGCGTAATTACGTACGGCGCATCACCGATCTCTACGGGGGGAGCGTGGGTACGAATTACTTCGCGAAAGAGCGGGCGGAGCCGGTCAGGGTCGAGCGGGATTCGAGGGGTGTACTTTACATCAGCAACACGGACTGAAGGCATCTTACAGTGGATGTCGATTTCCGGAGCTGAGAGGAACGGGATCCCAGTCGGGCCCGCTGCAGGTTTGTTCCAGGGACCATCCTGAGCGGGCGAGAGAGCGGTTCTCAGGCGCCCGGGGATCGTGTTTCCCTCAGGTTACGGGACGGTCGCGATTTGAAGAGCTCTGGTACAAGCAGGAGTGCGCCGCCGATCGGAGCGGCGCTCGTCCTGCTTCTTCTTTTGACCGCTCATCTCTCGGCAAGGACTCATCGCTCGGACGGCTGGGCGGAAGCTCAATTCATAAAGGCTGAGGCGGGGCGGGAAGCTCTCCAGGGACAGGCGGAGCAGGCGCGCACCCGCCGCCAATATGAGAACGTTATCGCCTCCTACCGGGCGATTGTGCTCGATGCACCTACATCCCGGAGGGCGGAGGGGAGTGCCTTTGCCGTGGCCCAGTTGACCGGGGATATGGGCCGACATTTCAAGGACGATCTCGCCCTGTACTCCGCCGTGCGCGAATACAAGTTCCTCCGCCGCGAATATCCTGGCAGCAAACATCGCATTGAAGCCCTCCTGGCCATTGGAGAAATTTACAAGAATGATCTCGGCGACGAAGACGACGCGCGCCCCGCATTTGAAGAGCTGATCCGGCGCTATCCGCGCAGCGAGTTGGCGGTCGAGGCACGCGCCGAACTGGGCACCCCGAGCGATGAAGCCGACGCCGATACAACCTCGGAAGGCCCCAGCCTGCCAGCGACAAAAACCGCGGAAGCGCCGCAACTGCCCGAGCAAACACGTGGAGTGGGCGCAAGACAGCAACCGCCGTTAAAAGAGGTTAGCGGCGACAAGCCTGCGCGGGTGACCGGAGTTCAGTACTGGTCGGCGCCTGACTACACCAGAGTGACGGTAGATCTTGACGAGGACGTTCAGTTCGAATCCCAGCGCATTGATCACCCGGAACGAATTTTCTTTGACTTGAAAAACGTGAGGCTAGCCTCCGAACTGATGGGCCGCACGATCGAGGTTGATGACGGGCTGGTCAAAAAGGTACGCGTGGCGCAATACAAGCCGGGAAGAGCGCGCATAGTGCTTGAGACCGCCGGCCACGCCGACTATAACGCTTCCCTCGTGCTTAACCCGCCGCGACTGGTGATCGATATCCATGGCGATGAATCTCATTCCCAGGAATCAGCCGCCGCGCCAGCGGCGGGAAGCCCGACGGGCGAAGCGGAGGAGGGCGCGACCGCAAGCAGAATCGTACCCGCGGCGGATAAATCCAGTGAAACTTCCTCCTCCTCGGTGCTCGGGCAGGCACCTAAAAAAGTGATAGTCGAAGCCGATGACGACGATCCCGATGACGATGCCGCGGAGGCTCCGCCGGTTCGCTCTATTCAGAAGGCTGCGCGAGCGGCCGCACCGGGCAGAAAAGCTTCACTTCCAAGGCGAACCAGCCACGAAACACAACGAACGGCCAGCGGCTCGCTGACCCGTATTCTCGGCCTGAGAATCGGAAAGATTGTCATAGATCCCGGCCACGGCGGCCACGATACGGGCACCATCGGCGGCAACGGACTGGCAGAAAAGGATCTGGTCCTCGCCGTCAGTAGGCGTCTGGGGAAGTTGCTTGAATCGAGGTTGGGGGCGGAAGTGGTGTTCACCCGCCGCGACGACACATTTATTCCGCTTGAGACCCGAACGGCCATCGCCAACCAGGAACAGGCCGACCTATTTGTATCCGTGCATGCAAACTCCAGCCGCGATCCCGATGCGCGAGGGGTAGAGACCTACTACCTGAACTTCACCTCTTCGCCCGAAGCGCTGGAAGTTGCCGCCCGCGAGAATGCCGCATCCGACAAGTCGATTCACGAATTACAAGACTTGGTCAAGAAAATCGCGTTGAAAGAGAAGATCGAAGAATCACGCGAATTTGCCCTTGACGTTCAGCAGTCTTTGCTTCTCGGCCTGGCCGGCAAGAGTTTCGCAGTCCCTGACCGGGGGGTAAAGAAGGCACCGTTTGTAGTGCTGATCGGCGCGAATATGCCGTCCATACTGGCCGAGATTTCCTTCCTCAGCAATCCCGGGGACGAAAAACGGCTTAGAAGCGGGGAGTACCGGCAGCGTATTGCAGAGTCGCTCTACCGCGGGATCTCTCGCTATGTCAACGGGCTGGGGGGACTAAAGGTAGCAAGCAAAATGGAAAAGCCTGCGAGCGACTGAACCGCTTCTTTCTAGACGCTTTTCCAACCAGAGCCGAGCGAGGCCCGAGCAATCGGGACGGCTGGAAACTTTCCCTGCCGCTTTGTATTCTAATCAGCAGGCGCGCTTCGCGCATGCCATGAGAATGCTGCGCTTCTTTATACTGCTCGTGACGGTCTTGGGCGGCCTGGGACTTCGTCAAGGCAATTCCCAAACCGCGAACGGCAAATTTCTGCCGCCCGCCTTTGGCGGTTGGCAACTCAGCCAGCCGTCCGAGATCAGCAAGAACCCGGCCGTCGCGGATCCTACCAATGCCAGGCTGCTGGCCGAATATGGTTTTACCGACTTTGAAGGCGCGACCTATACACGTGAGGACGGTCGCAAACTGACGATCAAAGCCGCTCGTTTTCAGGATGCCAGCGGTGCTTATGGAGCGTTTACGTTCTACAAGACACCGGAGATGTTGAATGAGAAAATTGGAGATCAGGGATATTCACTGAACGAGCGCGTGCTCTTTTATCGCGGCAATATTCTGGTCGACGCCGTATTTCAGAAGCTTTCGGCAATGTCGGCGGCGGAACTGCGAGAATTGGCCGAGCTTCTGCCCCGCCCTCAAGGTGCAATTGCCAACCTGCCGGGTCTTCCCACATACCTTCCCAAAACGTCCTACGTCAGAAACACCGCGAGATATATCGTCGGCCCGGTGGCTCTCGAGAAAACCGGAGCGCCGTTGACCGCCGACTACGTTGATTTCAGCCGGGGGGCGGAGGTCGTGCTGGGCGATTACAACGTTTCCGGAAATCCAGCTCGCTTAATGCTGATCAGCTATCCCACCCCGCAGATTGCCGCGTCCCAGCTGACAAAGATCGAAACGGCTCGGCAGGCACATCAACTCGGAGATGTCCAGCTGAGCGTGCGGCGCACCGGGCCGATCCTGGTGCTGGCAAGCGGCGCGTTATCGCCCGACGATTCCCGGTTTCTGCTTTCCTCGGTCAACTATGACGCCGATGTGATCTGGAACGAGAACACTCACTTCACCCGACGCGATAACGTCGCCAATCTAATCGTGGGGGTAATTTTGCTGGCTGCCATCATCGGTGGCATGTCGATTGTCGCCGGAATTGCCTTCGGAGGGTTTCGGCTGGCCATTAAGCGTTTTTTCCCCGACAAAGTCTTCGACCGACCGGAGCAGATGGAAATTATCGCCCTGCACCTGTCGGATCCCGGGCGCCGCCCCCAGGATTCAACTTAAATTTAGTATTTTCAGCCAGTTGCCCGAGGGCTGCGGGAACTTTGTCTCAGAATGAGGCACTTACCGAAGGTGGCACGGTTGTCGCTAAATAATTGAAAATACGGCATTTATTTCCGAAAAAGTTTCTTGACACCCCCGTCGGCGGCTCATAAGATTTCGCCAGAAAGTTTTGACGGCGTTAACCCTCCGTTGGAACTATTCTCCCTTGAAGAAGAGGCCGCCCTGGTTGCCTGGCGGCCTTTTCGTTTGCCGGAAGGAACGGATGTCCTTCTAACGCCGTATCTTGGATCAGTCCACGGGAGGCGAAGCGCCATGTTCTGCGATCAATGCGGTTCTCAACTGGATACGAGTCAACAATTCTGCAGCCGGTGCGGTAAGGAGATCAGGGGTGTTGTTTCGT
Source organism: Acidobacteriota bacterium (assembly GCA_019241535.1). Lineage (GTDB taxonomy): Bacteria > Acidobacteriota > Terriglobia > Terriglobales > Acidobacteriaceae > Gp1-AA145. The sequence continues at coordinate 7,893 of JAFAWX010000197.1, read as the reverse complement.
TTCCGGGCCGGCAGCAGGGGCGGGTAGCGTCTCACATCCGCATGCTCGGTATTCTGTGGCTGGCGCTTTCAGCGTTCGACGCGGTCAGCGGCGTAGTCTGCCTTATCTTGGCGAACTCCATATTCTCGGTGCGCGGACCCGAGGGCGTTCCGGAATTTCTGCATCCGCTGATGACCGCTATCGGTATCTTCAGCCTGGTCAAGGCCGCGGTGGGATTCTGCGCCGGCTGGGGCTTGTTGAACCGCCAGCCTTGGGCCCGTATGTTGGCCGTTGTCGTGGGAGTAGTGTCCTTGTTTTTCCACTTCCCGTTCGGGACTGCTCTCGGTATTTATACGCTCTGGGTGTTGCTCCCGGCGGGCGCGGACGAGGAATATGAAAAGTACCAGCGCGCGGGAGCGGCGTAAGAAACTGGCCGCGGCAGTTTCCTGAGCCTCGCAAACTCTCGCATGATCTCGGTCCGTAGCGCGTAGCTTGGGAAGATGCAGCGGCAATTAATTAACTCCATGTACCTTTGGCGGATGAATATCAAGCCGGTGGACTGCTCACCACCTTCAACCGCAGCACTGATCAGGATGCCACTGGGGCGTGCGCGCTGGTCCTGACAGACACCCATCTTCACTTTGCACACCCCGCGGGCCTGACTAGATCAATGCCAGTGACCGCAGTCTGTCAATAATTCCTGGCAAATTTTCTGCTGTTTTTTCATCGCACCGCGTGACGGCGGTCGCCAATGCCTTTCTGCTGGCCTGGTCTATAATTCAGCGCTTTGAATAGAGGAGGCCCATGAAACCAATCGCGGCGTGCCGGACGATCACATGGTTATACATCAATCTCTACCTCGTGTTCGCCGGTTCATCGCTGGCGCAGACAGCAACGCCGCAGCAATATCCCCAGTTCCCGAGCGAAACGCCCGAGCAGTTCCACCCCGCACAGGGCAGCTGGGATTATGCCAGGCGCGAAGTCATGATTCCCATGCGCGATGGCGTAAAGCTGCACACCGTCATTCTGGTCGCGAAGGGGGCCAGGAATGCTCCCATCCTGTTCACCCGTACTCCCTACGATGCGAATGCTTTGACCTCCCACGCATACAGCTCCCACCTGGGCCCCATTCTTTGGGGCTATGACAATGCCACCGAAGTGATCATAGAAGGTGATTACATCCGGGTGGTTCAGGACATACGCGGAAAGTATCGCTCCGAAGGCGACTACGTCATGACCCGCCCCTTGCACGGGCCGCAGAATCCGACCCCGGTCGACGAGTCGACTGACACCTACGATTCCATCGAATGGATGATCCACAATATCCCGGAGACCAACGGCAAAGTCGGCATTCTGGGGATCTCCTATGACGGGTTCCTGCCCTTAATGGCCATGGTGAATCCTCATCCCGCGCTCAAGGTATCGGTCCCGATGAACCCCATGGTCGATGGCTGGATGGGCGATGACTGGTTTCACAACGGCGCGTTTCGCCAGCAGAATATGCCTTACATCTACGAACAGGAGGCGACGCGCAGAAACGACGAGAAGTGGTGGACCGACCATTTTGACGACTATGACCTGTACATGGAAGGCTCGGCGGGCGAACTGGGCCGCAGTCACGGACTGGAGCAGGTTGGCTTCTGGAGGAAGTTGCTGGCCCATCCGAGCTACGATGCCTTCTGGCAAGAGCAGGCAATGGACAAAATCCTGGCTGCCCAGCCGCTGAAGGTGCCGGTCATGCTCGTGCACAGCCTGTGGGATCAGGAAGACATTTACGGCGCTCCCGCGGTTTACAAGGCCATCAAGCCGAGGGACGTGAACAACGACATGGTTTTCCTGGTTATGGGCCCTTGGCACCATGGGCAGGAGATCGGCGACGGTACGACCCTTGGCGCACTGAACTTCTCAACCGACACCGGGCTCTACTTCCGGCAGCAAATACTCCGCCCATTCCTCGATCATTTTCTGCAGGACAGTGCTCCGGTGCTCGGGATCGCGCCGGTCACGGCATTTGAAACCGGTACCAACGTTTGGCGTCGTCTAGAAAGGTGGCCGGCGGGTTGCGAACGCGGATGCCGGCTAGAGTCGGGCCATCTTTATTTGGCGGCTGGTCAGAAATTGAGCTTCTCCCCGGCGAAGTCCGGAGATACGGTGTTTGACGAGTACGTTTCTGATCCGGCTAAACCCGTACCCTATCGTGCACGCCCGATTCAGCCGGTCGCCTATACTGTCGGCATGACCTGGTCCGAGTGGCTGGCCGACGATCAGCGCCAGGCATCGGGCCGTACGGATGTGCTTGCCTTCACCTCTGAGGTACTGAGCGAGGCGACAAAGATCAGCGGCCAACCGATCGTGAACCTGATCGCCTCGACCAGTGGCACTGACGCCGACTGGGTGGTGAAGTTGATAGACGTTTATCCCGATGAGGTCGGGGCAGACGCAAAAATGGGGGGGTACCAGCTGATGATATCGGCGGACATCTTCCGCGGACGCTACCGCGAGGGCTTTGACAAGCCAAAGGCAATCACGCCGACGAAGCCTCTGCTCTATCGTTTTGCTTTGCCGACTGCAAATCACGTGTTCTTACCCGGCCACCGCATGATGGTGCAGGTGCAGTCAAGCTGGTTCCCGCTATACGACCGTAATCCCCAGACATTCGTCGAGTCGATCTTTTGGGCCAAGCCGGAAAACTATCGAAAAGCAACGCAACGTGTTTACCATGCTCCCGGACAGGAGAGCTTCATCGAGCTGCCATTGGTCAAGCTCGAGTGAGCGCTCGTTCGGTGGACACGGTGTGCCAGCCGCTTACGCCTTCCTTCGGCGCTCTTCGTTCCACTATCCGCGCTTGACAGGTTCCCGTTCCGCCCAGGCCCGAAATTACCGGAAAGATAATTCGCACGATGCGGCAATAGCCTTTTTGCGGTTGTAGAACAGTTCAGGGCTTGTGCGCCGCTAAGTTACCGGGCCCAGCCACGATTAGCCGAAAAGAAGGTGCTCGCCTTCGACACACAGGGCGCTCGTTCTCAGCTGCGCTCCACAAGAAAAGCTCGCAGCCTGAATCTCTGAACTTTGCCAGTCGCCGTTTTTGGCAGTTCGGAGAAGAACTCGATCCAACGTGGACGCTTAAAGAAAGGCAATCGTTCAGCCAGGAATTCCTGCAAGCTGCGCAGGAGCTCGGAGTCTGCTGCAACTCCGTCCTTTGGAACAACGCAGGCTACGGGTTTAGAGAGATCATCCTTATCCCGACGAAACACGACCGCTGCTTCCAATACAGCTGGGTGTTCAACTAACATGCGCTCAATTTCGATCGGGCTTACCCAGACGCCGCTCACCTTCATCATGTCATCGCTGCGACCGGCGTACCAAAAGAAGCCGTCCGTGTCCAGGGAGTACTTGTCTCCGGTTCGCAGCCAATGACCTTCGAACGTATTCTTGGTTTGCTCGTGCTGGTTCCAGTACCCGGTACAGGTCGAATCAGCCTTTACCAACAAATTGCCGATTTCGCCCAGAGGCACGGGGCGATCGTTATCATCGACGATCTTGGCGTCGAACCCGGGAATGAGTTTGCCGCTAGACCCCGGGCGGAAGTCGCCTGGGCGGTTCGAGATCATCATGTGCAGCGCCTCCGTCGACCCAAGGGCGTCGAGAATCTCGACTCCGAAGCGCTGCTTGAAACGATGAAAAAGCGTGGCCGGCAAGGCTTCGCCCGCCGAGATGCCGTAGCGAATGGACGAAAGGTCAAACTCGCGGTCGCCGGCGTCATGTGCGAGCAGCCGTGCGTAATTGGAAGGAACCGAGAAAAAAAGGGTGGGGCGATGGCGCTCGATGACTTCGAAGATGCTGGCCGGCCTGGGAGGCCCGGGTAAGAGAATGCTGGTTGCACCGACGGCCAAGGCGAAATAAAGTCCATTTCCCAATCCGTAGGCAAAAAACAGTTTAGCTACGCTGAACAGCCGATCACTGTCACCGATGTTGAGGATTCCCTTGGCATAGGATTCGCTGCTGACCACCATGTCGTGTTGCAGGTGAATGCAGGCCTTCGAGCGGCCAGTGCTGCCAGAAGAATAGAGCCAGAACGCGGCATCGTCGCGACTGGTCGGCTCAGGCCGAAGCTTGGAAGAGTTCCCGGCTATCCAACGCTCAAAGGCAAGCGAGGCGGACCCGGTTTCACCTCCCACACTGACAACGGTGTGCAGATAGCGAAGACTCTGTCGCGGAATCGCATCTAACAGAGGAAATAGTGAACTACTTACAAATGCCACGCGAGCGCGTGAATCGTTCAGCATGTATTCGTAATCGGCCGGCTTCAACAGCGTGTTTACCGGAACCGGAACCGCGCCAATCTTGATTGCACCAAAAAAACAGGCGGCGAATTCGGGAGTGTCAAGAAGCAGCAGGAAGACACGCTCCTCCATTCGCACCCCGAGCTCTTGCAAACCATTGCCGACACGGTTGACGGCTTCAAACAGCTGGCCGTAAGAGAGTCGGGTATCCCCACACTCGATAGCGATCTTGCTCCCACGGTCTTCCTCAATGTGCCTGTCTACAAAGTGCGCAGCAGCATTGAAGATTTCGGGAACCGTGAACGACGCTGCTGGGATCATCCTTGTCTGGAGGACTAGGAAAGTCGCTGGTTTGAGCGTTTTCTGGATCTCGGTTCGGCGCCATGTACGAAGGTTCCGGACTGTTGGGCAAGTTGCATCTCAACCAGCGCGGGGCATTATCGCACAGTGACTGAGGTTGCGTGCGTGCTATCGTGGCTGCTCTCGTTCCTAGCTGCCACCCAGCCGGTGTGTCATTGCAGCCTTAAAGACTCTCTGAGTTCCGGGAATTCCCTTGGCTTTGCCGTGCTTTCTTGTGAAGCGGAAGACGAACGCTGTCCATAGTACGGGAATAAGGGAACCGCACGGGCTGCCAGGCACGCAGATTTTCAAGGCCTCCCCTGTTGTGACCGCGACCGATGAGTGAGATGTTGAGCAAGCTTGATCGCGGGGCTCATTGAAGTCCCTGGTCGCGGATGCACTCAGCTAACTCTTACCTTCGGTTTCAGCGCATTGAATTGGTTTCACAGCAGGCAATAACCGGTCAATTAGAGCCTTCGTCGGAGACGAATCCTTGAGAATTTCCCAGCCAGTAAAAACCGCGATTAGATTTTCCTCAGGGAAGACCATCAACTCTTGGCCGCCGAATCCTCTCGCCATCCAAACAAACCTTCCGTTCAGAGGGTACAGCCACCACTGGAACCCGTACTGGAATTTGTCCTCCGCGCCAATGTAAGGTCTTCGAGACTCCGTAACCCAGTTTTTCGATACGATCCGTTTATCCTCCCACGATCCGTTGTGCAGATAAAGGTAGCCGATCTTGGCCAAATCATCACCATTCAGAAACAGGCCGCCTTCGGTATCAACCACTCCGAGATACGTGCGTTTCCAGTGGTGCTTCATGCCGAGCGGTGCGAAAAGATATTTTTCTCCATACGCGTCAATATCCTGCCCTGTTTCCTTCTGGAAGATGTAGGCAAGCAGCTCGGTCGCTCCGCTGCTGTAATTGAAAACCTTGCCGGGCTCTTGAGCCATAGGTTTGTCGATCACGTATTGCACCCAGTCATCAGTTGCCTCCATCAGGCTCGAGTCACTGCGGGGGTCGTCGTAGGGAACCTCTTCATTCCAATTCAAGCCGGTGGTCATGGTGAGAACGTGCTTGAGCGTCATGCGCCGCTTCCGAGCGTCCACATTTTTTACTCTCGCCACATCGAAGAAATTCAGCACGGGAGTGTTTAGGCTGGCTTTGAAATCACCGCGCGTGATGGCCACCCCCAATATCACCGACGTGACCGTCTTGCTGACTGATTGCATGGTATGCATGTCCGTACCGTGATAGAAGGGATGCCAGTTGGGATCGAAATAGTTATAGGGCCCGCTCAGGCGCGCGTTCAGCGGCCCTTTCGTCTTCGCCTCTTTTGCGTAGATGTGACCGTAATCATGAGCATAGGTTCGCGCGAAGATTTCCGCTCCACAGCGGAACACCTGGAAACTGTCAACCAGCATATACTTGCCGACCGCAAGCTCCGCATCAAAGCTCTCCAAGGATTGTTTGTCGACGCCCACGCTGGCCGGTGTTGCTTTCCGCCAACCGGTCGTGGGCCAGGGTACGTGGGGCGGCATTTTGGCGCCTGGCTCGGCTGCGATTAGAACCGCAATTGGAAGTAAAATCACAAATGCACCAACGATCAGGCAGGTTGCCCGTTTACTAGTCATTGTTCTCCTCAAGACGGTGATGGCCATAAAAGGAAGTCTAGATTTTTAGCGTGAGCGCAGCGATTCATGGCGCGTCGATCTTAACTCATGGTCCTGCTTTTCTTGACTCGCTCGGTGTTAAGGACGTAAGATTCGTGCCGTAAGATGATCGGTCAGACCATTTCACGCTACCGCGTCGTGGCCAAAGTCGGTGGTGGCGGAATGGGCGTTGTCTACAAGGCGGAAGACACTCGCCTGCACCGTTTCGTCGCGCTGAAATTCCTTCCAGACGATATCGCCAAAGATCCGCATATGCTAGCTCGATTCCGCCGGGAAGCACAGGGTGCGTCGGCGTTAAACCATTTCAATGCAGCAACAGATTGCGCGCGATATCGCGGAAAAATTGCGATCCAAGTTAAGCACATCGGAAAAACAGCAGGTCAGCAAACAGGGCACCCAGAATCCAGAGGCCTACGAACTCTATTTGAGAGGCCTTTACCACTGGAACAAACAAAGCTTTCCTGAAATCACACCACAGCGATTTCTTACTTCAACCAAGCCATTGCTAAAGATCCCAACTATGCCCTGGCGTACTCGGGCCTGGCCGACGCCCACAGCTTACTGCCCAGCCTTGGCGGCACCCGGAGTGAAAACTTCCCGAAGGCGAATGCCGCTGCCCGCAGGCCCTGGAATTGGACCCCACGTTAGCCCATCCCCATGCGGTACTGGGCACCAGCGAGATGGAATACGACTGGGATTTTGCCGGAGGCGAAACGGAATACAAGAAGGCTTTCGAACTCGATCCCAACGATGCCACCGCCCACCAGTGGTACCCAGTGGTACTCGTACGATATCGGCACGATTGGTGGCCGGGATAAATTAGCGATTGCTGAAGCCAAACTCGCCCGCCAACTCGATGCGCAGTCGCCAAGCGCAGGTTTTCAGGAGGGATACGTTCACATCTGGACCCGTGAGTACGACCAGGCTATTGCCGCCTGTAAGCAGCTGGCAAACGATAACCCAACGTTTGCTCTCGCGCACTTGTGTTTGGCCCAAGCGTATTGGGGAAATAACATGTACCCGCAGGTCATCGAAGAATGGAAGGCCTACGGGCAACTTTCCGGCGACCAAAGCGAAACTGATTTTGCTTCCGCCCTAGAACAAGGATTTCGTTCTCAGGGATAGAAGGGAGCGCTGACCAAAGGCATCGAGACGCGGCGAGCGCAACGTAATAGTGGCTACTGGTCCGCTTACACGATTGGTGGCTTGTATGCCAACCTTGGGAACCAGGATGAGGCATTCCGGTGGCTGAACACCGCTTATCAGGAGCGCGACGCCAATCTGCTCGGTTTGAAGACCGACTACTTACTCGACCCCCTACGTTCCGACTCACGATTCCCCGAGTTGGTACGCAAAGTCGGACTGCCGCAGTAGCGAGCCGGGCTGCGTCGAACGCCTTCAGCAGCGCCTTCAAGAAGCGCGATCCCGATTCCGCAATTCAAAGCAACCTTTCGCGTCTCGTCAGGCCAGTTCGCCTATAATGGTCGCCGCACGCACGGGCAACCCTGGAAATGGCTGGCCAGTGGAGGATTATCCGAGGAAGTCGGAAGCCTTACCCTGGCAGAGGAACACATCACGCGTTTAAACCGCACTCTATCTTCCAGCCATCGCTGGTAAG
>JAFAWX010000191.1 GCA_019241535.1 Acidobacteriota bacterium | reverse complement strand
AGCATGGCATAGTCCATGCGCCCGCCTCCACTGCCGCAGTTTTCGATGACTAGGTCGGGGTATCGATTCAGAATACCGTCCAACCACGCAAGGTGCGCGCGGTTGTGCTCCAGGAGGCCTTGTCCAAAGCTATCGGCGTCGGTCTCGCTCCCTTGGAGAGAATCGACGTTGTAATCCATTTTTATGTACCCGACACCATAGTCGTTCACAAGTCTTGCGATCACCTGATCGAGATACAGTCTTACCTCGGGATTGCGAAAGTCGAGCAGAAGGCGCGAATTCTTAAACACTCTTTTGCCGTGACGTACGAGGAACCAGTTGTCTGCTTTTTGCGCGAGCACCGACTTCGCCCCGGCCACTTCGGGCTCCAGCCATAATCCAGGAATCATTCCCGTTTGGCGGATCTGATCTAACACGAATTTAAGCCCGTGCGGCCATCGCGTGCGAGAAGGCTGCCACGCGCCAATGGTTAGACTCCAGTCTTCGTTTGCCTCGGCGTACCATCCGGCATCGATAACGAAGTATTCGCAACCGGCCTCCGCCGCGGCGGCGATTATGGGCGATTCCTTGGCTTCGGTCGGGTCACCCCACAGGCAATTCATGTAGTCGTTAAACACGACCGAGCATCGCGAATTATCTTTATGGTTTCTTAGACAAGCAGTACGCCGGTACCGCGTCAGCGCGTCCACCGCCTCGTCGAAGCCGCCGCGTACGCATCCAATGGCCACGGGTACGGTCTCGTAGCGTTCACCAGGTTTCAAATTCTTCCAGGCTGCGGAGTGCAGATCGTCGGGGCCGCCGAGGTACGCGTAGATGTCATCGGCGTAGTTGTCGCGCGCGGACACATTGGAGATTTCCCAGTACCAGGAGCCGTTGTGTTCGATTTGCCAGAACCAAGTCAGCCCCAGCTTCGTGTTTTCAACCATTGCCATCGGCAGATACCGCTCAGTGGACCAACTTCCGATGCTGCCTGCTCCTGCTTGCGACCAGCTCGTGCGTTCGTTCTCGACCAATCCCATCTCTGACGGACGCAACCTGTGCCACTGTCCTTCCGACATCCAGCTATTGAAAGCAACATGGATGCAGAGCTGACGGTCGTAGTTCTGAGGATCAGCAAGGCCGTGAAGCATCGCTGAACTCAAAAATTCGATACCTACAGGCAAGCTTCCTGCATTTCTGACCCGCGAATGTCGACGGACTACGGGAAGTCCGTCGTAGGCTTCATAAACAGATTCCACCTGCAGACCCACCTTGGAGTCTGTATGCGCGCATACCAACCGCATGCCCCGGGGGGTCGACTCCTCCCGTTTGCCCGCAAACAGCAATCGAGCTCCTGGTTGGCCCATGCCCGATTTCATGCCTTGATCGGGAGAATTCTCGCCACTGCATTGGATCGCGACTTCAACACCGGAAGAATTGTCGGAAACTTGGGTACCTATTGGAGTGAGCCGTCTTTGGCGCAACCTGCCTGACGTGACGTCGAAGGTGAAGATCAATCCATCCGTCTTCCACTGAAAACCCTCTACCGCACTTGCAGCGCCAACAAGATGAGAAACACTCGCAAAAGCACCGAGTGCCACCATCCCGCTAGACTCCAGGAATGTCCGCCGGTCCACTGGCATTAGCGCAGGCTATTGATTCATGAATATCGATAACTGTAAGGAATGCGAATATCAGAGCAGTCTCTGTTTGTCAAGGACGTGGCCGCGAACGTCGCGAAACCGAAAGGCGGACAACTGGCAGTGGCACTTAGAAAACTCTAAAGGCGTGGCTTCGCCCTGGAGGGTACATTCTTAGTTCTAGCTCTCTGCGTCGATCGGCGCACAATTAGCTCCGGCTGAATTATCACGCTCTCGGGCTTAAGCGCTATCTTCGAATTCAAAATCCCAAGGGCAATCCGCGCAGCTTCCTGTCCAATGCGACGGCTGTGTTGATTAATGCTCGAGAGTGGAACACTAAGGGCATCGTCGTAGTGAAGGTTTCCGCAGCCGATAATGGCGATCTCCTCCGGGATGCGTATCCCTTGATCCAGGGCGTAGTTCATTGCTCCCATAGCCATAGGGTCGTTGAAGCAGAAGATTCCATCAGGTCGTGGCTTGAGATTCAAGAGCTGTCGCATAGCTTCCGCGCCGCGCTGTCTGGTTTCGACATCTCCCTTGGGTTCTGTGATGATGTAATCCTCTATGACTTTTAGACCACTTTGGGTCAGAGCCCGTTTGTATCCCTCCACTCGCCGGATGCCGGGGCTGGTTTCCGGCCCTCGAATATGTGCGATCCTCTTGCAGCCGACGTCGATCAAGTGCTTGGTAGCCAGCATTCCCACGCCTTCATCATCAACCCCTACGAAGTTTGCCGAGAGGCCAGGCAACGTACGATCGATCAACACATAAGGCGTTTTTTGCTTCTCGATTCGGAAAAAGAGCTCGACCGTCGAACGACAGGACGCAATAATAAGGGTGTCCAGGCGCCGTGCTAACAGTTGATTAATCTCTTGTTCCTCAAGATCCGGATCTTCGTCCGAGGAGGAAACGATCAGGTAGTAGCCACTTGTGCGTAACGCCTCGGAAAGAGACCTCGCAATCTCGGCGAAGAAAGGATGAAGCAGGTCTGGAACAACAAGGCCAACCAGATATGTGCGGCCTGTTACCAGACTCCGCGCCGCTAAGTTGGGACGGTAATCCAGCTCCTTTACACGCGCGAGCACTCGCTCGCGGGTTTCATCGCCCACATCGGGATGATTGCGCAAAACCTTGGAGATCGTGATCACGGATACCCCGAGATCTCTGGCGATATCCTTCATTCGGGTGCTCATAAACGAGTCAGTATAGAACACGAGACCACGGACGTAGAATTTTGGGATTGACATCGATAACTTTACCGATTTATGGTGCCGGATACGCACTCACGCCCGATGTTAAGGACGGCGAGTGATGGGACACAACTATTGCTAATTTTGAACTTTTGGACGAGCAAATCGGGATGAAGACGCAACTCGATTCTGAGTTCTCAATTACCGCTGCTATTGACCCTACCCTGATACCGCGCCGCGTTCTGTATACCGGAGCCCAGATGCCGGCTATCGGTTTGGGGACGTTTGGATCAGATCATGTCTCTGCTTCCGAGGTCGCGGCGGCGGTGGAAGGAGCTGCGGCTGTCGGGTACCGCCATTTCGATTGTGCGTCCGTGTACGGCAATGAGCACGAGATCGGCTACGCATTGCGCGGCATTCAGCGCAAGCAACTGTGGATCACTTCGAAGTTATGGAATGACAAGCATGGCGAGAACGATGTGGTCCCTTCCTGCCGGCAGTCCCTCGCCGACCTCAGGCTCGATTATCTGGATCTATACCTCGTGCACTGGCCTTTTCCTAATTATCACGCTCCGGGTTGCGACGTGAATTCGCGCAGTAAGCATGCAAAACCCTACATCCACACGGAGTACATGAAGACTTGGCGAAAGATGGAGACCTTGGTGGATCTCGGTTTAGTTCGACATATTGGCACCTCGAATATGACGATTCCCAAGTTAAACCTTCTCTTGGCTGATGCCCGTATTAAGCCAGCCGCGAATGAAATGGAGTTGCATCCGCACTTTCAGCAGCCGGAGCTGTTCGAATTCGTGCGAAACAATGCTATGGTGCCGGTTGGCTATTGCCCGATCGGTTCTCCGGGGCGCCCAGAGCGAGATCGTACTCCCGAAGACAGCGCACCAACTGATGACCCGGTAATCGTGAGAATTGCTGAGCGCCTCGGAGTACACCCTGCGGTAGTGTGCGTAAAATGGGCTGTCCAGCGCGGACAAGTGCCTATTCCCTTTTCAAGCAATCGCAGCCACTATCTCAGTAATCTCGAAGGCGTGGTGAGCGAACCGCTCACGGATGAGAATATGCGCGAGATCAACGCTATCGACCGGACTTGCCGGCTTATCAAAGGTCAGGTGTTTCTCTGGAAGGAAGGCCAATCCTGGGAAGATCTTTGGGACCTGAACGGGGAAATTACCGCTCCATGATGTGGAATTCCACAACTTTGCGAAAGGTCGAGGGCATGGCAGCGTACCGGCAGAGTATGCGGGCCGCGTTTCTGCCCGGGAACGACAAAGTCGAGCTTCGCACTTTGCCAGTACCTCGCCCCGGACATGGAGAAGTGTTGCTGAGAGTGAAGGCGTCCACCATTTGCGGTTCCGATATGCGTTGCATATATCACCAGCACCTCGGTCGAGGCCCTGAGGGTTATCAGGGAGTAATCGCCGGCCATGAGCCAAGCGGCCAGATCGTGGAGGTCGGGCCTGGCTGCCGTCGTTTTGATGTAGGCCATCGCGTGCTCGTATATCACATTTCCGGCTGCGGCGTTTGTAACGACTGTCGTCGCGGGTACATGATCTCCTGCACGAGCGAAAAATACCGGAGGGCCTACGGCTGGCAACGTGATGGCGGTATGGCCGATTACATGATTGCAGAGGAGAAAGACCTCATCGCCCTTCCTGACGAGCTTTCCTACGCGGATGGTGCACAGGTTGCATGCGGATTCGGAACCGTTTATGAAGCGATTGAAAAAATAGGAGTAAACGGCGATCATTCTGTGCTTATCACCGGACTCGGGCCGGTCGGGCTCGCCGCGGCCGCACTTTGCCGCAAGAGGGGCGCTCAGATAATTATAGGAATTGAAGTTGTTGCCGAACGACTGCGATTGGCTGTGTCCCTCAATCTATGCGACTTTGTACTGAATGCAGACAGCGACAATGTAGCTCAGGTTCGGGACCTAACGCGTGGTTTTGGAGTTGAACGGGCAATTGATTGCTCGGCGAATGCAGCCGCGCGCTCGACTGCAATTCGGGCAACCCGGAAGTGGGGGAAGATTGCTTTTGTCGGCGAAGGGGGAACGGTGGAATTCAATCCTTCCCCGGACATGATTCACGATCAGAAGTCTATCTACGGTTCATGGGTGACAACGACATGGCTCATGGAGGAATTGGTTGAACGGCTAGTTCGCTGGAACCTGCACCCGGCTGAGATCATCACCCACCGCTTCTCTTTGGAAGATGCCGCGCAAGCCTATGCACTCATGGCATCGGGAAGGTGCGGCAAAGTCGCCATTTGCGCGGATGAGGAACTTACGCTGAAATGAAGCAATATTGGGAAGAAATTCTCAAAGACCGGCTACAACTTTATGGACACCGCAATTGGGTTACGATCGCCGACTCAGCCTATCCGGCGCAATCCAAGCAAGGAATCGAAACCATTGTTGCCAATGACGGCCACACGACCGTCCTTGCTAGGACATTTGAAATCCTGCGCGAATGTAAGCACGTCAAACCCAAAATCTATACCGACCAGGAACTGAGTTTCATCATGGAGGATGACGCACCAGGTGTCACTTCATACCGAGAGCAGCTGGGTCTTATGGTCAAAGGCCGTGAAGTTTGCGCTCTGCCGCATGAAGAGATCATCTCCAGGCTGGATCGAATTGGTGAAATCTTCAGAGTGCTGCTGGTCAAGACCAACATGCGAATTCCCTATACCTCGGTATTTTTCGAACTCGATTGCGGATACTGGGATGGACCGGCTGAAGCTCGCCTTCGCGCTGCAGTCCGCGCCGGAAACGGCGGCCGAGAGCCAAGGATAGGGAGACAGCAATTACCACCCGGGAAGAGGATATTGAGACATGAGGGCGCTCGTGCTTCAGCAACCAGGACAAGCCTCCGTCGAGAGCGTGCCTGAGCCTGCGGTAACGAATGGCACTATTCTGTTGCGCGTCCAAATGGTCGGTCTTTGCGGAAGCGATCTGAATTCGTTTCGGGGACTGAATCCATTGGTGTCCTTTCCGAGGATTCCTGGGCATGAAGTGAGTGCCAGCGTCGTTAAGGGAAATAGTGTTCTGCTGCCCGGAACTAACGTAGCTGTGAACCCTTATACGAGCTGCGGTCAATGCACGTCGTGCCGGCGCGGGCGGCCGAATGCGTGCCGGTTCAACCAAACTCTCGGCGTGCAAAGGGACGGCGCTCTCACGGAATTTATTGTGATGCCTTCAGACAAGTTGTATCCTGCGAAACTCACGCCAAAGGAATTATGTTTGGTTGAACCACTGACTGTTGGCTTTCATGCCGTGGCGCGGGGCCGAGTTGCCGCCGATGACACGGTAGCGATTTTCGGCTGCGGCGGAGTAGGTTTGGGGGCGGTGACGGCCTCAAACGCGCGCGGGGCCCGCACCATCTGCATTGATGTGGATGATGAAAAGTTGCAATTGGCGCGAGCAGCGGGCGGAGTTCACACCATCAACAGCCTCAAGCAATCACTGCACGATGATTTGCGCGAAGTAACCGATGGCCGCGGCCCGGATGTCGCAATCGAAGCGGTTGGCACACCGGCAACGTTCCGTGCAGCGGTAGAAGAAGTCGCATTTGCGGGGAGAGTTGTGTACATCGGATATGCCAAAGAACTGGTGAGCTACGAAAGCCGCCTTTTCGTGCAAAAAGAATTAGACGTTCTTGGGTCTAGGAATGCCTTGCCGGAAGACTTTCAGGCAGTCATTAAGCTACTCCAAGCAGGAAGGTTTCCAGTGAACGAGGCTGTGAGCCGGATCGTTCGGCTAGAGGAAGGGCCGGATGCATTGCGCTCTTGGAGCGAGAGCCCGTCGCGGTTCAATAAAATTTTGATCACGATGGATTAGCTACTGTGAATACGTACACGAGTGAGTCAATTGTTACGGCCCGCCCCGCCGCCAGACCTGGCCTGTTTCGCACAGCTCAGGGCGAAAATCTCAGTGTCACCTTTATCCTGATCACGTCCTTGTTTCTGCTCTGGGGCTTCTGCAACGGCATGATCGACATCCTTAACAAGCATTTTCAGGACACGTTGCACATCAACAAAGAGCAATCTGGGCTGGTACAAGCGGCGAATTATCTTGCCTATTTTTTGATGGCCATCCCTTCCGGGTTGATTGCCAAGAGAGCCGGGTACAAAGGCGGCATTCTCCTTGGCTTGTCTTTGATCGCGGCGGGCGCGTTTTGGTTCATTCCCGCAACGAATATTGGGACATACTGGGCGTTTCTGCTGGGCCTATTTGTCATTGGCGCGGGCATGACTTGCCTGGAAACGATTGCGAATCCGTACGTGACAGTTTTGGGATCGCCCGAAAGAGGGCCCACCCGCATCAATATCGCACAGACATTGAATGGCGCCGGCTGGATCCTCGGGCCAATGGTTGGCGGCTACTTTGTTTTTTCCACAAAACGCGACGCGAATTCAAATGCTGGCCTTTCCATGCCCTACATGGGCATTGGGCTATTCGTGCTTCTTCTGCTGATCGTTTTCGCTATGTCGCGAGTCCCCGATTTACACGTTAAAGATGAAAGCCATCCGTCAGGTTCGACCGTGAGCCGTGTTAAAGCGTCGGCATCTCAATTATTGAGTATTGCAATCGCCTTAGCTGCAGTGCTCGGTCTGCTGTATTTCTTCATCGCCCCGATTCTAGGCCTGGTTTGGACTTTGCTTCATTTCAATGAAGTTTTGTTCCAGCCGGTGAAATATGGCCTGCTGATCATCGCATATATTGCGGCGTTCCTATTGGTTTCACGAAACTGGGACATGTTCCGACGCACCCACTTCACGCTTGGCGTCATTACACAGGCGTTCTATGTAGCCGCGCAGACCGGCATTTTCAGCTTTTTTGTAAATTACGTCCTCGAAAATGATCCGGGTGTGACCCGCCTGCAGGCTTCAAGGTGGCTGGGAGCCATTGGCTTTGTGTTGTTCATGGTTGGCCGCCTCTGTGGTAGTGCCATTATTAGTCAATTCCGGGCGGACCGGGTACTGGCAATCTACTCCTCCATTAATGTTGTCCTGGTTGCAATCACTATGGGCGGCGGTAAAGCCGGGCTGTACGCGATGTTCGCCAGCTTTTTCTTCATGTCAATCGGATTTCCGACGATTTTTGCGTTGGGAATTCGCGGAGTGGGGGAGCATACGAAGCTCGGGTCATCGTTAATCGTTATGTCCATTGTCGGCGGAGCGATTGCCCCGCCATTCATGGGCCATATCGCTGACCAACATTCCATGCGCATCGGCTTCGTGGTGCCGCTGGTCTGTTTTGTTTTTGTCGCTGTTTACGGATTGCTTTGGTGGAGACTAAGCAAGCTGGATTCATCGCCGGGCGAGTCACTTGCATCATGAAAACCGCCATGTTCTCTAACTTTTGCACTACCTCAATCTTCAGAATCGGCGTTTTGGTGATGTCCCTATCGGCGGCTTCGTCGCTGCACGGGCAGAGTGCAACCGCGTCCACCGCCTCTCAGGATCCTGAAAGCCTCGACCAGCTATGGCAAAAGGCCAGCAGCAAATTTGACGCGCAACGCTCAGCCCTCCTGAAGGACATCGAGCGCATGGGACACCAGGGACCGTTTCGCGCTGAGTGGGAGTCGCTTGAAAAGTACGAAGCGCCCGAGTGGTACCGAGATGCCAAGTTCGGAATTTT